>CAIYZV010000266.1 GCA_903930765.1 uncultured Pirellula sp.
ATTGGGCTTTTGCTGCGACAGCAAATACCCAATCGCTTTGGTTACCGCAGCATCGATATCATCCTTCTGGAATGCATCTTGCCCCAACACATCCCCAGGCTTTGCAAGCAGGAAAACAATAGCGACGGCACAACAAGTGATTGCGCGTTGCCAGCGACGGGTCAAACAGCACCCTTGGAAATGGCGATCCCATTCGGAATCGCGATCTGAGATTCCCATCGCCATGGTACGAGTAACAGCGAAACGCGAGCTATAGATCATCGGCGCGTTCATTGACTTTCTCGAGAATGTCGAGCAACACACGGTCGACCTCGACCCCTTCGGCTTGGGCCTCGAAATTGAGCAGTACTCGATGCCGCAATGATGGGAGCATAACGCGACGAATGTCTTCGAAGCTGACGTTGTACCGCCCATCGAGCAGCGCACGCACCTTGGATGCCAAAGCGATGGTTTGGGCACCGCGAGGGCTGGCGCCCCAGCGAATGTATTGATTGGTTACATCCGGAGCCAAAACTCCGCCAGGGTGCGTCGCCAGGACCAGCCTAGCGATGTAGTCCTGCACATGCTTTGCCAAAACCACCTGCCGCACCAATCGCTGCCAGTGCAGGATCTCTTCCCCGTCCATCACTTTTTCGGGAACCACGGTCTCACCACGCGTTGTCCGATCGATGATCGTGTTCAACTCTTCCCGCGTTGAATACCCGACCACAAGCTTAAACATGAAGCGGTCCAACTGAGCTTCGGGGAGCGGATACGTTCCCTCCTGCTCGATCGGGTTCTGGGTCGCCAGCACAAAAAACGGCTTCTTCAACTCGTATTTTATCCCCGAGACGGTAACCGTCCCTTCCTGCATGGTTTCGAGCAATGCCGACTGGGTCTTGGGAGTCGCGCGGTTGATCTCATCGGCCAAACAGATTTGAGTGAAAATCGGCCCCTTCTGAAATTGAAACTCACGGCGGCCTTCGTTCTCAACGATCATGTTGGTTCCCAGGATGTCGGACGGCATCAAATCCGGGGTGAACTGGACCCGATTGAAATCGAGTGTCATGGTCTCGGACAAGGTCCGAATGAGCATGGTTTTCCCTAGCCCCGGGACACCTTCGAGCAGGCAGTGGCCTCCGACGAACATCGCGGTCAAGACTCCGTTGACAATCTCGTCATGACCAACGATCACACGTCCGATCTGGGCTCGTACAGTTTGGTAGCGATCGCGAAACCTCTCCGCCTCTTGCTGCATCGTTTCCGCAACATTACTCATCGATATTGATTCTTTCGCGTAGTTGGTTTTCACTTGGGAGGATAGAAACAGGACGTCGCTTATGGGTTGTTCTTTTTGGCCTTGCGCTTTGCTTCCAACAACCTAGAAGTATAGCTCTGATCATCCTCTGTTTGCATACTCGGCTTTGCAGTGGCCGCAACATTCGGCTTGCCCGTGCTCGGTTCGGCCCCAAACGAGGCTGAACTTCGCCCAGGACCATCCTCGACCTCCGTGACTTCAAAGGTTACCGCAGAGCGTTGGCGCTCCAAATCTCCCGATACTTGGGACTTGCTTTTCCGAAGTTGGTCGAGACTCTTTTGACGCTGCTGGTCGGCACCACTGGTTCGTGATCTTCCCAACCATCGGGCGATGGCACGGAGCGGGGCCCCCAAATCCAGAGCCACACGTCGCACGAAGACGTCTGCAAAAAAGAGGGTGGAACCGATCAAGACGGCGAGGGGCCAAATATCCTTGAGGGATTTGGCCGGAGGCAAACCGGGTCGGTAGGTGTCGATCCCAACCAACTCCTCCAGATTTCCCTGTTCGAGGGCCGGAGCCAGCTCGCCTGGTTCCCCACCGTTCGGTTTTTGTTCCGCGAGCTGCTCGAGCAGCCGCATGTTGGCTTGTCGAACTCGGTACTCATCCGAAAACGGAACGGTGACTCCCGTGGTGATATTGGCTTTGCCAGCCCCTGGGCTGACGCTGACCATAAAACTACCTGCCGATTCGGGCACGAACTCTCCGACGTACCGGCCCGGTGCCTGCTGATTGAGGGGAACCGAAATGGGCTTGAGATCCGGACCGATCGCCGTCGCGCTCATATCCATGAAATTCAAGAACTTATCGTTCGCATCCAACGCATTGACAATGATCTGCACCCGACCGTCTTTCGCTTGTGTCGCCACAGAGTACTTCCCATCATCGTTGGAAGGGCGCATAGTCCATCGAACCAACTGGGAGAAGAACTGATCGTAGTAGGTTGAGCCGACCCAATCCGCGGCCCAGCGTTTTCCCGCATCGCTGGTGAAGAC
Organism: uncultured Pirellula sp.; assembly: GCA_903930765.1. GTDB lineage: Bacteria > Planctomycetota > Planctomycetia > Pirellulales > Pirellulaceae > JBKCUI01. The sequence continues at coordinate 2,290 of CAIYZV010000266.1, forward strand.
GGCGGTTCTTCCCAATCCATAGCTCCATGTGGCCAAGATATTTGCAGTTTCAACTTCTTGGGGTTGTGGCGAGATAATCGGGATCTCAACCAACGGGCTATCTTTGCGCTCAGTCAATACAAATCCTCTCAGCGTCGGCAACTGCCCACGGATACCGGACATCACTTCATGGCCCGGCATCTGAATAATCGGGGCAATGCCTCCCGGGGGTTCAAAAACAAGTGGCTTCGCCACCCGTCTGGCTTCTCGCATAAAAATTTTCGGGAGGGCGCCAGCATTGGTGACAACGTAATAATTGCCCCCCGTTCGGTTCGCGATCCTTTTGAGTTCCGCCGTCCCCACAGAGCCGTGGGCACCGACGGCCACGGTCGATATTTTGACTTTATTGCTAACGAAGTCTGCTAATACACCATTGGAGGCCGGAGTCGGGTCACCATCGCTGATCACGATCATGTGCTTGACCGAAGCATCGTTTTTCTTGAGCGACTTAATCGCCAATTTCAGCGACGAGTCAAAATCAGGCATATCCCCTGGGACCATTCTGCTGATCCGGGATCGCATCATCTGCTTGTTCTCGCCAACCTTGGCCAAGCCGTTGGAGGAATCTCCCCATAGCCATTTGTCGCCGCTCATGTCGTATTGGACGACGCCGCAGTAATCCTGAGGACCCAACGCATCCAACGCAGACTTGCCAATCACTTTCTGCCAGTAGTTTCCCTCCGCCATTTCCGAAGCGTGCATCACCATGGCCAACGCCCCGACCGCGTTCACCTTGGAATTTTTGATCGCAAAATTCACCGGCATCGCGGCTTCGATCTTGGTGTTGGTCCACCCCCCGGCACCGAACGCTTCAGGCCCACCGAGCATCACCAGCCCCATGCCAAATTGCTGGACACTTTGCACCAACATTTCGATTTGATCGTCGGTGATTGAAACGATCTGCGCAGCCTCTTCTCCGCTGCTCCGTGGCACTCCTGCAAAAATCACGGAATCGTAGCTTTGAAGTTCCACCAAGCTTGAGAACAAGTTCGGCGCCGAACGGACATCGACTTCGATATCATTGCGTCGGAGCGCATCGACCAACGGTTCGTAGTCCCCGATATTGGCCGAGTCTTCGATCAACATGACACGACCGCGACCGCGGGCATACGTGAACGCAGTCGCTCGATTGTTTTGCGAGATCGTGTCCTCCGAAGGATCGCTAGCGATGAACTCCGCTTCGTAGGTATATCCCGCTGTTTCCTCGATGCGGTGCGGAAAGGGGATGATGTTAATGTCGCGGTCCAAAGTGGTCGTAGCATCCACCAACACCTCGACTTGGTTGCCGATACGACGCACGACGCGCAGCCGCCCATCGACATTTTTCTCCGGTTGACCCGGTTCCTGGTATCGATGGATCACAACGCGAGCATCCACCGTTTGTCCTTGCCTCACGAAACCAGGAATATCGATCTTTTCGACCAATAGCTCCGTCGATGTGTCTAAACGGATCGGGACAACGTCGATACCGACACCGGTCTCCGCCAATCGTTTCGCCGCGTTATCCGCAGACCCCAACGTTTGATTCCCGTCGGTCAATACCACGATCCGTTTCGCGGAATCCTCGAGAAAACTCGCCGCGGCAAGTTTCATCGCACCTTCGAGGTTCGTCGCATCGGTCGTCCCAAAGTAGCTTTCCGGTTTCGACAACGGTGGCAAATTCTCATCCAGCGGCGGAATCTCGATCGACGCTTCTTTGCCAAAGACAATCAGCCCTGCACGGTCAAAGCGGCGTTCGCGACGGTGCGATTTCACACTCTCGATCGCATACCGAAGCATCAACTGCCGCTTGGCACTCGGAATCGAGTCGCTCTGATCAAGAATGTAAATGACCGTCTGCCGCTCGCTCGACCAAATCCATTGGATCCCCGCAATCGCCAGCACGATCCAAAGCAGCACCAGCGATCGCAGAACCAACGCCAACCAACGCCGGACCTGCCCGAGTCCCGACAACGACCGTGACCCAATCCACCAAGACATGGGAATAAGGACGAGGAAGCAGAGCAGCCACGGGTACTGGAATCCGATCTCAAAGTTTCCCAACATGGCCTTGGTTTCGCAATCGAGAAGTCGAAGATCGAATCGAGAAGTCGAAGATCGAGCAGTCAAAGTCCACAAACTGAAGTACATTATGGACTACCATGAGTAGATCGTGCCAGATGGCATCCCCGTTTTTCGGCAGCAAGTAGCCCGTTTATATCAATGGAAATCAACGGTATCGAAATCGAAAACACCTTCGCAGAGGCATTCGACATGACTGCCACGCGGATTGTCATCACTGCCACCGAACCGGCGTGGGCGCGCCGGGCCGCCGAAGCGATGACAGGATTCGCAACCAGCGTGATCGGGTGCGGTGTCGAAGCGGGCATCGAACAGTTCCTCGATGGCGATCATACCCCGGATGGACGCCCAGGCGTTGCCGTACTGATGTTCAGCATCAGCGGGGCCGAACTGGAAAAACAACTGGTACGACGCGTTGGGCAGTGCGTTCTGACATGCCCCAGCACCGCCGTATTCTCCGGGCTCCAAACGGAGAAAAAAATTGCCATGGGCTCGCGACTGCGCTATTTCGGTGACGGCCATCAAATCGCAAAACGGATTGGCTCGGAGAGGTACTGGCGTATCCCAGTCATGGACGGTGAGTTCGTTTGCCAAGACTCCGTGTCACGCACGAGTGCTGTCGGGGGGGGTAATTTCCTCGTCCTCGCTGAAACCATCCACGGTGCATTGCACGCATGCGACTCTGCGGTTCGGGCGATCAAGCGAGTTCGGGGGTGCATCACTCCGTTCCCCGGAGGTGTCGCTCGCAGCGGTTCGAAGGTTGGCTCAAAATACAAATCCTTAACCGCATCCACCAACGATGCTTTCTGCCCAACCCTACCGGTGCATGTTAGCAACCAAGTTCTCACGGAAACGAGCGCGGCCCTCGAACTGGTCATCGATGGACTGACGCCCGATACGGTTCGCGAAGCGATGCGACAAGGCATACTCGCGGCATGCGATGTCGGACCATCATGCGGTGTCCGAAGAATCACCGGTGGAAATTATGGCGGCAAACTAGGCCGCCACCACTTTCACCTGCATGAACTCCTCGCTTGACCCAAGATTCGTTGCCACGAATCGGGCATTGGGTCCTCTGCGTCTTTATTTCTCAGCGACTTTAAGTCTCCGCGTCTGTGCGTGACCCAACCCGCGTGATCTCAATCGCTGCGATCAACGAGCTGCACGATTGCACAGGAATGCAACCACAGCGGTGAAACCATGCACAAGATTCTGATCGTCAACAGGCCCGAACTCTCCCGCCGCAAAGAAACCGCAAACAGGCAAACTTGGGAAGTAATGCTCAACCACCTTTGCATCATGCCCGAAGTCTCCGAACATCCGCTCCCCGCGACCGTTGCAACTGAACAGGATCCCCGCGACCGGTTCCATGCCGCTGGTGCGTGCTCTTGACGTCAGTTGCTTCAGATCGGCATCTGCTGCAGTATCATCGATCAAGTGGAATCGGACGGTTTGGCCCACTTTCATCCGATCGGCAACTTGGATGGTCTTCGTTTCTTGGTCGATCCCTGTGATGTTTCGAATCAGAAACTCTCCGTGTGAGAACGTCTCCGAGTATTCGGAGATTGCTCGACCGATCAGCAACAATCGCATCGCCATTTCTCGCTCGCGATTCGGCAGCACGTGAAACATGTCTCTCAATTGTTCCAAAGCCGGCTTACCTCCCAAGGACACAATGGAACGATCTCGCACCTCGGTCACGATCATCGGCTCGCCGATCGGCCGGGAACCTTGACTGACCACGGCAGACCACTCCACCGAATCGGGCAGCAACAGACCGATAGCGCCACTGGTCACCAAACGATCCCCGAGAAACATCATCGACGGCGTGGCTTCACCACCTCGACGGGCCATGCGACTAATGTTGCCACCGAATACCCTTGCTGGCCGTTCATCGATAGGAGCCAACGCCTCCAGGGACGAATAGAGCATATCGGCGGAAAAGGTGAACGGACACGCGACCGTTAACAGCCCACCGCATGCGATCGCATCTCGATGAACATCCTCATCGAGACCCATCACGGACCAACCGTCGGGAGTCTCGACACACTCCATGCTGAAGGCTCTCGCGGCACCTCGCATCTCTCCGAGCAGCAGCACGCTGGCCGCGACACCATGTTCCACCTCCTGCGCTGTCCCAACAAGGCTATCGACAACGCCTCCAAAAAGAATTGCATCGCCGACCATGGGCCTGAGGACCGTCTCGATCAATCGCTCAGCATCCGTGGGTATCAGTGCATCATCACGAATAAACACGATCGCGATATCTGCAGCCACTCCCAGCGACTCCTTGGCAGAACCCATCGCATCGCGCACAGCATCTCGAAGAGCCTCGTGATGCGACGAAGCATTCGCCGGACCGATCGATAGCGAAGCACTAGCTTTCATGCCCTTACCCCCCTTTTTCACGGACGCGGATTCGGTTCGACCGCAAGGATGCGGGCCATGTCGCGATCAAACTGCCCTCGCGTAAGCACGATGTCCGCACCTGCTCGCTGTGCGTTTTCGAGAGCCTCCACATCAACGTGTGCGCCGTATGCCACCACAAGTACCTCAGGGTAGTCTTTCTTCAAAGCACCGATAACATCATTGAGGTCGATCGACTTAAGGGACAAATCCAAAACGGCGATCTTAAGCGCTTCCGCAGGAATGTTTCGTTCTCGCAGCGAATCGACATCACGCACTACGATCAACTCATTCCCACCTTGGCGAACCACGGAACTGACCCTGGATTGAAACATCAAGTCGCTACTAAAAAAAACTATCTTCATGCTACCAGTCGCCCTTGCGAACCCGTGAACACTGGGCGTTTTGTAGAAACATCTACCGCTGCGCCCGAGACAACAACGCCGGAAAACCTCAAACCGCTCCGGGACCGCGGCCGCCATCATCGATCGTTATGGCTTCATCCATCGGAAGGATAAATATCTTTCCATCCCCGATGCTTCCTTCCATGCCGCTTCTCGCAATCGACGTAAGGACCTCGATGGTGCGGTCCAGAAAATCATCGTTGACACAAATCTCCAGCATCACTTTGCGAAGCAAATCGATTCGGTACTCAACACCGTGATACAACGCGGTATGGCCTTTTTGCCGACCGTAGCCTTCGGCGTCGAGCACCGTCATTCGGGTTACCCCGACATGTTGCAATGCATCCCGAACCGCTTGGAGCTTGTTCGGCTGTATTACCGCCATCAACATCTTCATGGTACTGCTTTGACGATCGAAAATTCCTGAGGCAGTGGGCTCAATCGCCGCTTGTTGCCGCTTCGAAACTGGCGACATACACGCCATCCTTGGAATCCACAGCAGCTTCCGCAAACGACTCATCCGTCTCCCAAATACGCACGCGTGTCGCTACGCCGCCGGTACCAGCAAGAATCTTCGGGCAGACTTCTTCGAGAAGGTATTTCGCCATGTTCTCCGCAGTCGGGTTGTACGGCATGA
>CAIYZV010000267.1 GCA_903930765.1 uncultured Pirellula sp.
ACCAATCCACCGAAACCCAACTCTTCATTACCTCGGCCAACACTGAAATTCGAGAGACCTTGGCCGCCGACGTATGGGGATGAGTTCAACGCTCTCGCGGACCCGCTGTTGCCAAGGGGATCGACATTGTTGAAATTGAATCCCGGGACATTGGAAGCGGCGACGATTTCCTGCGCGGTTTGCGTGACAACACCCGCAGGTGTAGACGTTGTGGTCGTTGTCGTACGCGTTACTAGATCACCGAGCAAGCTTCGATCGAATAGGACTGAGTCCTGAAGTCCCATTTCAACACCGAATTCATCGGTATTCCCAAGCGTGATTTCAGCGATCATGACCTGGATCATGACTTGGGGTGGCTGTTGGTCCAATTCCTCAATGAGTCTCGCAATCTCGTCGTAGTAGCGCGGGGTCGCGCTCATGATCAGCTTGTTCTGGACGGGCTCCGGAACGACGACAACCTCTTTCTCGAGTTGTTCGAACGGATTGATGGCGCCGGGTGCTGCGATTTCCACTTGGCGTTTATTTCTTAGGAATTCGTTGATAGCAAGGGCTACATCGACTGCCGGGGAGTTCTTTAACTGGTAGACAGTGCTCTTTCGCGATACGGAATCTTCCTCGTCGAGCCGCATGACCAATGCTTCGACGATCTTGAGATCCCCTTCGGATCCGATGGCGATGATGTTGTTGCCCCGCGTATCGACCGTGAATCGAAGTGCGAGCAATGAGCTCTCGTCTGGGGAACTGGAAAGTTGCGAGTTGTTCTGCGCTGTGGTTCCTGCCGACGGGATCAGCGATCGCAAGGTTTCAACAAGGGATGCGGCATCTCCGTTCCTGACCGGGAATATCTTGATTTTGGCGACGTCACCAGGTGTGTCGAGTTGTTCGATGAATTGGGCTACGAGGGCTAAATTTTCTGGAGCACATGACACAACGATCGAGTTGTTCCGTTCGTTGACCGAGATCTTGGTCGTCCCCAAAACGCCACTCGTCACGATGGGTTGACCATTTTCGTCGACGAGTTGCATGCTCTTGTTGCGGTCTGCTGTCGTCGTGGTCAATGCGTCTTGGAGGGACTCGGCAATGTCTGCGGCCAAGCTGTATTTCAACTGGAAGACGCGAGCGGATTGCATCAATCCTCCGCGTGGGACATCGATCTCTTTAAGTATCCGACGTATCTCTTGGAGGTCGCGAGGTGATGCCTGGACGACGATCGCATTCGAGCGGCTATCGGCAACGGTGTTGATGACAGGCGCTAAGCCTTCCTTTGACTTGAAGAACGTTTGGAGTTGCGTTTGGATTTCGCTAGCGATTGCATGTTGCAAGGGGATCACAGCGAACGAACTGTCGATGCTCGAGGGTTGATCGAGTTTCTGAATCAACTCTTTCATGGCGACCATCGACTCGCCCCAACCGATCAAGAGCAATGCATTGGGGGTTCCCAGCGGTGTCACAGTAATTCGCCCCTGGCGAGTTCCCACGAGCTTTTCCTGGGTGGTCTCGATCAACTCGGAAATTGCGCTCGAGTTCACATACTGGAGTGGGATGATTTCGATTTCAGGACGGGTCAATCGGCTCGTCTCGTCCAACCGTTTGATGATTTCCGACAGGTCTGTGAGTTGTTGGTCTCGCCCACGCAGAATTACCGCATCGAGTTCTGGCAGCATTTCGATCTGCACCCCTTCGAATTGGGGCAACGGCAGCATCGAGGGTGGTTCATTCTTGGGATTTTCATCCTGGCCGCGAGCAGGATTCGCAGCAGTGGCGTTGTTAGGGGGCTGCAAAGCGGGTGGCTGTGCCGCTCCAGAAGGTCCGCTCCCAGTGAGGAGTTCTGCTTGATTGCGCATCCCCGATGCCAATCGGATTTGTCCATCGCGATCGATTTCGTTGGATCCGTTGCGCGCTTGAGTTTGTCGTGTGCCTCGCGGTTGAAGAAAGTTCGTGATGCTCGGGCCGGAACCCGCGGAAATACTTCGACCATTGGAACTGTTTTTCGATCGCGCTGCTTCCGCTCGCTGCGAAAATATCGCCCACGATGCTTGGCCATTGTCGTTGAGAGGTACGACGCGTACCGAAGATTCGCGGTTGGACTTACTAATCTCAGATGTCAACATCGCGATGTCGGTCGCTAACCCGCGAGGACCCTCAATTCGAACGCTGTTCTGCGGCTCGAGGAACTGAACGGATACCGTCTCCTGACCGACCTGAATCAATACCGAGTTTTGTTTCGCCGGATTGGAGTAGATTCGACCTTGGAACAACTGCTGCAAGTAGCCTTGCGCGGTTGGCATCATCGAACGATCGACGGCAACATCGCGCCGCAGCAAGATCTCGCCCTCTTGAAACGCAAACGCCGATGCCAAATGAAGGAACCAACATGCAAGGCAAACCAGATGCGCAGGAGTCCAACGCAATTGTCTAGAGTTCAGGAGGTACAAGGTTCGCATCCGCTCCGCCTTTTTTCGCTTGGAAGTACTCGCCGACGACGACTACCAAGTCTCCTGGTTTGGAGACGATTGGCTGCTCGGCCGTCCGTTCGATGGCTTCCTAAGATGTAATGTCGCCGAAGGCTAGGAAATCGCGGTAGAAAGCGTCAAGACCAACACCCCCCTAAATAGTGGTGGTGCATGCAAAGTATCTGGCGGTGCTAGCATTGTCGTGCGCGGCGAGGCGATGGTAAATCGGGAAAAGCAAATGACTCAGCGAATCGGTCCGAACGATGAAGCGTTCTGTCATGACCGCCTCGAGTCGATTACGAGCACGAGCACCGTTTCACTGAGCACGAGCACGGCTTCTCTGAGCACGAGCAATACGAACCTGGCGGACGGCAAATCCTAAAATGCAGCGCGCGCGTCTGATCAATAATCAGCTCAATAAATTGCGGATGCCGGTGTACTTTTCAACTTGGTCTGGGTCGAGTTCCAGCCCCAAACCGGGACCTGTTGGGACGTTGAGCATTCCCTCGGCGTCGAGTTTCCATCCACCCAAGGTGATCTCATCGATGAACGGTGAACCTGTCAAATACTCGACGAACTGAGTGTTCGGAACTGCTGAAGCGAGATGAAGATCTGCGGCTAGTCCTACCGCCGTATTCCATCCATGGGGAACGAACTGGACTCCGTAATCTTGAGCCATCCAAGCGATCCGCCGTTCCTCGCTGATCCCTCCGACTTTGGTGACATCTGGCTGGACGATGTCGAAGGCTCGCGCTGACAACCATGGCAGGAAAGACTGCCGACGCGTTAGCACCTCCCCTCCGGATATCGGTACAGGCGAATGTTCTCGAAGCAGAACGTAATCTTCCAGTGCGTCCGGAGACAGTGCCTCCTCGAACCACGTCACATCGTAATTAGCAAGCATTTTCGCCGTATTGAGAGCCCACTTGTAACCGCGATGCCAATGGGCATCGGAGCCACCTGCATCCACCATTAGCTTGCAGTCCGCACCGATGGCACCGCGAGCCGCGGCGACGATGGCTTCGTCCATGGCGGCATCCTTGCGACCAAAGGGCCCCCAGCCGATCTTAAAAGCGCGAAATCCCTGTTCTTTGACTCGGAGCAAATGCTCTCGCATCGCGTGAGGCTCGTCCATCAAGAGCGATGCGTAGGGTTGGACGCGTTCCGCATACCGGCCACCGAGCAGCCGGCTGACGCTCTGCCCCGTGGCTTTTCCAAGCAAATCCCAGAGGGCGATGTCGATACCGCTAATGGTATGTGTGATGGATCCCCCTCGCCCCATCCAAAACATATGCTGATGGAGTTTTTCGCTCACGCGCTCGGGTTCCATCGCACATTCATTCCGATAGAGCGGCTCGAGGATCCTCAGCGCGGCCCGTACCAACTCATCATTGGTAAAGACGCTTCCGAGGCCGACCATTCCTGTATCGGTATGGACGGTGAGCAACGTATGCACGCAGTCCTCGGGACGCAATTCGTTGCTCCAACCACCTTCAGGGGTCGCGCCTCGCAACCCGGCACAACGGATCTCTCGGATTTTCATCAGGTCCTTCGATCTCTTCGAAAAATTTGAACCGTCGGCTCGAATGGCACATCCGCATCCAACGGGAATATCGGCCTCGGGCAACGCGTATGGCCCAAGCTCTTTAAATTCGCGCTCGAGGATCCGGGTGCATCCACCAGGATCATCTCATCGCACCACGCGGCATACATATGATGTTGGCAATGCGGAGATTTGACAACCACCGCATCGAATGCTCTAGGATTCTGACCATTGGCATAGTAGTACGATCGATCGTAGAGGTTGACCCCTCGGCTGCTGGCAACAATCGTGTAGGAGCCCGATTCCAACACGGCCGTCAAACCGGATCTCCAAAGCTCGCCGAACGATTCGCTCCGAAACGTCCCGTCCCCGAGCATCCGAACCTTGGCGATAACCTCGAACGGCTCGAATCGCTTTGGATCCAAGGTTCCGCCGAGCGAAACTCGAATCGTGGTACCAACCCCTGCAGCAAACGCAGCCTGCACGGCGGGCGCATCGACGATTGGAAGCAACGTTCGGCCGCGGTAGCCTACACGCAGGAGCGATTTAAGGATCGCATTGCTATCCCCGGATGCGCCGGAACTGGTCGCATCGGCCGCATCGACGAGGGCCACCGTACCAGAACGATTCGTGCGCTCGCGTTCCATCATCCTCGATGCCATCGAATCCATCGATACCAGTGGCACCTGCATCCGCTCGTGATATTCCCAAAACTCGCGTGCGATCTCCAGAGCCGATGCGGCAGCCTCTGTCTCTTCACCATCCATCACGACAAAACTGGTCGTTCTCAGTTCGGGAACGTCGGTGAACGGATTGCCGATGAACATTCCCGCAGAAAGTCCTTTTGCGGATCTTTCTATGCGTTGGGCTTGTTCGATGCATTTCCCAAAGAGACCTGTCTCGGTGATCAATTCGTCCCCACGAACGAGCGCCGGAATCGCAACTTTGGCCGTGACCGGACGCAGATCTTCATCGAGGATGCGCAGCAACAGTGTTGCCGCGCGCTCGCCGGTTTGGAAAAAATCGACATGAGGGTACGTGTGATACGCAACGATGGCATCGCTGTGCGCGAACATGCGATCGGTTGGAATGCCATGCAAATCCAGCGATAGCACGATGGGGATTTGTTCCCCGAGAATCTTGCGACTTTCCTGCAACAAGTACCCCTCGGGGTCCCACTCCAACTCGCTCGCCATCGCGCCGTGCATGCAGAAGTAAACGCCATCGAGCGGGCCCTGCGATGCAGCGTTTCGAATGGATTCCAAGAACTCGCTCACGATTCGCTCCCACGCACTCCCCTTGAGCGTACCCCCCGAAGTGATGAAAAATGCGCTATAGGTTGGGACCAGCTCGACATCGCTGCGTTTGTCGAGCACGGAGAGCGCACCCCCGATTTCATTGCGAACCGTGCGATGGTACTCGATCAGTTCGTTCCCAAAACGAACGCCAAAGTCCTCGTAATCGCTCCCGTTCGGATTGAAGGTCGATACTTCTTGTTTGCATTCAGCAATCAGTATTCGTTTCATGGGATTCTTTTCTTTTTCTCGAGCCCCTAGGATCGGTGTTACCGTCCTTCCGTTTCAACCAGATCGCGATTTAGGAAAAATTGGATCGCACACCAAACGACAATCGCCCCGACGAGATATGCCAACCCCGCGATCGATAGCATACGTTCAATCCCAATCGAACTTTTCCAAGCACCTACCGCCAGCGGGGCAAACCCAGAGAGCATTGCACCGCAAAAATTGAGAACTCCGACGGCCGTCGCGCGAGACCCTTTCGGTACCACTTCGAAGGCGGCCGGAAAAATGTTTCCGATCATCAGCGAACTGAAGAGGCCAAAACCGATCAGCCACGGGTAGGTTGCCGAAAGGGATTGGCTTTGTCCAATCATATGCATGCAGGGAGCGCACGCGAGCATGCTGATGCAAAGCAACCAATAACGGGCGGAACGGGTATGCTTGGCAAGTTTATCCGCAAGCATCCCACCCAAAAACAATCCGATCATGGTGGATGACTGCATCGATCCAGTGGCCGCAAAGGCTGCGTCGGCGAGCCCTAGATTGAATTTTTCCTGCAGATAGTTTGGCAGCCAAGAGTACAGCATCCAAAGCCCGAAAACAAAAATTGGAAACGCGATGCACAGCAACCAAAACGTCGGAATCTCATAAAGTGCAACTGAGTTTATGGATTGTTTGAATTTCAATTCAGGATTTGATAGCGCACGTTCGTCGTTGGTTTCGCCAGGTTCTGAAACGTGGCGAAGGAAGAATCCGTAAGGGATGGCATATAGGATTCCGACCGCCCCGAGCGCAAAGAAAGCGTATCGCCATAGTCCTTGCTCTGCCATCCAACCACCGTACCACGCACCCGCGACGGTTCCAGCGATCTGCGCTGTGGTTAAAATCGCGATTGCCCGAGACCGTTGATGGCTCGGCGTTGAATTCGCCGTGAGCGCGATCGCCGCCGGCATGTACAAAGCTTCGGAGATCCCCATGGCGGCCCTCAAGCCCAACAGCATCCAAACGGAAATCGACATTCCTGTCAGGATTGTCACCGCACTCCAGAGTACCAACGAAGCCACAACCAGATGCCGCTTGGAAAAGGTATCGGCGAGTTTACCGGCGATGGGGCATCCAATGCCATAAACCCATAAAAAGATTGCACCCACCCAGCCCAACTGGGTATCCGTCATCGCCAGATCCACCTTCAGGACTTTGAACATCGCGAAGACGGCTTGCCGGTCGCAGTAGTTCAAGAAGTAGGCGACCCACATGAAGCCGACGAGTGCAACGATCTTTGCCGTCGATGGGAAGGGAGCCGATGGGAAGGGAGCCGATGCATTTGTTGCGACGGAGGGATCGCTTTGAGGCGATGTCGCTGTGTACGGATTGATCGATGAGGATGCCCCGCGAAAACGTGAGGAGGGGGCCAGATCTTCGTTTGGATTGGTTTCAGTCACCACACATGCTCCGCCTTTAGAGCAACGATTCGACAGCGACTTCTTCACCGATCACCGCGACGCAGTCCCCTTGTTGGGTCAAGCATGGGACGCGGGCTGTGATGAGAAATCCATCGCGCGAGGATTCGATGACTTCGGGGTCTCGATCGGGGCGTTCGAGATGGTGGATGTATCCCACGGGTTGTCCGCGTGAAACCCGATCGCCGAGATCCACTGCGACTTCAAAGACCCCCGATTCGGGAGCCAGCAGATAATTGTCGGCATGAAGCGCCTGGGTAAGGATCGCAGGTGGTTTTCCAAGAGATGCCCGTGTTTGCAAATCGCCCTCGAGGACGCCGAGGTGAATCAGAACGTTTCGAAGGCCCCCCTGTGCGATACGATGGACCGATGCCGGCACGCCTTCACCACCACCGAGTTCCGTTGTCACAACCGTTTTGCCTTGGTTCTCCGCCTCCACGGGGAGTAGACCTGATCCCGCAATGTCGGTGTAGAGAAAAGAGAAGTCGGTGTTCCAAGCGAGCATCGCCTCGAGCATCTTGCGACGCTGCGTTCGATCGGGAACCAAATGCATGTGGGAACAAGGAACAAAGTCCATGCTACGACCACCCGAATGGATATCGATGATCGCATCGGACATGGGGAAAAGAGTGTGGGTCAGGTAATGGGCGATTTGACTGGTCACGCTTCCCTCGGCGTTCCCGGGAAATGCGCGATTCATGTTCATTCCATCGAGTGGCGATAATCGCGTCGCCGCTTTTGCCGCCGGAAAATTGAGGGATGGGATCAAGATCAATCGGCCATGGATTGCATCGGGGGATAGTTCGCGAGCCAATCGCATGGCGGCGATTTGCCCTTGGTATTCATCCCCGTGATTTCCGCCTAGCACCAATACAGTCGGCCCTTCACCTCGGGCCAAAACCGTGATGGGGATCATCACGTTGGCCCAGCCTCCGAGATTATGCGAGTAAGGGACTCTCAGGAAGCTTTGCTGCTTCCCATTCTTGGAATAATCGATGCTAGTGATGATCATGGCTTACGGATTTCCGTTCACCGAGAACTTGGGCACACTCCAAACACCTTCTGTTGGTCTGAGTTCCCCGATCTTTTTTCCGTTCTCGACAAAAGCGATTCGAGTGTAGTTGCCCTTAGGGACGCGAACGGCGAGAAAATTTTTGACCGTGTAGCTCGCGCCTTTGGTGGGTGGTTGCAATTGATAGTGAAGAGTCAATTCCTGACCGTTGGCGGTAACCCGTTGAACTTCGAAGGCTTTGTCCATATTTTCCGGGGCAGGCATCACGCGCGAAACAAGCAGGATTTGCTCCTTTTGAAAAAGCTCCCCGGTCGGTGCGAATGGCTTCCTGGGTGGATTGGTTGGCGCTGGGTGAAAGATTTCCGCGAACTGTTCGGGCGATTGCAGCACGGCGTATAGCGCTGGGTCTTTTTGGTCATCCCAATTGACGACAAACGACTGATAATCACCAGTGCCGATCCGAGAAAACTTGACCTCTTGGCCATCGGCTTGAATTGCGGAAGTTGTTGTTTCGCTGCGCACCTGTCGGTTCGCGCACCCGAGAAGAAACAGACCTGTTAGCACTGCAGGCATCAAGAAAAATCGGATTAATCGCACGGAGTGTTCCTTGAGCAACAAAGAGTAGCGTGTTGACGAGGAGGCCGATTTTATCCGAACTTGAGAGCGCTGTGGTGCGTGCCTGCAGCCGTTTAACGCTTCTTTTCGACTTGGTTTCGAATGTGGTTTGGGTCTCGAGCGTTGGACAGTGCGACATCGTAGGTTATTTCGCCACGTTGGTACAAATCGAAGAGGGATTGATCCATTGTGTTCATCTTATTTTTTCGGCCCGTCTGCATCTCACTATAGAGCAGGTGCACATTCCGCTCGCGGACTTGGTTTCGCACCGCAGGGGTCGCGATGCATATCTCGGTCGCGAGGATCAATCCCTTTCCCTCGGCCTTGGGAAGCAATTTCTGCGCGATGATCGCTTGCAAGCTATTTGCGAGTTGTACCGTGATGCTGTTTTGCTGTTCGGCTGGGAAAACGCTGTAGATACGCTGAATGGTTTGGATGGAGTCGGGGGTGTGCAGCGTGGCGATAACCAAGTGCCCTGTCTCGGCGGCGATCAACGCCGTTTCCATCGTCTCGAGATCGCGCATTTCTCCCACGACGATCACATCGGGATCCTGTCTCAATACATGCCGTAAAGCGCTTTGATACGATTTCACATCGCCGAGCATTTCCTGCTGGATGATGATGCTGCGATTGTTGACATGCTCGAACTCCACGGGATCTTCGATCGTGATGATCTTGGTCCTACGGGTCGAATTGATCATGTTGATGATGTAATTGAGCGTGGTGGTCTTTCCCATGCCAGTGGGGCCGGTGATGAGGATGAGTCCATCCGTGAGACGGCATAGATCATCAATGGCTTCGGGCAATTGGAGCTCTTCCGAGGATCGGACATTATTTTCGCTAAGGCGGATCGAGAACTCAGGGGAACCCGCGTGAAGATAAACACTGATGCGAAACCGACCTATCCCTTCCAATCGCCGCGAAAAACAGACTTGCCATTCCTTCTCGAACATCGCTTTCTGCACATCATTGAGCAAGCTGTCGTAGATGCGTTTCAGATCCTCTTCCTGCATTGGCGGACCGTCGACGACACGGATCTCTCCATGAACTCGCATCGCAGGTGCTATCCCGCCTACGAGGTGCACGTCGCTGGCTCCGAGTTTACGGGCCGAGGAGAGTACTTTTTCAATCGTGATGGCCATGGGGATTCAATGAGTAGGACGGTTTGAGCTAATTTCTGCGGAAGAGTTTGCCGAGGGAGCGAATTGGGTTCCATCCTCTCGATTCGAGAACGTTCAAACGCTGTTTGGCCTGCTCGTGGTTTTGGCACAAGTTGCAGCATTGCTTGTAGCTGCGAATCGCCGCGTCGTCCAATCCGGCTCCTTCTTGGCATTGCCCCAATACATACCATGCAAAATACAACTCCGGAGATTTTTCGACGGCCATCGAGGCGCGTTGCGCACCCTTGGCGTACTCGCGGTAATGCAAGTAGATGAGGGCAGATTCCAATGGGATAATACTGTCGCTCGAGGTGACTTGGGCCTTGTCAAAGCAATGCCGGTCGGTGCGTTGATTGAGCGCGATCATCAGCTCACCGCGGACTTGCCATTGGTACGCACTTTCGCCACGGACTTTCATCGCCCCGTCGATCAAATGGTTACTTTGTTTTAAGTCTCCGCGGCGGCATTCGGCTTGGGCTTGTGCGGCCAGCAGATCCGCATGGTTTGGGAACAGCTCAAGGGCTTTCTTGCTCCAAGTGCTCGCTTGCGGATACTCACCGAGCAAGATCAACATTTGGACTTGGCCAACCCAAGCCGACAGGAGGGTTTTTTCGATCTCAAGGGCTCGCGAGTAAAATCGGAGTGCGTTTTCATGCTTGCCCTCACGACGATTGCTATCGGCCATTTTTAGCCAATGCGTCTCGGTCTCCTGCGCGCTGAGGGACATCTCCTGTTGGTTCTCGGGGTCGAGAGAATCCCCGTCGTCAAACTCCAATTTTCCAAATCTCGTCACGTGCTATTTCCTGTAGGCCGCTAAACACTCAATCCAACGATCCATGCGAACGCTTCGGATCCCTGCGATCGATTTGCCTCATTGTACTTCATTTTTGTTCAGTACCAACGGATCGCAGTCAACGGAAAGGACCGCAGAAACACGCGTCCCAAGACTCTTTGCTTGGGAACGAGACCGATTCTGCCCATATTGATTTTATTGGAAGTGACGGTGGGCATTGAGTTTGGAGCACCGAGCATACCGATTGCGTTTTCCGGAACGATCCCCTCTGGGGAAACAAAGATATATCCGTCATCCACTGGAATTTCAAAATCGGCGACACGCTCCATGAAATTCCTGGGCTGCCACTCGCATTCTTTGTTATCCACGAATAGCGTATTGTTCCGCCATGACACCACTTGGCCTGCTTCGGCGACTTGGCGATTGATGCGCGTTCCCCCGACACGGAAAATGGCTGGGGCGTTATTGATTCGATAACTGAAATCAAGTCGCCCTATGTCGTAGGCGACCAGTTGACCATTCTTGGTTGGGCTCGCGTCTGCATACCAAATTACATCTCCGGAATTTAGATCGGTGGTTTCGGATAGGAATCGGATCGGGGTTACAAATGCCCCTAGTGTCCGGATGGTTCCTCCGTAAATCAAACCGAGGGCGAGCGCCGCCACTCCCATGAACCGAACGCGGGTCCCCCATTCTTCCTGCTGCCGAAAAAAAATATCCCCGATCGACATCGCATGCAACGCAAAGAGCAATCCGAGGCAAGCGCTCCCGAATCCTGTTCCTGCGAAGGCGACAGAGAGAATGAACAATACGATCCACCCGCCCAGCCAAAACCAACCCGCCAATTCGCCTCGCACGCTTTGTTGGAGTCCTCCCACGAGCAAGCAAAGATAATCTCCGAGGGTCCATCGAAAATTGACTTCTCCTCGTTTCGCACGCAATGCATCATTCGCAGCGTCCGCAGCACCATACCGAATGCGGTTCACTGTCGATCGTAGCCAGTTCGGGATGGCTCTCTCACGCTGGTTCGCGCGCGGAGGAATGACGTCGACGGAATCCAACGCCAAACTCGCTTGGCAACGAGCGCACCGTTTCATCCCAGGCATATTGTTAAAGTCACAGCTAGGGCATTGCATCCGGCAGTCCTAATGATCACTGGCTAACTATCGTTGATTGCGGATTTCGATCCGGTTTTGCACATGGACCTCGTTCTCGTAAAACTCCGAGGTCATCGTACGTTGCTCTTCTTTGCCGATGATCTCGGCCAACGCTTCTGCGACTTCCAAGCAACGTTTTCCCTTGATGCCAATCGTTTTGATCGTCACCCGCCCGTGCTTGTCTACTTCGATTTCGATTTCTTCCTGTGCCATTTTTTGTTCCTTACGTCGGTCCGACGACAAGTCGGGTGGATCGATTTGATGAGTGATTCTACCAATTGCGAACGCGGATCTTGACCGATTCGGTCTCGGTCATCTCTTCGTCGACGATGGTCAGTCCTCGGTTTTTCAGTTCGGAAACGATGCGGTGGTAGGCGTACTGCTGAGTTACGCGGCCTAGGAGGTCTTCACCGATGGCACGCAGTTGCGCTTTGGACACTCGGTCCCCTTCCATGCATATTTGCAACGCACCTTTGGAGTCCCGTTTAAAGGTTGCCGTGATTCCATCGCGTTCGACCACGATGGCTTCTTCCGTACCAAAGGTATCGGTAAGGACTTCGCTGTCGTCTACCTCGATTGTCTCCCGCGTCTTCGATTTCATCTGCGACGCGATATTCGAGGCCTCATGCTGGATAGCGGTGAATCCACTCGTCGCAATGGCGGCGGTCACCGCTGCGGTGATCATCGGCCAATTAGCAATAACTATCGGGGCAACGACCAATACGGTACTCATCTCGTGCTCCTTCTCCTATTTACTTCAGCAATAGTTTTTTGTTCTGACCGATCATCCAAACGTTCGTTGTATCTTACAGTTCAATCTTTCGACGCATTAGGCTCTGTTCGTCGATCGCCGCGGTTTTGCTCGCAGGTCGTGCGCGGCCTTGGGACCATTCTCTCAATCGCGACAGTTCTTCGCTCATCGTTTTGGATAGGGGGACGGTTTCGCGAACGCTGTTTTCCAGGAGTTTTGTATCCATGGAAATCCCTCCGCTGAACTCGTCGAACATCGCTGAGATGATCGCTTCCTCAATTTCAGCACCATTGAATCCAGCGGTCAGATCGCTGAGGCGACTCAGGTCAAATTTGGCGGGATCCCTGGACCGCTTTCTCAAATGGATTGCAAAGATCTCTTTCCGCTCGGAGTGGTCCGGCAGATCCACGAAAAAGATTTCATCGAGCCGTCCCTTACGGAGTAATTCAGGGGGGAGTTGGCTGATGTCGTTAGCGGTCGCGATCACAAAGACGGAGGATTTCTTTTCGGACAGCCACGTCAACAAGGATCCAAAGACGCGCGACGACGTTCCCCCGTCGCTCCCGGACGAGGACGTGGCACCGGCAAACGCTTTGTCGATTTCATCGATCCATAGGATGGCCGGCGAGACGCTCTCGGCGACTTGGATAGCCCGGCGAACATTCTCTTCGCTGGACCCGACCAAGCTGCTGAACATACGCCCCAGGTCAAACCGCAGGAGAGGGACATGCCACAAGCTCGCTGCGGCTTTGGCGCAGAGACTTTTTCCGCAGCCCTGAACGCCTAGCAAGAGCACACCGCGCGGGGGCATCAGCCCGAATTGCTTGGCCTTGTCGGTGAACGCAACGCTTCGCTTGTTGAGCCACGTTTTGAGGTTATCGAGCCCCGCAACCATCGATATGTCTTCGACCGTATCGCAATACTCGAGCAGCCCGTCCTTCTTGATGATCTGACGCTTTTCGCTGAAGACGATATCGATATCGTCCGCGGTCAACTGGTTGTCCGTGACCAGTGTTTTTGCGAAGACATTCTCCGCTTCTTTAAGTGTCAGGCCGCGAGCCGCTTGCAGCAATTGCTCCCGTGCGACCGGGTTCAAATCGATTTTGACCTTCGGGTTGTCCTTGACCTCGTCGACGATTCGGTCGAGCAGTTTGCCGAAGTCCCTGGTATCGGGAAGCCCGAACTCGACCAAGGTGATGTCCTTCGATAGTTCCGGTGCGATTTTGACGAGCGGAGAGGTGATGATGATCGATTTGTAACTGTCGCGGATTTGGTACGCTACATCGCGCAGTTTTCGAATGACCGTAAGGTTGCACCGTTCATCGCAGGTGAATCGGTGAAAGTCCTTGAACAAATAGATCGATGGCTCCACGTGCTGGATGACTTGGTCGAGCGCGACCAACGGGTCCATGGTATTGTTCGATGCGTTCTTGCCCGGTCTCGGTTCGCTGCCGACCTTGATCAGTCCCTGCGTGATGGTCCAGGTGTAAAGGTGTTTCTTGCGTGCATTAGCGATTTGACGAAGGCTTTGCTCGACACGCTCTTCTTCCCAGGTGGAGACATAGATGATCGGGTAACGAGCACGAATCAGGACATCGATCTCCTGGGTGGCCGGGTTGGTCTTACTCCGCGAGGGACTTGAAGTTGCCCCTGGATCAGAATGGGGTTCCGGCGATGGATCTGGCACTGAACGAATTCCTGGACGAACTTGAAGAGCGAGAAGAGTGCGAAAGGTACCATAGGCCAATGATGATGATGGCTATCGCGAACCCGCACGTCACTCTAGTATAACAGAATCCTTACCCCGATTCTCTTGTTCAGAATGAAACTTTGCCGGTGCTTGCTGAGCTGATGAGTTTCCTGGGGCTACTGCAACTTCCGGGGCGCGGTTAGAGGGGTCTGGAGAGACTCCTTGAAGACGTGATGTCACCG
Source organism: uncultured Pirellula sp. (assembly GCA_903930765.1). Lineage (GTDB taxonomy): Bacteria > Planctomycetota > Planctomycetia > Pirellulales > Pirellulaceae > JBKCUI01. The sequence goes on from CAIYZV010000267.1 coordinate 14,397, forward strand.
ACCGGTCGTCTGGTGCTTGGAGCTGGCTGAGTATTTCAAGGATCGGACCTGAGGCGCCGAAGACGAAGATGCGTCCGTCGGGCATAAGTTCCAATTCGGTCAGCGATGTTTCGTCTTCAGCATCCACCTTTAGCACTCCTAATCAACGAGCTTCCGATGAAGTTTCGCATGGCTCGATCCCCTAAACAAGTCGCAGGCCTTTCGCCTCCGCAAGCTTTCTCGCCATCTCTGCGTCTTTTTTCGTAATGTACCCATGAAGCGCCGGGTGATGTTTCGCTTGCCACTTAGGCAAATATCCATCGCGAAGACTAAACCGAACCTCAGGCATATGCTTGGCAATCCAATCCACGATCGGTTGGTAACAGCAGTCGAAGTGGCCAGGGAGCAGCAAGTGCCGGACGATGAGAATCCCACGCTCGAGGACATGCTTGAGATTCCGCGAAACTGTCTCGACGTAATGAGGAACCCCCGCGACCGCTGTTGCGCACTGGTCGTTCCCGAATTTGAAGTCGGCAACGTAGTATTTGGCGACGCCATCGAGCAAATCCAACGCGGCGGTGCTCGAGTAGAAATCGGACTTCCAAACGATATCGGGGAGGTCGTTTATGTCCTTCATGACCTCAAGGATTCCTGGCAAATGGATCGTGGGTTCTCCTCCGACCCATTGAAGGTTTTTGGCGCCTTGGGTGCGGCCCCATGCGATGGAGGTTTTTAAAAATTCGGGGGTCAGAAGGGTTCCGAGTTTTGGATTAAATGCGTTCTCCTCCGCGATGCAAAACTTGCATCGCAAATCGCAACCTGACGTGTAGAAGAGATGGGACGGTACTAACTCCGGCTCTTCGCCCCACTCGACGCGATGGCGAAATACGCGGACTTCATCCAAGGCATGGCATTTTCCTCGAACTCCATTCGTCCGATCATTTCCACAATGATGTTCGCACAAATGGCAGTCCCGCAGGTGCTGCTGGGCTTGTTCTGCGTTATGGGCGAGCAGGGTGATATTCATGATCGAGGGGCCATGCACGAGAGCTTTCTAGAACAGTAGTAGCTGGATTCTCACGGCAACAGTAAACGGATGCGGTCACGCAAACAAGGCTTGGATCGGTTTGCCTTCGTCGAGCAATTGGTACGGACGCCCTTGGTTATCGGTCGCTTGCAAGTTATCGATCCCGACGGCGTGGTAAACGCTCTTGGCGATATCGGCCGGGGTCACCGGGTTGTCGGCGGGGTATTCTCCATACCGATCGGTGGTGCCGTACGCATGTCCACCCCGGACGCCGCCACCGGCTAAAAGGACGCTTTGGCAATGGGTCCAATGGTCCCGCCCGGCACCGCTGGTTCCGCCCGATCGCGGATCGCCGATCTTCGGTTTTCGTCCCATCTCGCTGGTGACCATGACCAACGTTTGCTCGAGCAACCCACGCTGGTGCAAATCGGCGAGCAGTGCGGCAAAACCGCGATCGAATTCGGGGAGCAAATGCTTCTTGAGGCACTCAAAGTTATTGCCGTGCGTGTCCCAAGCCCCCTCGCTCTTGCATGCGTCAGCGATGGCTTCATTCTCTTTCCAAAAAATAGTGATGAAAGGCACACCCGCTTCGACCATCCTACGCGCTAGCAATAAACTCATCGCATTGACGGTCGAGCCGTAGGACTCGCGCACCGAAACAGGTTCGGACTCGAGGTCAAAGGCTCGGGTGGTGCCGGAGGATAAGAGCAACTGCATGGAACGTTCTTGCTGCTTCGTCCAATGGGATTGCCGCGCGACTCGGTCCAAATCGCGCTGTGCGCGGTTCATCCGTTGAAGCAGTTCGGTTCGCGATTGCAGTTGGCCTGCGGTGGTGTCGCCGGTCAAGGCCAACGAGGGAGCTTGGAATTGCAGCGGTTTATCCAACGATCCATCGACATACAGTGGGTCGTATTCCACTCCCAGCTTTGCCGCAAATTGTCCCGGACGCGTGTAAGGGGCCTTGCTCGGTTTATGGGGCAATGTCAACACGTTGGGTAAATCGGGATGCTGAGGAACTTTCGCTCCGACCACGCAACCCATGAAGGGCCAATCGTCCGCATACGGCCTTCGGTCGTTCCCTAGTGATAAAAAGGTTGGGTCGGGAACATGCCCCGTCAAATTGTAATAGTAACCAGCGTGGTGATCGTTGGTACTGACCGAGGCGCCGACCGACCGAACGATGGCAAGATGATGAGCTTGCTGTGCTACCAAGGGCAAATGTTCGCACAAGCGGATGCCGGGAGCGCTTGTTGCGATCGATTGGAATGGGCCTCGGTATTCCAGGGGCGCGTCGGGCTTCATGTCCCATGTGTCGACATGCGATGCACCTCCGCAGAGGAAAAAGAGGATGACCGATTTCGCCTTGGGGGTTTTTGAATCGGCTTGGTTCGGGGGGGCCTGAGTGGGAGTGCCATCCATCGCAATCCCGCTAGCCAAGTTGCTCAAGCCCAGGGGTAATCCGGCCAGTACGCTGGAGGATGCGACGAGGAAATCGCGGCGATGGGTTCGAGCGAATCGTTGCATTCGATAACGAGCCTTCCTGATGGTACTCGGACGCTTCGGCGTAAAACTTTGTTGCTGCAAACCGTACTACTACAAAATAGCTTCTATCGGCGAACCCTTGCTGATCGCTAATGGGCGACCTAGACGATCGCGAATCTCTGTTGATGGGGCGTAACCCAAGCAATGATAAATCGTCGCGGTTAGGTCTTGTGGTTCGACGCGGCCGTCGAGTGGATATGCCCCTTGTCGATCCGAGGCACCGTACACGGTACCGCCGCGAACGCCACCACCTGCAAGGGCACCGCTGAACACATGCCCCCAATGATCTCGACCACCGCTCGCGTTGATTTTCGGAGAACGCCCGAACTCACCGATCCAGACCACGAGGGTTTCGTCGAGCATCCCACGCTGTTCCAAATCTTCCAGTAGCGCCGAGTAAGCTTGGTCCATCGGCGGCATGAGCGAGGTCTTGAGCCGCTCTGCGTTTTTTGCGTGCGTGTCCCATGCTGGAGCAACATCCTCATCGCTCTTCCATCGCGTCCAATTGACTTGGACCAGAGATACACCCGATTCGACCAGCCTCCGAGCTAAAAGTACACTCTGACCGAACCGATTGCGGCCATAACGATCGCGGACTTGATCGGTTTCCTGCTCGATCGCGAATGCGCGTTGGGCGTCGCGGGTACGGATCAAATCGATCGCTTTGGATTGCCATGTGCCCCAACGCTCAAGGTTCGGATGGGCTTGGAGTTGATCGAGGCGTCGGTTGAGTTGCGACAGAAAGGTGCGGCGTTCAGCGAACCGCTCGGGGGTCAAGTCTGCGGGGAGGGCGATGTCGGGCACTTTGAAGTCCGCTTGGCTGGGATCGCAGTTGACCAACCACGGGTCATCGTGGCTGCCGAGCCAACCGGCGTCTTGGCCTGGCCAAACGAGTCGTCCTGTATTCCAAATCTCTTCGGGCAATCGAATGGATCCGGGGAGTGGGCCTCGGTCGCCGCGAAGATGCCTCACGACGGCAGCCATGCTCGGCCAATCGTTGGGTGCACCGGGCAATGCGTTTTCTTGATTCTTGGGTGAGTGAGGGTAGCCGGTCAGCATCCAGTAGCCACTCGAGGAGTGCGCGTTGTCATCGGTGGCCATGGCGCGAAGCACCGCGATCTTGTCGGTCAATTTCGCGGTCAGCGGCATCAGTTCGCCGACATGCAGGCCTGGCGTCGCGGTTGGTATGGGTTTGAACTCTCCGCGGATTTCGGCGGGTGCATCCGGCTTGGGATCCCACGTCTCATGCTGTGGTGGACCGCCCAGCAAGAAAAGGACGATGCAGTTCTTTGCCTTGCCGAACGAACTCTGCAAATTCGCGCCGAGCTTATCCGCTTGCGGAGGTGATGCTGCAAGGGCTCGCTGGTTGAGAAGCTGTGGAAGGGACAGGCCAAACGCGCCCAACGCACCGACTCTCAACCATTCACGCCGGGAGATGCCATCGCACAGCATGGATCCCCCCCCGTGAAGGGATACCCCAGCGGACGAAAAATCGTCCGAGCACGGAACAGCGCCGAACGCAGGGCGGGGGACGAATGGCATGGTCGGGAGGGATCCTTCCGATTTCGGATGCGAAATCAACAAGGCGGAGGAATCGGGGAGAGCCTAAGTATAGCTGCTACCAGACTCGCCATACTATACCATTACTGAAACACGGAACCATGAATGAAAAACGGACGGATTTACGAATTTGCGAGAGTGCCCCAAAGTCGACTTGCAATTCGATATACTCTCTTCGCGATAAAGGCGAGTGCCCCTCGCCTGCGATCGTGCCCACGATTCTATGCTCTAGTATTTTTCATAATCTCGCATCGCTGTAAAACGGCTCAGGAACTGATTCATGTCCGATAATCCTTACGCTCCAACCCCAGGAACTCCTGGCGGTTATGTGCAGGGACCCATCTTCGATATCTCGGACGCTGAAGCGATTCGAAAGCAGCATCTAAACCACGAAGCTTCGATCCAAGGCATGGGGTCGATGTATATCCTAGGAGGTGTCTTAGGATCGTTGTTGGGGTTGGCCTACGGTGCGATGGGGATTGTCGCACTGTCAGGGGGGGCGGGAGCCATTCCAAGTAACAGTCCTGCTCGTGACCCTGCGCGTGTTGTGCTCGTCGGCCTGGGTGGGGGTGTGTTGACTGTCGCAATGGCCCAGTTTTATGCCGGTTGGACCATGCGGCGTTTCGATCCAAAGGGAAAGACAGTCGCGATCATTCTCACGTCGATCGGACTTATCGTCTTTCCATGCGGAACACTTCTATCCGCATACACGTTGTACCTGTTGCTGTCCGCCAAAGGGCAGTTTATCTACTCCCCTCGGTACAAAGAGATCCTCGCTGCGACACCGCACATCAAGTACCGATCGATTGTCGCATGGGTGCTTTTGGCGGTTATCCTGCTTTTCGTTGTCTTGCTATTCCTTGATGCATTTCTCGGGTCACAGCGGTAGCGATCGATCGTCTCGGGCGCAGAAGCTGTTCGAAAGCAGCACCTGAAACACGAGGTATGGTATTTTGGGTAGAGAACTCACCAGCCTGAGCATATTTGCATTGGCTGTCGCTGTGCTGCTCTTTTATGCCGGATGGACCACGAGGCAACTCAATCCAAAGATAAAGCTCCTCGCGATGATTGTCTCGCTGGTTTTCTTTTTCCTGATCCAATCAATAAAACTTTGGTAGTCACGGTTCTCCGAGCTTAACAACTCCCTAGGAGCTTGATCCCTTCGATCGCGGCGTCGACATCCGCGTCGGTGGACGTGTGACCGAGACTCATGCGCAGCGTTCCGCCGTGTTCGGTACCGAGATATCGATGGATCATCGCTGCGCAGTGAAACCCCGAGCGGGCTTCGATGCCGAGGTTGGTGTCGAGCAACATCGCCATTTCATGGCAACTTAAATCGGCGTGCGTGCAACTCACCACTGGCACCCGTTGCAAGGGGCGCAGTGCTCCTCGCGACTCTTTGCTTCCAATCCATCGAAGCCGTTTCTCACGCTCGACGGCGTCGATCAAACGGTCTGTCCAGAGTCGCAGCTTTTCAGCGTCGTGATTCTCTCTCAG
>CAIYZV010000268.1 GCA_903930765.1 uncultured Pirellula sp.
ACCTTGTGCACAATATGTGGGGGCGGGAAGCTTAGTTTCGCTAATGCTGGAGTTTAGCAAGGTGTCAACCATGAGGATTCCTGACGGTATTCCTGGGGGTTAGGGGTATTCCTGGGGGTTAGTGGCATTCCTTGGGTCGGAAGCGAATCGATTGATGATGCGAGGACTGGCGGATAGAATGCCCGCTTCCCTTTCCTAGATATTTTCCTGCGGTCCATAGCGGCGTTCGAGAGAGTTACGAGCATGAGCGAATTGTGTGATTTCGGCCTGATCGGCCTGGCGGTGATGGGCGAAAACTTGGCTTTGAACGTGGAGAGCCGCGGGTACCGCGTCGCTGTCTTCAACCGAACCACCGAAAAGGTCGACGAGCTCATGGCGGGTCGAGCCAAGGGAAAGAATTTCCTGGGATGCCACTCGATCGTGGAGATGGTAAAGAATCTCAAGCGTCCACGCTTGGTCATGATGCTGGTGAAAGCGGGCCCTGCGGTCGACGATCTAATCGAGCAGTTGCTTCCTCACTTGGAACCAGGCGACATTCTGGTCGACGGTGGCAACACCCACTACGTCGATACCGAGCGACGAACGCAGTATGTGGAGAGCAAGGGCCTGCTTTTCGTCGGTTCGGGCGTCTCGGGTGGTGAAGAGGGAGCCCTTAAAGGCCCGAGCTTGATGCCCGGTGGCAGCAAAGCCGCTTGGGAAACCATCAAGCCGATCTTCCAATCGATCGCTGCCAAGGTCGGACCGAAGAACGACATTCCGTGCTGCGAGTGGGTTGGTCCTCGAGGTGCCGGACACTATGTCAAAATGGTGCACAACGGAATCGAGTACGGCGATATGCAGTTGATCTGCGAAGCCTACTTCTTGCTCAAAGAAGCCGCTGGCCTCTCCAACGATGAGCTGTACGATGTCTTTGCCGATTGGAATCTTGGCGAACTACAAAGTTACCTCATCGAGATCAGCCGCGACATCTTCAGCGTGAAGGACGATACTGGTGGAGATGGTTACCTGGTCGACAAAATCCTCGATGTTGCTGGAGCGAAGGGGACTGGCAAGTGGATGAGCCAATTGGCCCTGGACCTGGGTGTGCCGAGTACCTTGGTCACGACCGCCGTTTACGCTCGATGCTTGGCCGCAATGAAGCAAGCTCGCGTACGTGCGAGCAAGGTTCTCCCGGGCCCTGCCGCTTCACACAATCCAGCATTCGACGGCGCCGTCAAGCACTTGGTTAGCGATCGCAAGCAGTTTGTCGAAGCCGTGCGACAGGCGCTGTATGCTTCGAAGATTTGCTCATACGCCCAAGGCTTCGTGCAGTTGCAAGAAGCGAGCCGCGAGCACAATTGGGGACTCAATTACGGGGATTGCGCACTGCTTTGGCGCGGCGGATGTATCATCCGCGCTCAATTCCTGGATCGGATCAAAGAAGCCTTTGATGCCCAACCCGATCTCGAGAACTTGCTCCTGTTCCCGTACTTCACCCAAGCCATCGAGAAGGCGCAAGCCTCGTGGCGAGCCGTGGTCATGGCCGCAAGCCATCTCGGACTCCCCGCTCCAGCCTTCTCAACGGCCCTCGCGTACTACGACAGCTATCGACTCGCCAGACTGCCGTCGAACTTGCTCCAAGCACAACGGGATTATTTCGGTGCGCACACCTACCAACGCGTAGACCGCGACGGAGTCTTCCACAGCGAGTGGCTGGACCTGCGGAAACAGCCCAAAGCGTAACACGGCCTTATCGACGTGCCCTGCGCCCTGTTTGTACAGCGGCGCAGGGGATGACATGTTCCCTGCGAAGAGATCCTCTCTGGAATTGCACTTCTGATATGGCTCGTGAACTGACAACGATTCGAAACATCGGCATCATCGCTCACATCGATGCGGGCAAAACCACCGTGACCGAGCAGATGCTCTACATGAGCGGCACCAAGCACCGCGCTGGTGCCGTCGATTCGGGCACCACGGAAACCGATGACGATCCCGAAGAGCAGCAGCGAGGGATCACGATCTTCGCCGCTTGCGTGACGTTTCGCTGGAAGGAATGCTCGGTCAACTTGCTCGATACCCCGGGGCACGTCGATTTCACCGCCGAAGTCGAACGCTGCTTGCGAGTCCTCGACGGTGCGGTGGTCGTGTTCAGTGCCCGCGAAGGGGTCGAGGCTCAGAGTGAAACGGTATGGCGGCAAGCCAACAAATACGGTGTGCCTCGCATCGTCTTCATCAATAAACTCGACCGCGAAGGAGCCGACTTCTATCGTGTTCTCGACGAAATCGGCCCGCGACTGGGTGCCGATCCGCTCGCGATCCAGATTCCGGTCGGACAAGGCCCCAACCACACCAGCGACCCATTTCGAGGCATTATCGACCTGATCGACCTCAAGTACCTCACTTTCAACCACGAAGACTCGGGGCGGACCGTGATGTCTCAGGATATCCCCGAAGAGCTCGTCGCCGATGCCAAGGATTGGCGCAATGTGATGCTCGAAAAGCTTTACTCCTTCAGCGCGGAAATGATGGAACTGGCGATGGAGGAAAAGCCGATCCCGCCCGAGTTGATTCGCAAGGCCCTCCGAGACGCGTGCATTGCCCAAAAAATCCAACCCGTCTTCTGCGGCTCCGCGTTGCACGGCGTCGGCGTCCAACCACTCCTCGACGGGGTCAGCTACTACTTGCCATGCCCACTCGATCGCCCTCCGGTCCAAGGCGTCGATCCCAAGAAACGGGACAAAGTCCTCCTGCGTAAACCCGACCCGAAAGATCCGTTCTGTGCATTGGTGTTCAAGATCCTCCCGGCAAAGACGGGGGATATGTTTTGGATCCGCGTCTACTCGGGTCGACTCGAGTCCAACTCGCGCGTGTACAACCCGAATCGCGACAAGAAAGAAAACGTCGCTCAGCTTTGGCAAATCCATGCGACGAAGCGCGAAAAGCAAGGCCAAATCGATGCCTTGGAATGCGGCGACATCGCGTGTACGATCGGACCTCGCGATTCCATCACCGGGGATACCCTTTGCGACACCCGCGACATGATCGAATTGCCCTCGATCCAATTCGCGCAGTCGGTGATCTCCATGGCGATCGAACCTGAAAATACAACCGAACGCAAAAAGCTCGCTGAAGTGCTCGACATGCTCAAGCGGCAGGATCCGACGTTTCACGCAGCCGAGAGCTCGGAGTCGGGCCAGACGATCATTTCCGGTATGGGTGAGCTCCATTTGGAAGTGATCAAGAATCGACTCGTTCGCGACTTCCACTTGAATGTGAAATTCTACAAGCCACGGGTCAGCTACCGCGAAACCATCGCTTCCACGGCCGAAGTCACAGGACAGTGCAATCGCCAAGTCGGCTCGCAGAACTTGTTTGCTCGTCTTCAAGTCCGCTTCGAACCGTTGGACGATTTGTCAGCGAAGGTGATTGTTCTCGATCGCACCCCGCCTGAGAAAATGCTTCCGGAAAACCTCCGACAAGCGGCCCTCGAAGAACTTCGCAACCGCGCCGAAGGTGGCGGGCTGGTGGGCTCGTTCCCACTGACTGGCATCCGCATCAGCGTGCTCAGCGCAGAAGTGGCCGAGGTAGGTTCCGATGAAGTTGCATTCCGCATCGCCGCCAACGACGCGTTCGACGAAGGGCTACGCGCCGGCAAGCCGTCCCTCTTGGAACCGGTGATGAAGATGGAGATCACCACCCCTCCTGATTACTTGGGAGAAATCGTCGGAGACCTCCAACAACGCCGCGGCTTGATCGAACGGACCGAAGCCCGCGGTGCCATCACCAGCGTATCGGCAGTCGCTCCACTCAAGGAACTGTTCGGCTACTCCAGTGCGATCCGATCCCTCAGCCAAGGCCGAGCAGGTTGCTCGATGGAGCCGCAAGGTTATCAAGTCGCTCCGCAGGAAGATTTGGAATCGTTCGCTATGTAGTGCGATCCGAGCCGCTTTATGACACCTTGAAATCCAATCCCTTTCTCCATTTGGAACAATCGACGTGTTCATAACGCTTGACGGTATCGACGGTGGTGGCAAATCGACTCAAATCGAATTGCTGGCCAAGTATCTGGAAGGAAAAGGGCTTCAGGTTGCTCAGTTTCGAGATCCAGGATCCACTCCGCTCGGAAACGCGGTGCGTGAGATCCTGCTTCATCGCGAAGACATCCCGCTTGCGAA
>CAIYZV010000269.1 GCA_903930765.1 uncultured Pirellula sp.
CCGGTCTTTGGAACCTTGACATGCATAGAGAAGATTCCCGTCGGGGCTGAATTCCAAACCGCTGACCGACTCCTTCGCAATCGTCTTGCGCGATCCATCCTTGGCATCGATGCGCACAACCTCCGATGCTTTCATATCGCAGTAAAAGAGATTCCCCTCCTTGTCCGTACACAGACCATCCGCGAATCCGAGTTTGTCGGCCACCACGTTCCATGACTCGCCAGGAACCAGGAGATTGAGCAGAGTCAGGTCACCACCCAAATCACCGCGCGTGTCATAGGTTGGGCGGTGGACTTCTTTCCTCCACAGCCATCGCATGGCATCCGGGAAAATCGAACTTCCATAATCGTCGTTGTGCGCGTAACCTTCTTCCCAATCCAGGCGAACATCGTATCCCATATAGTTCAGCGCCGACGCCATGAGTCGGTTCGACCACGGCCAACTGCCGAATGGGTTGTCGATGTCGCCACTGGTATCGGACATGTAGACCCGCAGGGGCTTGGGCTCGGTCTTTCGTACCCACGCAGGATAGATATTCCCTCCCCTCAAATTTGTAAAGCTACCTACGGTCGAGTACACCTTGCGGAACATGTCCGGTCGTTCCCATGCTGCGGTGAACGCACAAATAGCCCCGGAACTGGAACCTCCGATGGCTCGCATTTCTGGGTCCTTGGACAATCGATATTCTTTTTCAACCTCTGGAATAATTTCCTCGAGCAGGAATCGCACATAGCGATCACCGAGGCTATCGTATTCGAGGCTACGGTTCGAAAAACGTTGGTCTTGAAGCGGCTTCGATGTTTCATGCCCGGGATTGATGAACACGGCGATCGTGACCGGCATCTCGCCTCCGGCGATCAGATTGTCGAAGACGGTGGGTATACGCCAACGTCCTTTCTCATTCCGCATCCGCTCTCCGTCTTGAAAGATCATCAGCCCCGCAGGTTCGTTCTCGTTGTACTGAGCAGGGACATAGATCGACCAATCGCGGGTGGTGTTCGGAAACACTTTGGATTCCCAAGGTGCCATCGAGATCACTTTCCCGTGCGGTATGGAATCCTGCGAGATCGCATCCGGATGCGGTTCCCATTTGGGTTTGGTTTCAACGATGGGTACTTCGGTTGACTTCGCTTCGTTATCCCAAAGCCATCGCAATGCGTTGGGCAATTCCTCACCACCCCACTTACCGCTGTGCCCACCATCGGTCATCACCAATTGGTAGTTGTATCCAGCAAATTGGAGCGCCGCCGCCATGTCATGGTTCCCGAGCGGCCAGTTGCCGTGGAGGTTGTTAAGGTCCTCCTTTCCTTCCTGAAGATAGACCTTGATCGGTTTCGGATCCCGTTTGGACTTACGAATCAGGCCTGGATAAGCCCATCCGCCGCGGATGTTGGTGAAGCTACCGATATGGCTGAGGACTTTCCCAAACTGGTCTGGACGCTCCCAAGCGACGGTGAACGCGCAAATGCCGCTCGAGGAGATCCCGCAAACAGCACGATCTTTCGGCGAAGTTGAAATATTCAGATCCTTCAGTGCTACCGGCAGGAACTCATCGATCAGAAATTTGGAATAGCGATCGCCGAGCGAGTCGTATTCAAACGACCGATTGCTGCGATCGGCTGCACCAGGCTTGGCACCTGCGATGGTGCCAGGATTGACGAATACCGCAACAGTAACCGGCATGGCCTTTTGATGGATCAAGTTGTCAAACACGACTGGCACACGAAACGCGCCATCGGCTTGCGCGTATCCGGAGCCATCCATGAACACCATCAAGCTCGCCGGCGTTGCTGGGTCGTATTGAGCGGGTACGTAAACACTGTACTGCCGCTTGGTACCAGGAAAAATTTGACTTTCGTTGAACTCACCCGAGGTGATCTTCCCTCGAGGCACGTCGGGTTGAACTTCGCGATCGCCAGAGGCGTCAAAAAATCCGGATGCGGTGCTGCAACCGATCCAAGCAATCGCGATAAGTATTTTAGGAAGGATTTGCATGTCAAGGTTCACGGTGGGAGAGTGGGATTTCAAGTAGGCACAGGAGCGTCACTACAGATTCTACCAAGAGTCCGCACCATCGTGGCACGACGCTCCGCCGTCGTGAAATGAATCGAAACATAGTAGCACGACGCTCCGCCGTCGTGAAATAACTGGAACCATAGTAGCACGACGCTCCGCCGTCGTAATCCCCAACTCAACACCCACGGAATCCCAATCAAGCTACAATCAACACCTCGATATCAATTCACGACGCGGAGCGTCGTGCTACTTTTTCATCCACATACGATAGAAAGGGAATAAATGATGAACGACCCCGTCGTTTTCGGTGTTTTCGATCGCGACGCCGACATCGACATCTCCGCGAGGAACTTGCCGCACTGGTTCCAGCCCGGCGTTGCCACCTTCATCACCTTTCGAACTTCGGATTCGATGCCAAAACAAGTGGTCGATGCTTGGCAATGCAAACTCTGCCGGTGGCTCCGTGACCATGGAATCGAAATCGAAGGTCCCCTACCTCCCAAAGATCTCACGAAGTTACCAAGTTCCCTCCGCTCGGACTATCTGAAATATCGCAGTCAGCTTTGGCATGGAAGCCTCGATGCCTGCCATGGTGAGTGTGTCTTGCGCAATCGGGAACTTGCCGATATTGTTGTAGAGTCACTCAGGCATTTCGATGGTGACCGATACCATCTCGATTGTGCGATCGTGATGCCGAACCATGTGCATCTTCTAGTACAGTTCAACCCGCCGACAACATGCTGTCACCAATGCGATAGCTGGTTGCACTTTACTGCTCATCGGATCAATAGGCGACTGGGTCGCAGAGGGTCGTTTTGGCAGAGCGAGCCCTTCGATCATTTGGTACGTAGCGCCGATCAATTCGCGTATTTGCAACGCTACATCGCCCGCAATGGCATTGCAGCGAATCTACCACCGTCAGACTATCTCTACTGGAGTCGCACAGACTAAACATAGTGGCACGACGCTCCGCCGTCGTGAAATGTCCATACACATCGCATCACTACCCTCCGCGTCGCAACTCGCCACGTCAACAGCCATCCGACGTTGTAAACAACGTCAGCACACGACGGCGGAGCGTCGTGCTACTATCTACCAAACTGCCCCCTGCCTCCAGTGCAATCGGAATTTAGCCCTAGATGGTCAATCAACAATTCCACGATTCTGCCAACGTTCGTACGTTGAGCTTTGGGGATATGGCCCCCCAAAGTCTCGAATGCGTTTCCACGTATAATCGCAACACTCAGGATTCGATTCGCGAAAAGCCTTTCGGCTCCCTACGGTTTCAAACAGACTCGCATGGGCCCAACGCGATACAGCCACGATCTCGCGTTTCATGTTCCGATCCAGCATAAATCCATGCCAACCGGTGCAGATCCGGTATCGCAACGCAAAGATACTGATGGCGAACAACCGAGGATGCAGATCCGTTTGCGGATTGATCTGCAGGTAGATTGGAGAATTCATTTCGTGCATCGTGTAGAAGTAACGCATAAGAGAATGCTTCCCCCGATCGTGCAATTCCTCGGGAGTCCGATTCGCGACCAAGGGTGCGTCCCAACCAAGCCCCATGCATAAGCGACGGAGTTTCGTGAAGGCCTCATTAGGCGATAGTGGTCTCATGAATAGCGTCCTTCTCACAATTCGACATATAGTAGAACGACGCTCCGCCGTCGTTAAACAACCGGTACCAAAGTGGAACGACGCTCCGCCGTCGTCGTCCACAACTCCGCAACACCTCAAATCAATATAGCCGCCTACCGAAACTGAACCCATGAGCCCAGCATTTTACGACGGCGGAGCGTCGTGCTACGTTGTTCTCTGCATCCCGACCGAACGTCCCGATCGCAACGACGCAAAATCTAATCCATTATCGGTTATGCCGCAGTTTGGTATACGCCTAGGATCTTAGCGATGCTCATGCGTTGCTCACGGCAAGAACACGCACTGCATGCCTACACATCTCGTCCAGGCACGACGAAGATTCCCGTACCATAGCGCAGTCTGCATCGCATCATGACGGAAAGGTGATTTCTTCGTCGTGAATTCTTTTCTGCATTTCGTTAAACTTTCGAATCCCAAATCCAAGAAGGAGTCCGTACGGGATCCACATCAATTGGTTGTATGGTGAAGGCAGCAGCAGAAGTGCAGACAAAAAAATAGCCACGGCCACCCAGGTCATTGCCGAAGCCTTAATCACAAAGGACCGTTCCTTTGGACCGTTTGTGTTCCTGATGCTAAAGTACGTACCAACAATACCACCACAGATACCGATCACTGAGCCAACAATTCCGACTATTGTCCCGGGTTGCATAGTTCTCCTTTGAGGCACGCGAAAATGAACCGCTGAGATCAAAACAATAGGTCCATCCGGTGCATGGTATCGAAAGTATTTTTTGGCGTAACGAAGCCATGTAAGTCCTGGGTTTAGGGTGGAATCCCAGAGGAAGTTTGAAGTTCGAATGTTGAAGTCTGAAATAGACACCCGAACGACTCGGCTCGGCTTTCAAACTTCCAACTTCACCATTCAAACTTCTTCGATTCTAGCTCTCGACCTCCGTGCTCGGCAAGCACCAAAGCATACCGCACCCCAAAGTGGAACGACGCTCCGCCGTCGTCGCCCACAAATCCGCGTTAACTCAAATCAATATAGCCACCTACCGAAACAGAACCCATGAGCCCAGCATTTCACGACGGCGGAGCGTCGTGCCACTTTGTTCTCTGCTGCAAAAAGCAACTTCACAAAACTCCAACTGCGACGCTGAGAACCGGAGAAGAACTGACGCGCACCAGAATGCGCAGAATCCATCCCTGACCACCAATCTGACTCTGTGTCCTCGCGCCCCCCGTTGTGAGATCCCACGTAGACATAACGCAGCCGTTCAGCCAATGGCGGTAGAAAATGATTCCATTTGGCAAAATGCCTGATCCGCCGCTTGGCTGTAATTTTTCGTTCGTCCTAGTGCTCCCCTCTTATGGTCACTGAGCCATTTCCCGAACCCTAAACGCTTCGCGCACCATTGGCCGATTGAGAGCGATAATTGCCCAGATGCATACAACCCACCCCACGGGAAGAAACAGCACTACAGATAGTGCGGCCCCCAAGTAAGATAGACTGCGCGATTCAATTCGCTTCAGTTGTATACCGCACCAAACAAGTAGCGGTGCGAGAAGAAACGTAAACATAAAGACGTTCTGAGGTGAAGCAGGATTCGGCACGCCGCGCGAAGCGACGCCGACCGCAATGGCTATAGCGAATACACTCGACAAGATGGTCCCCTGACCGATCATCAATACGCCAGGCCACCAAGTAAGTTTCCGAGCCTCAATCAGCATAGGCGACGGCTGTGTAGAATCGACTTGAGTTGATGGCGGGGAATAAGGATTGTTATCGATCATCGCTGGCGATCATTACTGGCGGGACGGACGCCCAATACCACAGAGGACGACGCGTGAACTCAACGCAAGTTCGCGAGGCGGACCGAGTCCATTGGGGACATGTCATGGTGCGTCTTTTACTCTTTCTCGTAGGTAGGTCCGAGTCACGTATCCGGATGCAGCGTATGCATCGTGACAATTTGCACATGATTCCACGCGTCCCCGAGCAAGCACGTGCTTTTTTTCCGAATCCAAAACGCTGAATTCCCAGTCACCATGCTCGGGCCAATATCCCTTCGGCATCTTTCTCATGACGGTATACAACTCAATTTTGCTTCGTTCTTCATCGGGATACTTGATCTTAATGACGACGGTCCCCACCGGATACTCGGCGGTACCAGCACGAATCGCGGCCTCGCCACCCTTGCTGATGTAAACATCACAGTATCGATCACCATGAACATCGACATGAGTATTAATGACACATTGAGTCGCGGTTGGCGCATGCATCAAAAACGGCTTATCCGTGACTCGAACAAAGCCATCTAGCTTTTCCAAGGACGCAAGAAAGCGACGGTTCGAGAGGAGCGGATCGTTTCGATGCTCCTCTAAGGTCTTAACGAGACTTTGGGCCCAGCCAAAAGAGGCAGTGGCGCCCCATATCGAAACTGCGACGACCTTAATCCAATTTCGCATCTATGCTTTCCTTTGATTTGAAGAAGTAACACCAAAATAGTTGGGTTGCGAACAAGCGAACGACTCGGCTCGGCCAGTGCCGAATGCTTCCGCCCTCCAAAGTGGAACGACGCTCCGCCGTCGTCGCCCACAACTCCGCAAATGCTCAAATCAATTTAACCCGATTACGACACGCAACCCATGACGCCAGTATTTGACGACGGCGGAGCGTCGTGCCACATTCCCACGGCTTCAAAACATACCTCCACAAAATCGCGTCACGATCCACGCACCTTTCACACCTATCACAACATCGAATCTATTTCCTCTTATCCGATCGGTGTTATCGTTAGCGTCGCCGCTATGGCCGAGGCATTTCGGGTGGTGGTTCGGAAGAAAAAACATCACAAACGCCGGCCTGACCCATCGCCTCGATACGTTTCAATATACCACGGTCATTTCCCCGATAGTGGATGCACTGCAGTTCAGCACACCGAATTACCTCTAGCATCGCGTCCAGCTCGGACTCGTTCGCAGGTTGCTTTGATACATAGCAGTGATCGTATCCGTCAGTCCGTCCTGCGTAAGTAAACAGCTGCGGCGCGATAGTTCGTGGTACGTCACACAATGTGCAACAGTCGCGTTCGACGTAAAAGTCGCCCGGCACGTTTTCAGGATATGCTTCAGGCATGTTCAATCCGGATAAAGCCAGTGGAAAACGATGTCGATGGAAACCACGTTTCAAAAAACAGGAAGACTCGAGCGGCGACTTCGATGCACCACATTGCTCCCTCTTATCTTAGTTACGTGCCACCCACGTATATGGATAATAGCATGCAAATCAGGGAGTGTCGACGAGGCGGGTATTGGGCTAGCAATCGCTCGGGAGCACGTCCGTCCAAAGGCCACTGCATCCGATTTACCAACAGTAAAAGATGCTGGAGCTAGAACTGCGCAAGCAAGCATCCCGATGCGCAACGCATTACAGGCCTGATTCGATACCCGTAACTCTCGTCCGCCATCAGGGAACCAAGCACACGGAACGTAACGCTCGTTCCGCGAAATGGCATCAGCCTACAGACACAGCCTTCTCACCCGCTGCAAAGATTCCACGCACGGCCCGTTGGCCACGTCGCCAACGGTGCTGATGCTCCTGGGCATGCTGCGCTAACGTCTCTGGCAAACCCGCTGCACTCCCTTGGTAATACTTCTTAAACTTCCATACCAAGTCAATCCACATCGATCCCTCGACCCCCAGTCGCTTCAAGATCGACTCCACCTCCGGGGTCGCCTCCGGCTTCCCTAGACGCGGTCGGTGGCTCCCTGTCCACTTCAGCAGCGCCAAGTAATCCTTCAGTGACATCGTCAAGAACCCCTTGTCGCTCGCCCGCACCGGCGTAAAACTCACCTGCGGTCCAGGCTTGCCCCGTTCATCGAGCGTCAATGGCGCTAACCACGCATCCCGCAAGATCGAACTCCCTCGGCGCGCTCGCTTGGCTTTCGCACGCCTCTCACGAAGCTCATCCGGGGTCGAAGTCCGCCGGATCCTGCCCGCTTCCTCCGTGGACAACACCACTGTCTCGGCCGCCATCGAAGCGATCGTCTTACCCTGCATTCCTTCAATCCGGTCATACGCCGACGTATGCCGCGATTCTTCAAGACTAATTACGTGCCACCCACGTAACAGAAAATAGCATGCAAATCATGGGGCGTCGACGATTCCGGTATTGGGCTAGCAATCGCTCGGGAACACATCCTTCCAAAGGTCACTGGATCCGATTTAC
>CAIYZV010000270.1 GCA_903930765.1 uncultured Pirellula sp.
AGGGAATCCATATTCTCGAAGAATTCGACGGCTTCATCGACGGTCATTTCGAGGACATCGGCAATGGATTTTCCTTTGAAGTGAACGGCGAGCGTTTGGCGATTGAATCGCTTCCCGACGCACTCTGGGCATGGGATATCGACGTCCTCGAGGAAGCTCATCTCGAGTTTTTGTCGACCTTGGCCGGCGCATGCGTCGCAGCGACCGTTTCCTGCGTTGAAGCTAAATCGGACGGCGTTGAAGCCGCGTTGCTTTGCGTCTCGGGTGGATGCATAAATTTTACGGATGTCATCCCAAAGGCCGCAGTAGGTGGCAGGTACACTGCGCGGCGAGCGTCCGATGGGGGATTGGTCGATCTCGACAAGTCGATCGATTTGGTCTGCACCGGTGAATCGCTTCCAATGCGTGGTGGCGAGGGTGGTGCCCGAGAGGGACGATTGGATGGCAGCGACGAGAGAGTCATGGATGAGGGTGCTTTTGCCGCTTCCGCTGACACCGGTAATTCCTACGAGTCGCCCCAGAGGGAATTCGACGCTGACATTCCGAAGGTTGTTTTTGGTGACACCTGAGAGTTTCAGTTTTGGGGTGTCGTCTTCCACGGGGCGTTCTCGCGCGGCATGAGTTTTTTGGGTACCCAAAAGGTACTGTCCCGTGATCGACTCGGCGACGCGAGAAATTTTTTTGGGGGAGCCACACGCGATGATTTCGCCGCCATGAACTCCGGCGCCGGGTCCGATATCGACCAGTAGGTCAGCGGCTTTCATGATCGCCTCGTCGTGTTCGACAACCACGATCGTATTTCCTCGTTTTTGAAGCGATCGCAGGATTTCGATCAGTCGTTGCGTATCGCGAGGGTGCAGACCTATCGAAGGTTCATCGAGGACGTAGCAAACGCCGATCAATCCGGTACCCACGCTGGTTGCCAATCGAACGCGTTGCAGTTCACCACCGCTGAGCGAATCACCTTTGCGGTCCAGCGTCAAGTATCCGAGGCCAACTTGGGAGAGGTAGTCGAGTCGGGGTTGTATTTCTTTAAGGATCGGCTCTGCGATCGGTTGTTTTGTTCGCTCGAATTGGAGGCTCGCAAGCCATTCTCTCAGGTCCGAGATCGGAAGCTTTGAAATGTCTGCGATCGATTTGTTGGACAAGCGGATCGCTAGCGACTCTGGGCGCAAGCGATCGCCGTGGCATGTCGGGCATGGTTGCTTGTTTTCATCACCGATTTCTCCAAAGCCTTCGCAGGTTGGGCAAGCACCATAGGGACTATTGAAACTGAAGGTGCGGGGTTCGATTTCGGGAAGGCTGATGCCGCATGCGACACAAGCGAATCGCGTTGAGAACAATTGATCGAATTCGGTCAGCTGATTCTTGGGTTCCCGAGCGCGCGATGAACTCGCGGGTTGAGGTTGCGTTTCGGTTTGTTTCGGGGGTTGAAATTGGAGCGAGACAAGTCCGTTGCTGAGGCGCAGAGCTGCGTGGACAGCCGCGTGGATTCGTTCCATGTTCTCGGGTTTTTGGACCAAGCGATCAACGACCGCCGCGATCGAATGTTCTTTGCGCGGCGAAAGGATGGGGGGAGATTCGAGGTCGACGAATTCCCCATCGACGTGCGCCCGCAGTAAACCCGATTTGGTGATCTTTTCAAATACATCAAGATGTCCACCTTTTCGGCTCAGGACCATCGGAGCCATGATGGTGATTTTGGAGCCTTCGGGCAGGTTCGCAATCGACTCGATGATGGTGGTTGGAGGCTGGCGATCGATGGGATTTCCGCAGGAATGGCATGCAGGAGTTGCCACGCGTGCCATCAACAGGCGTAAGAAGTCATGGATCTCCGTGATCGTCCCTACCGTGCTTCGAGGACTGGAGACGCCTTGATTTTGGTCGATGCACAGGGAGGGTTGCAGCCCGCGGATCGAATCGACGTTAGGGGGTTCCAATTGGTCCACGAATTGACGGGTGAAGCTCGAGAGGCTTTGCAGGTATTGACGCTGGCCTTCAGCGAAGAGGGTGTCGAACGCGAGAGAGCTTTTTCCGCTTCCGCTTACGCCGGTAAGCACCGTCAATTTGTCGTGCGGGATGTCTAAATTGATGCTCTTGAGATTGTGCGTCTTCGCGCCGCGGATCTCGATGCACGAGCCATTTCTACCGTCCATGTTGATTTAGCCGTTGATGTCGCGAGTGATGTAGCTTGCAAATCGTGAAAGGATTCTGCCGTTTCCAACTCTGCCGTTTCCAACTCTGGTATTCCTTGGCAATTTGCAGTTGCTTATGAACGCAGTGCCTTAACGGGGTAACGCTGTCGCATTCATGCTATTCGGATTGCGAGGACTTCGAGGTGTCGGGATGTTTCGGGTCGAATCCCGGGGGGAGTTCTAAGGTTCTACCGGATACAGATGCATTCACGGTGTGGCCAAGAGCTTTGAGTTTTTCAGCGAGGACCGCTTTGGCTTGATCCTCGCCGTGTACGAGGCGGATTTCTCGTGGCTTGTTCGGAATCCCTTGTACGAACTTGATCAGATCCGCTTGATCGGCGTGGGCCGAATAACCGGAAAGGGTGTGGGTCTTAGCGCGAACGTGGTACTCTTGATGGTCTATTTTCACGCTGCATTTCCCCTCTTGGCAATCCTGGATGTAGCGTCCGGTGGTCCCAGCGGCTTGGTAGCCGACAAAGACGATATCGGTATTGGGGCGGCCGATGAAGGCTCGAAGGTAATCCATGATCCGACCGCCGGTGCACATACCGCTACCTGCGATCACGATGGCGGGTTTTCCAGATCTTTTTAAATACTCGATCGTTCCTCGCGACTCACCACCTTGATCGATCTCAATAAGGTTGCTGAATACGAACGGTTGATTGTCTACGGTGAGGACTTCACGAGCTTCTTCGCCCCAGAAGACGCTCATTTGTTCATAGATTTCGGTAAGCTTGATGGCCATCGGGGAATCGATGATGATGTCGATCCCTTTGAGCATGTCGCAGGAGGATTTGCGTCCAATTTCTTCGATGATTTGATTGAGTTCAAAAAGGATTTCCTGAGTCCGTCCCAAGCTGAAGGCGGGTATTAGAGTTACGCCGCGATTCTCGAGTGTTTCGCAGAGGATGGCTTCCAATCGTTCGACGCGAGTTTCTCGTCCCTCGTGCAACCGATCGCCGTAGGTGCTTTCAAGGACCAGGACATCGGCCCGTTCGGGGCTTTGCGGAGGGTTCAGGATCGGGGTGCAACGAGAGCCAAGATCGCCGCTGAAGACGACGCGTTCATCGCCATGATCGAATTCTACGTACGCGGAGCCCAGGATGTGACCCGCGGGAAAAAAGCGGAATTGGGCGTTGTGCTTCAGCGATTGCCATTTGCCGTAGGGAACCGGTTCGATTAGTTCTTTGATTTCTTTGATAACTTCGGCAATGACTTTTTTGTTGCGGGTAATGCCGAGCCGAATCGCGTCCTCGAGCATGATCGGCAAAAACCGTGCGGTGGGAGGCGTGCAATAGATCGGTTTGTGGAATCCCGCTTCCAGGAGGTAGGGAAGCCTGCCGATATGATCGATGTGCACATGGGTTAAGACCAATGCGTCGATGCCGTCGAGCGGAAATTCGATCCTTGGGTCCGGATGGAGTCGTGCATCCCGGCCTTGGAACGAGCCGCAGTCGATGAGCACCGAATTCATTTCCGAAAAATGGAGTTGGTGGCACGAACCGGTAACACCATCCTGTGCACCATGATGCGTAATATGCATATTCGATCCAGAGGGAAGGGCCAGAGGGTTGGGGCCCGAGGAAAGGACCCGAGGAAAGGGATTCGTGTGATGATTCCCTTATTGTAGTCCGCCGGCGATTACGCGTGAGGGGTTCGCGATTTTCGCGACTGGAGCCACTCGATGGCGATCGGGATAACGCTAACGAGAATAATGCCGATGGTGACCAGGAAGAAATTCTTTTGGATCACTTCCCAAGTCCCCAGCCAGTATCCGGCGACAAGGAAGAGGGTAACCCAAACGATTCCACCGAGGATGTTGTACAACCAGAACTTCAAGAAGTTCATTTTGCCGATCCCCGCTACGAACGGTGCGAAGGTTCGAACGATGGGGATGAACCTGGCAAGGATGATGGTTTTGGAGCCGTAACGCTCGTAGAACGACTGCGCGCGGAGGAGATGATTCCGATTGAACCAAGCCGAAGTGTCGCTCCGGAAAACCCGCGGGCCAATCTGGTAGCCTACCCAATAGTTAACCGCATCTCCCACGATTGCTGCGACGGTCAACAGGGGAATCATGATCCAGAGTTGGAGGGGGCTATTGGGGATGGCGCACAACGCACCCACCGCGAATAGGAGGGAGTCTCCGGGCAAGAAAGGAAGGATCACCAAGCCTGTTTCGCAGAAAATGATCGCAAAGAGGATCATGTACAACCACTCAGCCCCGACAGACTCCATCAGTTCGCGGAGGTGGCGGTCCATGTGAAGGACCCATTCGAGGAGTTGGCTCATGGTTTTTCCTGGCTTTTTCGAGCTTCCTGAGAGGGCGGTGCTAGCGAGCGTTTTGTCCAAGGCTAGTTTCCGGGATGGCGAGGGGCTAGACCAAATCCAGCGACAGGCTCATCCGCTCCCTTTAGCCCCGTTGCAGTCGTTAAGATTCGGAGAATCCGAGCGGGGCGATTCGCGAATCCGAATCATGTGCCCCAATGGTAGGGGGGCGGTTTTTGAAGCGATTGCTTTTTGGCCTTTCCGAAAAGGGGGTTCTGGGTACACTTTTCTTCGCATATATCTTCGGATTCCGTTGGAAAATCGAGCTCGGACAGGACGGTCTCAGCTCGTTTCAGCGGTTTGGTTTCCTCTTGGGAGAAGATCTTGAGCGGCCGTCAGTGGCACTCCGCGTTGAGATCGCATTGGTAATAAGTGGAGTTATGGACCTCAGCAAACTACGAAACATCGGTATCAGCGCACACATTGACTCGGGCAAAACCACCCTCAGCGAACGTGTTTTGTTCTACGCAGGTCGGATCCACAAGATTGAGGAAGTGAAGGGTGATGGCGACGGCGCTACGATGGATTACATGGAACTCGAGAAGGAACGTGGAATCACCATCACCAGCGCCGCGACGCAGCTCCAATGGGACGACCATGTCATCAATTTGATCGACACCCCGGGTCACGTCGACTTCACCATCGAAGTCGAGCGATCTCTTCGCGTTCTCGACGGGGCCGTCCTCGTGTTGTGCTCGGTCGGTGGCGTTCAAAGCCAGTCGTTGACCGTGGATCGCCAGATGCGCCGTTACGGTGTTCCTCGATTGGCCTTTGTGAACAAAATGGACCGTACCGGTGCGGATGCGTATCGCGTGGCTCAGCAAGTTCGCGACAAGTTGCACGCGGACGCGATCATGATGCAGATTCCGATCGGTGCCGGCGAAACCTTTGAAGGTGTGATCGATTTGGTCACCATGAAGGCGTATCACTTCGACGGCAAGGACGGGGAAACCGTTCGGGAAGAAGACATTCCCGCTGCGTACACCGACAAGGCGGCCGAGATGCGTCAAAAGATGCTCGAAGGCCTTGCGATGTACAGCGATGAGATGATGGAATTGCTGCTGAGCGAAGAAGCCGTTCCGAACGACTTAGTTTACAAGGTTTGCAAGGACGCTACCCAGCAGCGTCGGATCACCCCTGTGTTCTGTGGTTCTGCCTACAAGAACAAGGGTGTGCAACTCCTGCTCGACAACGTCATCCGCTACCTACCCAGCCCCCTCGAGAGATCGATTTCGGCTCGTAAGGTTGGCGATGAGACAATCAAGATGGAATTGAAGCCTGACCCAAGCCTTCCGTTCGTTGGTATGGCCTTCAAGATCGTGGAAGATCCGTTCGGTCAGTTGACCTTTATGCGGATTTACCAAGGTAAAATCAGCAAGGGTGAAATGTACATCAACCAGCGGACCAGCAAAAAGGAACGCTTTAGCCGTATTGTTCGTATGCACGCGGACAAGCGGGAGGAAATCGACACTGCCGAGGCGGGCGATATCGTCGCCATCATGGGTATCGATTGCGCGAGCGGTGAAACGTATAGCAATGACCGTGACTATTGCACCCTTGAGAGCATGTTCGTGCCCGATCCTGTTATCAAGGTTGCAGTGACGCCGGCTAGCCGTGCGGATGCAGACAAGATGAGCAAGGCTCTGAACCGATTCCGTAAAGAAGATCCGACCTTCCAAGTCTACAACGATGAGGAGACGAGCGAGACGATCATCTGCGGGATGGGTGAATTGCACCTAGACATTTACGTGGAACGCATGCGTCGGGAGTACAAAGTCGAAGTCCAAGTCGGTGCACCGAAGGTTAGCTACCGCGAAACTCCGGGTGTCGCACAAGAGTTCAACTACAAGCACAAGAAGCAAACGGGTGGTTCTGGTCAGTTCGCCCATATCGTGGGCAAGCTTTCGCCAATGGATCCTGAAGGGGAAAAGACCTTCGAGTTCGAGGATCATGTCACCGGTGGACGGATTCCGAAGCAATTCATTCCACCCGTGGAAAAAGGTTTCCGGGACTCCATGCTCAAGGGGCCTTTGGCGGACTTCCCTGTGGTGGGTGTCAAGATGGATCTCAACGACGGTAGCTACCACGATGTCGACTCGAGCGAACGCGCGTTCTACATCGCCGCTTGCGATTGCTTCCGTGAAACATTGAGGGCATCGAGTCCGCTCCTGCTCGAACCGATCATGAAGTGCGATATCGAGTGTCCAGAGAACGACCAAGGTTCTGTGGTGGGAGATATCATTTCCCGACGCGGATTGGTGAACAATACCGACGCTCGGGATGGTGTTTCCTACATCACCGCCGAAGTTCCATTGGCGAACACCTTTGGTTATGCAACGGATCTACGAAGTATGACCAAGGGCCAAGGAACCTTTGCCATGGAATTGGCTCGATATGCTCCTGTACCACGCAACTTGCAAGACGACATCATCGCCGAACGCAAGAAACAACTCGCTGCGATGGCCAAGGCCTAGTCGGGCGTCGAATGCTCCGATGGCGGTTGGAATGACAAACAAGCGAGAGGCGTATTGCTTCTCGCTTTTTTTATTGGTTCAAACTGTATTTTGTCGATGACGGACCAAGGTGGAATTTAGTAGCTCTCGGAACATCGTTCCTACAGACGGTTCCCGCAATGCGTTCCCGTCGATCCTACCTACCCACTTTCGCTAAGTTTCGTACACTGCATGGACGGAAATAAAAGATGACG
>CAIYZV010000271.1 GCA_903930765.1 uncultured Pirellula sp.
ATCCCGAGGAGGCCCTCAAGGAAGTAGGAGAAGCACTCAAGGATTGGAAGTCGTCGACCCGTTATGAACGGATCGATCGCGCGGTGAAAAAGGGGCAATCTGGAGCGAAAGAGAATATCGTTACCCCAGACAAAGCGAATGCCGTCTTCTTGGCCGGGTTGTCATTCCCGCTTAACGAAGATGCCGAAGAAGATATCGCATTGGAAATCGGTAATTTCATTCTCGGGGGTGGTACTCTATCCTCGCGTCTGGGTGATCGAATCCGTCAGAAAGAAGGCTTGTCGTACGGGGTGAACTCATCGGTCTCCATCCCGTCACGAGGCAACGATGCTCGATTTACTATCAACGCGATTACCAATCCGGAGAATATCAATGCCGTGGAAACAGCTGCGATGGAAGAGCTGACTCGTTTCATTGAATCGGGTCCCACCGAAGCGGAATTGGCCGACGCAAAGAAAGCGTATTTGGAAGCGCGCAAAACCGGGCGGGCATCCGATGGAGCAATCGCGGGTCAATTGAGTTCGAACTTGGATCTCGGACGTTCCATGGCTTACGTGGCACAAGAAGAGAAGCAAATCGAAGCTTTGACGACCAAAGACGTGCAAGCGGCGTTTCGCAAGCACATCGATCCGAAGCGATTGGTCATCATCCGTGCCGGCGACTTCAAAAAGTAGCTGATCTCGCCGCTTAAAGAGCCTTTTACGGATCGATGAATTTTTGATTACAGTAGAGGCGTTGGGAGAACGGAGCATCGTCGCAGACGATACACTCCAATCTCTCAACGCCTCTTTTTCGTGCATATCTCTCGTTCATCAAGCCAACGAAACCTTCGACCCAATCAATTTCCAAACCATGATCTATCGAAACCACTCATCCAGGCCAAAATCATTGTTGCTGAGTCTATTCTTGTTGGGGGTGATTTCGATCGTTGGAACCGCAGTGCGAGCCGCTGAGTCGGCGCCTCTGATTCGAGTCATGAGTTTCAATATCCGATATGGAACGGCCAACGATGGGATCAATCGATGGGACGTTCGGAAAGATTTTCTCATGGAGACGATCGAGGATTTCGACCCGGACTTGCTCGGCACCCAAGAAACGCTTGCATCGCAACGGGATTATCTCTCGGAGCGGATGCCGGATTTTGATCGAGTCGCAGCAGGTCGAGATGATGGCGACGAGAAGGGCGAAATGGCGGCGCTTTTCTACCGCAAGGATCGATTTGAGCGACTGGATGCAGGGCACTTTTGGCTCAGTGAGACACCGGACAAGGTCGGGAGCAAAGGCTGGGACGCGGCCCTTCCAAGAATTGCGACTTGGGTCAAACTCAAGGACCTTCGGATGCCGGAATCGGAGCCGATTTTATTTCTCAATACGCACTTTGATCATCAAGGGGAACGAGCGAGGGCAGAGAGTGCGCGATTGATTCGGATGAAATTATCGCAGATTGGACAAGGTTGCCGCTGCATCGTCACAGGAGACTTCAATGCCGATCCGGCCCAACCACCCTACCGAGAGCTTTTTGAGTTGGATTCCAAGGGTACCCGAGACAATGTTCCATTGCTGGTGGATACGCTACGCGCGTACTCCCCGACTCCCCAGCCGGAAGAAGGAACGTTCTCCGGTTTTGATGCAAAGAAAACCGGTGGATCTCGAATCGATTGGATCGCGTGTTCTCGAGAGTTCGAAATTCGGTTGGCGGGGATCGATCGTACGAGCTTAGAGGGCCGGACACCTTCGGATCATTTTCCGGTGACGGCTGTGTTGCGACCTCGAGTCCCGTCGGTCCAAGGAACCTTGCGAGTGCTCACCTACAACATCCATCATGCGATCGGTGTTGATGGAGCACTTGATATTCCTAGGATCGGTGAAGTGATCCGCGCGGCAGATGCTGATTTGGTGGCGCTGCAAGAGGTGGATCAAGGTACCAAACGGACCTTTGAGCAAAAGCAGTTGGAGATGCTTGCGAGGTACACAGGACTCTACGGCCGATTCGCCAAAGCGATCGATTTTCAAGGAGGAGAGTATGGCCAAGCGATCTTGTCGCGAGAGCCAATCGCTGGATTTGAAATCCACCAACTCCCCAATGAGTCAGGTCGCGAGCAGCGGATTGCGGTGGAAGCAGTCGTGGATTTCCAAGGTAAAGAGATTCATTTTATCTCGACCCATTTGGATCACTCGAGTGAAGAGCTTCGCAAGCGGCAAGCGGACCGGTTGGTGGAGTTGTTTGAAAGCGGAGACGGCGTAGTTATTCTGGCTGGAGATCTGAACGCAACGCCTGAGAGTGAGACGATGAAAAGCATACGAAGATTCTGGGATGTTGAAGCGTTGAAGAGTGCCGGAGCGACTTATCCCGCCGAAACCCCGACGTCTCGGATCGACTATGTCCTGACCGGTAGGAAGGCTCCGATTTCCGTTGTCGAGATCCGTGTGCTCGACGAGCCAATCGCATCCGACCACCGACCGGTACTGGGAGTATTGCGGTAATTTCGGTTCGATGACTTAACGACCGCCTCGCCGGCACAAATGAATGCATGCATGCGTTCGGTTCTCGAACGCCGAGTCGGTTCGTTCACGTCAATTGGAGGACAACCGCCGTAGGCTTTGCGCGGTCACTCGAGGAAGGCTTTCTGGCTAGGGGTTGCCGTCGCTCTATAATCCCACGGCATCAAGGACTTTGATCGTGAATCTAACCAGCATTCCTGGCGTTGCGAGTAGAGCAAGAAGTGCCAAGGATGAACCGATGTTAGATATTGTTGATACAGCAGTTGGCGCAGGTACGTTTAAGACACTTGCTGCAGCGCTTGGAGCAGCAGGTTTGGTCGATACATTGAAAGGCGCAGGACCGTTTACGGTGTTCGCACCCACCGATGATGCATTTGCGAAGTTGCCCGCCGGGACAGTGGAGAGTCTGCTCCTGCCCGAGAATAAGGCCAAGTTGGCAGGTATTCTGACGCATCATGTGGTTGCTGGTAAGGTGACTGCAGCCGATGTGCTTAAGCTTACGACTGCCACAACCGTCGCGGCGAAGCCAATCAAGATTGCGGTCAAGGATGGCAAGGTCATGATTGACGATGCGACCGTCACGTCCGCTGATATATATTGCACAAACGGTGTTATCCATGTCGTCGATTCAGTAATCTTACCGAGTTAACTCCATGAATAATTCGTTCTTCGAAAACTTATCTAAGCTTTGCTTCGTTCTCGGGTTCGTATCCATTGTTGGCTCCATCGCCATTTGGTTCCTAACTGGCGGTGAAACCGCTGAATCGAAGGCCCATGCCGAACGATTTGGGATCTTTGTGGGACTTTGGGCACCAACTTTCTTTGCGATTTCGAGCAGACTTGAGCCTTCGTCTAGCATTCGCAAGCCGTAGGGCAAGCGGACGGCGAAGTTTACCAGTTGAACCTGATGCGCTAGTTTATCAATGCCCTAGAGATCGGCTAGCGCGTCAAGTTCAATTCTGCAATTACGGTTTGTGCGATTTCATTATTCACTTCAAGATCCTTTTTGATCAGGGCATCGAAAGCGATTCAATTCAACCGCTCGAAGAGCCACATGCTTGGTCTTTCGACCTGACGTGCGAGCTCGCCGGAAGTAGGAAACAACGTCCTGTTTTCTGGTGTAGTAATTGCGATCACTTCGAATCGAATCGGTTTCGCCATGGTGTTTCGGCAGCGGGGTAAGTTGCCAGTACTAGATCTCGCAGTTGATCGGCTTCTGTTTCCTTGCCCAACGCTCGTAGCGTCTGCGCCGTGCGTGCGCGTGCTTCCAGCCACGGCTGGCTTCCGGCGGGGAGACCGCTCGCCATTTGACGGTACAGTCCGATCGCATTCTGTCGATGCTCGGTGAACGATTGCATGGCGCGAGCTGCGTGGTAGATCCACCAAAGCGATTTTTTGTTTTCATCGCGTCGGTTCTCAAGGACCCGTATTCCGTCAGCGCTGTCCGCACCATGGCATTGTGCTAGTGCACCGTAGAAAGCGATCGAACGTTCGATCCTTGCTCGGGTCTGCGGTCCAAAAGGATATCGAGGTTCTCGAGCAAGTTCCTCCGTGAGTTGTTCAAGGTGGTTCGCAAGTTCCTTGGCAGTAGTAAGGCGGGTCGATTCAGGCGCGACGAGAAGTGCTTGTGATTTTGATTCGCAGGCATACCAGAGGAAACCAATACCGCCGAGAGGATCGTTTTCGGGTAGGGGTGCATTCGACGTCGAGGTTTGAAGGATGGGCTGGGAAATCCACTTGGGAAGCTGTGGAGAACCGGCCGAACCATTCGATGGGGTTGGCCAAACGGGGGCAGGGGAGAGCGTATCCAACCAGGATGTGATCGATGCACGTTCATTCGCAGGTGCGTACTGTGCGATCGCTTGAGTCAATAACGTGAATCGCTCCTCGTTTTTATCCCGTTCTTTGGAGGGAGGTTCAAGCCAATCATCGTGCAGGAGGGTTGAAGCGAAGAGCCAGCGATGGATCGTGTGTGTGACTTGTTTCGGAGTCTGTTTTTCGAAGCTCGCAGAGGTCTTGACGTGATCGGTCCAGAAATCGAGGAGTTGGTTCCAGTCATCACCGCTGAGCCAATCGCGCTCGAGCCAATCGGAGGCTTGCGAGGCTGCTTCGGAGGCAGGCCATCGCCGAGCGGTATCGATCAGTCTCTCGCGGTAGGTTGCTCGTTGCAAGGCGGCTGCATTGAGATCTTCGTTTGGGTCGGCGGTGGTTTTTTTGATGGGATTGCGGATCAGCCATGCCGACATGAGGGCGGTCGCGGGTGCTTTGTCAGCATCGGGGTAGCTGATTGCGGCCCGATAGAACTCGTCGGCAGCTTGGCTGGGTTCTCCGTTTGCGGCGAAGGTGGCTGCGATCTGAGTTGCGAATGCGAAAGCTTCGGCATCGAGCGATTTCTGTGAGGCTGCCAGTTCTGCTTGTTGGAGTTTCTCGATCGCCTCCCTCCACTTCTTGGCGGCTAGCAATTGGCGGACTTGGATGCGAAATATCTCCAGCGAGGCCATCGCAGTACCGTTGCTTGGATTGTTCGAGATGTGGCTTGGGCTGGCTACCAAGATCGCATCGGCCCGTTGCTCCCAATAGACACCAAACTTCTGTGCGATATCCCGTTTGATATTGAGTGCGGCGGTTGCACTGGAGGGATCGTTTTTGGCAACGGTGAGAGCGAAATGTTCGAGAGCCAGTTCGGGCGAGTCGGCCCATCCACCTCCTTTCGCGATCCAGTCACCGGCGACCTCCCAT
>CAIYZV010000272.1 GCA_903930765.1 uncultured Pirellula sp.
CTCTCACCGTGCTCGTGCTCAGCGCAGCGGTGCTCGTGCTCGTAATCGATCGACTTTCTAGCCTCGCGGTATGGCGGTTTCCGCCGCGACTTGCAGAACCATCCTTTGATTCCGTCGTCCGTGACTCCCGCTCACCGTCCTACCGGCACGGAAATCCAACCCGGTCGTGAATTGAGCATCGCGGAGTGCTACAATTGACAACTGCAACAATCGAGCACGAGCACCGTCCTATCGGACTGAGCACGAGTACGAAAGATAGCCAGAACAAAACCATGCACCGAAGTGGCCGTTCGGCGGCGCTTGACATGGTGACTTTTTTGGCGGCCACTTGGTGATGGCCGCCGTTCGTCGAATGAGGCACTGCAAACATAAATGAGCAGGGCGTTTGATTCAAAACTACCTGATGGATGGTTCCTTTCCGATCCAGAACAGGCAGCAAACTTTCACGCTGAACTTTGCCGCGAACTACCGCCCGGACACATGCTGTACCGAGTACCGGTTGAGGTTGTAGCTCACCGGGAAGGAACCGACGACATACTTTGTAGGCATGTCGAAAACAATGAAAGGTTGACGGTCATTCATCTTACTTGGCTCATGCGCGAGGAGATCGGACCTAATCATCCGACCGTAGAAGTTGACGGTGACATCAATGACTTCTACGCATACGAACGGCGGTTTGGAATCGACTGTTAAAGGATCGATTCGTAGGTGCGGCATTCACCTCCAAAGCGTACAATCGACGAACAATGAATTGCAGCCAAGTGCTCGATCAGCCGTCCTGACTTGCGTTGAGTCAACTGCTCGCACTGGCTGAATTCGGTCGTTACTCCTGAAGGGAAGAATAGCATGAAAACTATCCAATCTAGTCTTCTTGCCTTGATCGCACTCTTCATTTGCGTTGCAGGATGCGGACGCACATATAGTTTCTCAGGTGTAGTGGTCGACGGAAATGGAATTGGAATCGCTGATGCAACAATTGTTCTTTATCCCAATGATTGGAAACGACCGGAATATGACGAAGAACAAAATGACGGAAAGACTGTAACTGACGGAACTTTTGAGGCAGGATGGTGTTGCGCTACTGGCGTGGAATTCTTTAGAATGGTAACGTCAAAATCCGGATACCACGAGGACGTTCGGATCGTCTCGGCTGACGAGAAAAATCTTCGCATCGTACTATCGTTGGACGTTGCGAAAACGGAGTAATCGGGTAAGGATGCCCGTTTCCGGGCACCCTCCCCACACCACCTAGCATGCGGGTCCGCACTAGGCGGTTCCACGAAGATGAGCAAGTTCTGCCCAGAGGGTTTTCAGACTCAAGACACCCTGCGAAGCTAACCAATCATTCGTCATCCCGACACCACTTGCGATCGTCTTGGCCATATGCCAAGGTCCTTTGCGACTCTTGCCGTGTCGGATCGCTTGCCTACGGGGTACATGCATCGCGATGAGTTCCCGGATGCGTGTGCGAACATGTCGCCAGCGCTTCCAGTAACAACAGCGAATGCGTCTCCGGATCCACTGTTCCAAGCTTGCGAACAGTTTCAATTGAGAGGCAAGTGCAAAGTACCCCATCCATCCTCGCACATAGCGCGCGAGTTCCTGCAACCGGTGATCCATCGAGATTCCGCGGCTACGCCCGGTGATCTCACGGATACGGTGCCTGAAACGATGGATGGACTTCTGCGACACGTTGATCGTCGTTCGGCTACCTACGAAACGGAACCCGAGATATTCGAGTTCCTCCGTAGTAACGAGTCGGCTCTTCTCCAAGTTCACAACAAGGTGAAGCTTGCTTGTCAGATAACGATGGACCGATGCAAAGACTCGTTCTGCGCTGCGCTTTGTCCTCGTGAAGATCACGAGTCGAGTAGCCCGGGGGAATTGCACCCCCAGGCCCTCACGGAACCGGACGGGAACCTCTCGGCTCATCCGGCTCTTATTGTCCAGTCGCAGGTCGAATCCCATGTGACCATAGCACGAACAAGTCCGGTTCCTTGTGAGCAACACGGCCCAACCAGTGGACGGCTTGCCGTTGATGGTAGCGAAACCGTTTGAACTTGCGGCGCACCCAGTACACAAGACTGCGTTCGAGGCTCCGCAGGACAGGTGTCAACGCCGAAGGATAAAACTTCGCGTAGTAATTCACCCAACCACGCACGAAAGGGTTCACGAATTGAGCAATCTCTTCAAGACTTTGGTTATTACGACTTGCACCGATCCGCCACGATCGAATCGTTTCGCGGATGGAGTTAGCCGCCTTGGTGCTCACCCCCGGGAGAAAGCTTATGAAAAGTTTGCCCCGACGGTTCTTGGCGCGACGTGGACGAAACGTGTAACCGAGAAAATCGAACTTGGTATGTTCATGATCACCGCGTCGATCATCGTCTTTGCAGTACACGATCTTGGTTTTCTCCGGATGGAGTTCCAATCCGCAACTGAGTAGACGTGTTCGAATTGCTTCGAGCAGCTTTTCCGCCTCTACGAGACTTCGAGCATGCACTACCGCATCATCGGCATAGCGCGCGAATTGAACGTCTGGGAAGTTACGCCGCAGCCATTCATCAAACGCATAATGCATGAACAGGTTGCTCAGCAAGGGACTGATGACAGAACCTTGTGGTGAGCCCTTCGTTCGTTCTTCTAAGCGTCCGTCTGCGTGTTGCACAGGAGCCCGCAACCATCTTTCTACGTAAAGTAGAATCCAAGGGACATCGGTATGATGCTTCACCGCTCGCATCACCAGGTTCCAATCGAGATTGTCAAAGAAGCCTTTGATGTCAAGATCGATCACCCAGTTGCGTCGCCAACATCGTTGGCGTGTGACGGCCACTGCGTCCAAGGCTGATTTGCCGGGTCGATACCCGTACGAATCAGGATGGAAGTGTGGTTCGACTTGCGGTTCCAACACCAACTTAACCACCATCTGAGCAATTCTGTCAGAGACAGTGGGAATGCCTAGCGGACGAGTCTTGCCGGTGTCTCCCTTGGGAATCTCGACGAGTTTGACCGGAGGCGGAAAGTAGCTTCCCGACGACATTCGATTCCAGAGCTTGAAGAGATTGTTCTTCAAGTCCTTCTCGAAGTCGGCCAGCGACTGACCATCCACTCCGGCTGCGCCACGATTCGCTTTCACTCTTTTGTACGCATCCCAAACAGTTTGCTTTGGAATCGCATACGGCTTTGCTGTTGTCATGAGTTCCTCCTTTTCAGTTGACTCAGTTCATTAGCTGAACAATTTGGTCCCTTCGCTCCACGTCCATTACGGACGCTTCGACGCTACTACAGACCAATCCGCCCCTGTGCCTCGCATCGGTACTCTGGTCCTTGTGGGGCTGCCACTTGGACGTCTCCCTTTCTGTGACGACAAGTCACAAACATCGAGGCGACAGGTTCCTGGGTTACGCTCACGAGCCGGAAACGGACTCACGCCACCTTTACGCCGGACGCCACTTTGACAGTAAGCGGATATCTTCAAAGTTCCTCCTGGGTTAACGACTACCTCCCAGTTTTGACGTCGTTCCTACGCTTTCGACGGGTCTTCGGTGGTTCATTTACATTCGTCTTTCCGTTTCATACCTGACGAGGTCAAGCCTCGCCGTTTCCGTAACGCTCACGACCAATGGCTCTTAACCACAGCCGCTTACGGTGGTTTGCAACCTGCCTCCGCAGGCCGGTTGCGAGGGACCTACCCTCATCTCGTGGGCACATTGCCCAGCGCACAATCATCCGCATAACGCACGAAGCGAAGTCCTCGGTTCTCCAACTCTTTGTCCAGGTCATCCAAGAGGATGTTGGCTAGGAGAGGAGACGCGGGGCCGCCTTGCGGCGTTCCCTCGGTCGTTGCTTGGAAATGCCCGTCGACCATAACACCTGCTCGCAGGTAGCGTCCTATCAATTGTAGGACCGTTTTGTCGCGGACTTTCCTGGCAACGCGGGCCATGAGAACATCATGCCCGACGCGGTCAAAGAACTTGGAGAGATCCATGTCCACGGCATAGCGATAACCACGACGAATGATACGGCGTACCTGCTTGGCTGCTCCATGAGCAGAGCGTTTCGGTCGAAACCCATAGCTCGAGTCCGAGAAACCCGGATCGAACACAGGAGTTAGGATTTGTACGATGGCTTGTTGGATCAAACGGTCGATTAGGTTTGGGATACCTAGCAATCGCTTGCCGCCATCGGGCTTGTCGATGGTCACTCGCCGAACCGGTTGGGGTTGGTAAGTGCCGTCGAGAAGCTGTTGTCGAATAGCGTTCCATCGGGGACGAAACCAGGTTGGGAATTCCGTGATGGTGATGCCGTCGGGGCCAGGGGCCCCCCGGTTGGCCTTCACGTTCTTCCAAGCTTGCTCGATGTTGGCCTCTTCGACTAACGCCTCAGTGAGAGACATCGGGAATAAACTCAAGGCTGGTTTCTCAAGTGACGCTGACGTGGCATCATCCGGTCGGACTGTTGAACCTGTAGTCCTTATGCTTACGGAGTCCGGTAAACTCGGCTCTCCTGGCATGAGGGGGTTCCCTCGCGTCAAATCGCTTGATGGCTCCTCCTTGTTCTTCATGGTTCAGCCCTTCCTGGATTCCATTGGGATTGCAAGTCCAGTACTACGGCCTCTGCTGACTTCTGCGTTGCCCAGTCCCGCTTGCGCGGGTCTGTTCCTGGATTTCAGTCGTCGAGATGACTTACTCCCTGGAGCAGCACAGATCTCCCCGGATAAGAACATTGGTTTCCTCTGCACAAGCTCACCCTTTACCTGATCGATCGATAGGATGCGGCTTCGTGATGTTGGGCTCACTCGCCTGACCGATCCGGCCTTATAGGATGTTTCTGTTCGTAACCTCGCAGATTTGGTGAGAATGCATTCGAGTAGGGAGTGACGCACTGATGGCTGTCTACAGACTCGACGCTTACCCATACATTCGCAGGCTTCCTTCCCACGCTCGGTCGCCCTCGCGCAGTTGCCTTCACCTCGTGCTTGTTCCCTTGAAGTGGTCATTTGGTATACTGATCTCCTAGAGATACCTATCTCGCACAGGGGACTTAAACCCCACAAACCAATGCCCGTGACGGGCGTACCCAAGCGATGCACGCCAAGCCCTCGATCAGCCGTTTTGACTTGCGTTGAGTCAACTGCTCGGGCTGGGTGATCGCCGCCGTTATCGGGAACATGAGACGCCATTGCGGAAAAACATGTCGTTTCAACAGACAAACAATGCGACTGAACGATGGACACGCTTTCTTACTCCACTTTCGACGTCAATTAAGGCGATTCCCTCACTCCAGCGTTCTTTCGCTTCTCCGAGTGCATTCGAAGACCTACTTCAGCATGACGATGCTTCTCTTTCGGCGTTGGACGAAATTCAATGGATGCACCTAGATATGATCGTCACTCGCTTTGCCGACGATTGGCAAACATGGTTCACTCGCGAAATGTACCCATCGATTTTCCGCCAGCGTGAACAACGCCCATGGGCTCCTGCCGAACTTCCACTTGCTTCGATCGATTTCTTTGCCGATTCCTTGTTACTTCATTTGTGGGCACCGTGGAATGGTTACTCACGAAAGTTTGACGAAACGTTCAGCGTTGTGGCCAGACGATTCGCGAATCGGATGACCTTTAGATCGTTCAATGTGGATTGGCAATCGATGCACGACTATTTTTCCGAAACCGATCTTCTCCAAGGACCGAATCACATCTACTACAATAAAGGCATTAGGCTGTATACTGGGTTTGGGATGCCCTCTATTGACGAACTGTCTTCACAGATCGAGCGATGGCTAGTTGATGGTAGAAGCCGATAACAATCCATTGCATCGAAGTGGCGGATCGGCCGCCTGGATTTTTAGAAAATTTACTTGCCGCCACTCGATGAATGGCGACGTTATCGGATCCAAGAACTGCAGGACCATGCTTGATGGGAGACATGCCGACTATTGATCCCAACGTTCTTCGAGACGCTTACCACGGAATACTCGAACTAGGAATGGAGAACCTTCAGCGGTATCGCTTACCGGAACGGTTTGACTACCTTGCAATCGAAATCGACCATTTACACAATCTGCCGCATTACATGCATGAGACCAACGTGTTTGTGCATGCATACTATTACTGTACGACGCGTCCATTTTACATCGAACGCCTTGCACCAATTCAAATCCTCGAAACTCAGAGCCTAATACGGCGATACGAACCATACTGGCATATCTTGCGAGAAGGACTATTGCCATACTCGTCAGAGATCAACAGACACCAGTATACGGAAACCTTGTGACTCTTCGGCTTCCTCGAAAACGACGGCGGCACATGGTACAATCCGATAACCATGGCATGCACACGAAGCACTCGATCGGCCGTTTTGACTTGCGTTGAGTCAACTGCTCGTGCTCGGTGATGCCCGTCGACTATGAAGTCCTGGGTTTGCAAGTGACGGTCGCCACTGTTTGATGATTTTTGTTTGGGCCTACATTTTTCTTCGTCCGTGTCCTAGGTGCCGACTGCGGAAACGATCGTTGTTCGCTCACCTAACGTGGCGAACAACGACTCGGTGTAGCAGTTGGCACCGGCGACGTTTGTGAGTCAGCTTCGTAAG
>CAIYZV010000273.1 GCA_903930765.1 uncultured Pirellula sp.
AAAGACGCAGCAGGATGCTTTGGAATGCTTGCAAAAGACGAGCGGTACCATGTGTAGAAATGACAGAGGTTGCGGAGTGACTTTGTCAAATTTTCAAAATTGCGAGAAGTTTTTCAAAATGGGGTGAGGGTTAAACCAGGGATCATCCGCCTGATTTTGGAAGGACCAGAGCATGGAGGGTCATGATACCGCCGGCGGTCAGGAGAACGAAGCCGAGCCAACGGGGTGGTTTTAAAGCTTTTCTGGGATTCGGGGCGGCTTGCATGAAGACGTTGGTTGCCATCGCATTCGCGTCGGCTTGCTGTGACTTGACGACTTTGTGCAAAGCGCGGGTGCTTGTTTCGTTCAATACGAAACTATCGATCAATCGGAATTGCAACCCGAGGCATAGGAGAACAACTCCGAGCATAAAGTAACGATTTCGGTCCATGGTCATGGCAGGAATTCCGCGTGCGAGTTCAAGAGACGAAGCCCCGTGTTGAGAATCTCGACACGGGGCGTCTTGGACTGCGGAAAACCTTTGTAGCAGCGGATTTTTTCAGTTGGAACGATTTTGCCTGATACAGCGATGAGCCACGCATCGAGTGCGACAGTCAGCCACCTTGCGATCGACTTACTTGCGATCTACTTACTTGCGATCTACTTACTTGCGATCGACTTACTTGCGGCGAGCTTGCGGGTACCAACGCTTACTTCGCGAAGGAGGCAAGTTCTTTCTTCATCACCTGCAATCGATCGCGGACGAGCTTTTGGGTTGCTTGCAGAGCAGTTGCAATCGCTGAGTCCTTGTCGAGGGGATTGGAGGTTGTAGACGATGTTGTAAGTGGTTCGTGACCGAAGAGATAGAATTTGATTTTCGGTTCGGTGCCGGAGGGTCGAACGGCGATTGCGTTTCCGCTCGTTAGTTTGCTACCTGGGAGACCTAGATCCATGATCAGCATGTTGCCTTTGGGGGCGTTAAGTGGAGTGCTTTGACCTTCAGAGCTGGTGGTGACGAGACGTCCGTAATCGCGAACGGCAATCACTGGCAATCCAGCGATGCTTGCGGGTGGAGAATTTCGTAGCGACTCCATCAATCGCTGCATGTTGGCCATCCCTTCGCTTCCTTCCATCTGTACATTGATCAGGTCTTCGATATAGACCCCGTGGAGGAGCATCAGTTCATCGAGTCGTTGGTGAAGGGTTTTTCCGGAGGCTTTCAGGTCAGCGACGAGTTGAGCCATCAGCAAACAAGCCACAGCGCCGTCCTTATCTCTGGCATATGAGCCAATTAGATATCCGTGGGATTCTTCGGTGCCGAAGAGGAAGTCATTTGGCCCGCAGGCATCGATCAGCCCTGCGATCCATTTGAATCCGACGTGGATATTTCCTTCGCAACGCATGCCGTACGATTCGGCGACTTTGCGTGTCATATCGGTAGTGACGAGGGTTTTGATAACGTAACCATTTTTAGGTAGATCCCCAGCAGCTTGTCGTTTCGCGAGAACGTAGTCGGTGAGTAGGACACCGAGTTGATTCCCGTTGATGGTTGCCCAAGGGCTGTTGGGTTCAAGGGTCAGTGGGCAAGAGCACCCCATGCGGTCGCAGTCCGGGTCGGTAGCGAGGACGAGGTCGCCGCTGATCGATTTTGCGTAGTCGACTGCTGCATCGAAGACGGCAGGATTTTCGGGATTGCTAACGTGTCCAGGAACGTTTGGAAAATCGCCATCTGGGGTAGCGTGAGGAGCGTAGGAGTGAACGTTTTCGAAGCCGGCGGCTTTGAGAAGTGCAGGTACGACGAATCCGCCGACACCGTGCAGGGGTGAGTAGACGATCGTCGCTGCGCGTGAGCCAGCCCAAGCGTATTGCAAGGCTGCTTGCTGGAACTCGGAATCGATCGTCTCAGTTACAAACGTTACTTTTCCTTCGGCCACGGCTTGGGCAAATGGTGCCTTTTGGATTTTCTGGGTCTGCATCACGCGATCGATGATTTTCTCATCATGAGGCGGAAGGACTTGTCCACCGGTAGACCAGTAAACTTTTACTGCATTATCACTGGGTGGATTATGGGAAGCGGTGACCATGATGCCGCAGGTGGCTTGAAAGCGTCGGACGGCAAACGAGAGTTGAGGAGTTGCTCGATAGTCATCGAGGAAATAGACGTGGAATCCGTTTGCGACCATGATCGAAGCGCAG
>CAIYZV010000274.1 GCA_903930765.1 uncultured Pirellula sp.
GAACAGGATGGATTCCGAGTCCCGAGCACCTCGCGAGCGGATGATGAGTTCAACAACTTGCAATTGGGAGATTACCAGTTCCAGTGGTTGAGCAAATATGCGAACGATTCGCGAGCGTTGGAAGGGCTCCACGACCACGGTGTGTTTCCCTTGGATCTCTACGAGCCATTTTCGCGGATCAACGAGGCTCTTTCCGAAGCCAATCCGCGGACGAAAGCAGCGTGAACGATGCCATCGACAGACGGAGCTTCAGCGATCGAGGTCGAGTCGATTTTCTTCCCGTCGTCCGGTACAACCGCTCCCTCCGAAAGACTTGTGGAGTTCGCAGCACATCCATGGACGGGTGAGATGCAAATCGGAGTCGCTACGATCGCGGAAGCGAGCAGCTGCGTTGTGTCGGACCTATGCGGAATGGAAATCCCCAAAGTCCTCGCGATCCAGCTGTCGCAACCGCTTCCTAAGACACTCGGTTTTTCGTTCCCTGAGTCCCATGCGTGGTTGAAGTCCGACACGCCGACCGGAAAAACACAGGACCTTGGTTCGCCACCCGCGAACCCAGTGAATGGGGGTGACGGTATCACTGCCAACTGTAGCACCGCCAGCAGCAGCGACACGAGTTCATCGGTTGCACCGGCATTATTCGGTACTCCGGCAAAACTTTTCGGAGGCTCGGATGCCGCATCGCGCAAGAGGACGCGTTTGAACCCACCAAAAGATTTGGTGCGGCTCGAGGATCGTCTC
The DNA here is from genome assembly GCA_903930765.1 of uncultured Pirellula sp. GTDB lineage: Bacteria > Planctomycetota > Planctomycetia > Pirellulales > Pirellulaceae > JBKCUI01. The sequence continues at coordinate 742 of CAIYZV010000274.1, forward strand.
TATTATCTCCTGCAACCACCTCTCGAGACGATCGTTCAGTCCGCGAAGCTAACCTTTCCGTTCCAGCCATTCTCGTACCAGATGGAGGGGATCGCGTTTTTATACCCTCGCAACGCCGCGATCTTGGCCGACGAGATGGGGCTTGGGAAAACCATGCAAGCGATCACGGCGATCCGCATGTTGCTGTTATCGGGTGAGCTTCAGAATGCCCTTTTGATCTGCCCCAAGCCCTTGGTGACCAACTGGGTGCGGGAGTTTCGGCAGTGGGCACCCGAAATTCCTGTAGCGGTGATCGAAGGCGATTCGTCCAAGCGGGCGTGGGTTTGGTCGAATCCTCAAGCACCCGTGAAGATCGCCAATTACGAATTGATGCTGCGCGACAGCAGCGTGATCGATGATGAATCGCTTCACTTTGATCTCGTCGTGCTCGATGAAGCTCAACGGATCAAGAATCGGACTAGTACGACGAGCGAGATAGTCCGTTCGATTCCTCGAAGCAGGTCGTGGGCTCTTACCGGAACGCCGATCGAGAACTCGATCGAGGATCTAGTAAGTATCTTCGAGTTTTTATCACCGGGTTACCTCCGGGATGATATGCATTTGAAATCGTTAGGCAAAGCAACTCGCGATTACATCTTGCGGCGAACGAAAGACAAAGTTCTGACCGACATGCCACCGAAGTTGTTCCGCAAAGCGGATTTGGATTTGTCCCAGGAGCAACGGGCCAGTTACCGGGCCGCTGAGGAAGAAGGGATCGTTCATCTTTCCGAACTAGGTGAGTCGATCACGGTCCAACACGTGTTCGAGCTTGTGCTGCGGCTCAAGCAGATCTGCAATTTCGATCCGGCCACGGGCTCAAGTACCAAGATGGAACGATTGGAAGCGGACATGGAAGAAATCGCGGCCAGCGGGCAAAAAGCGATCGTCTTCAGCCAATGGGTTGAAACGCTCGCTGTGATCGCAGAGAGACTCGACCGTTTCAATCCACTTCAATACCATGGACGAGTACCCTCCAACAAACGTGACGGAGTCATCGAGCAATTTAAGAATGACCCAAACTGCAATGTGATTTTAATGAGCTACGGCGCTGGGGCGGTGGGGCTCAACCTGCAGTTCTGCCACTATGTTTTTTTGTTCGATCGTTGGTGGAATCCAGCGGTCGAGGATCAAGCCATCAATCGAGCGCACCGACTGGGGGTCAAGCAACCGGTAACCGTCACCAGAATGATGGCCGTTGAGACGATTGAGCAGCGCATCGACGAGGTGCTCGAACAGAAGCGAGCCCTGTTCAACACGTTGTTTGCCGAGACGGGAACACCAGGAAATTTGGGCCTGAACCAACAGGAAATTTTTGGCTTGTTCGGATTGTCGGCTCCGAAATTTGCAAAAGCCGCCTAGCTATCGTTGGAGCAGTTGCCTTTGGCAATAGCCATGCGTGCCTTGCTACGTTTCCCGTTAGGGGGAAAGTGTGGACGGGGGTTACTTATTGGGCCCCGATTGAACGAAAGGTCGTTTTCGTTGGAAGAGGGCGCGGTGCTCCCCAATCTCGCGCCGCAACGAAGGGTCTGTCGTCGTCTGAAGTGCTTCGTTCAAGGTGGTGACTGCCGTATCGAAATCACCATGGGAGGCTTGAGCAACCCCTAGCACATGCAGAAGCGAAGCGCTGGGTGCATTGCCTGCTGCACGCACAGCGCGCTCCGCGGTTTTCACGGCTGCCTCGGGATTGCGATAGAAATCCTCAGGGCACGTCGCCATCATCCAAGCTGCATTTTGGAGTGTCTGTGGATTGGATGGAGCGAGTTTCAGCGATTTCTGGTAGGCTTCCGCCGCATCTTTCCATCTGCCCATGGATTGGCAAGTATCCGCGTACTCGGACGCAGTCTCTGCCGACTCCGGAGCGAGCTTCATCGCACTCTGAAAGTCCGACAATGCTGCCTCGGTATCCCCATTGGAGAATAGCGCCGAGGCGCGTGCGCGGTGCAACGCACTGTCGTCCGGACTCAGTTCAATCGCCTTGCCAAAATCTGCGATCGCCTGTTTCCAATTGCGATTGCGAGCGTGCAGTTCCCCTCGATTGTTAAAAGCATCGACAAACTTAGGGTTTAGTTCGATGGTCTTGCTGAACAGTTCGATCGCTTCGTCGATATTTCCCGTTAGAGCTCTGGCGATGCCCAGGTTGTGGTACGCTCGCCACCGTCCTGGATCGAATTGGATCGAAAGTTGGAAGTCGTCTGCCGCACTTCGATCCAATTTTTCGGCATCGTCGAATTGTTGGGACGCGACCATTTTTCCTGCCATGTCGGAACGCAATTCTCCCCGGCGGTTCGCTGCCCAACTGAGCAGCCGTTTTGTGTAGGTACGTTCGCTCGATAGCCGCGTGCTGTCGCCGATGACCGTTCGGCAACTTTCGATCACGCTGTTGTACTCGATCACCGACGTGGCCGCTTGGGCGCGGTCGTACAATGCTTGAAGGTCCGGGGCAACGCGATCCGAGGCGGGCTGGTCGTTTGTGGCTTGGTTTCGCTCAGGCATCCCGGGTGCCGCAGGTGCTACCTGCTCATCCCAACTGGTTCGAGGTGCATTAGGTCGAGATCCATTCGAACGCGCACCTGGTCCTTTCGCGGACCCAGGGGGCGAGAAGCTGGCAGGTGGCGCAAGCGATGATTGGCCCGGCGATTGACCGAGGGCTTCATCGGGAGCCGTTAGAGCCAGACTCGAGAAAGTGATCGGACCGACCCAGCAAATCCACGTCTTGCTTGGGCGATTCGAACCAAGCCAATGGCGAATCAAATTGGGCTGATTGGGACTCGAAACGGGGTGCTTCCGAACGGGCTCTCGCATGCTCTCTACCTCATGGAAGGATCAACAGGAATGTCTCCTCAAGATACCAGAAATCCCCCTCGCGATTGGAGAGCGAAATCACTGCAGAGGCATCATGGGTTGCGATGATGTGGCATCGCTTCTATCGACCGGGGGGAGGCTCCCGGGTTCTGCGGTAATACTGACCCCTTTCCGCCAGTCCATGGCTGGTTCATGCAAGGAATTCAGGGTAAATTTTCGGAGTTCTGATTTGCTTGCACTCCTCAAGGACCTCTCACGATGCCTGTTACCGATACCGCACTTCGCCGATTGCACGAGATTCTGTTGCAAGTCGCCGACATTCGAGGGCAAATTGAACGGGGGCCCAAACAGATCAAAGCAGCCCAAGTTCAATTGCAAATTGCCCGAGATGCGTTAGCCCAGTGCAAAGAAGCGATCAAGCAAAAGCGGATGGAGGGGGACCGCAAGCAGCTGCTCCAACGCGAGCGAGAAGCGAAGCTCTACGAGTGGCAGGGTAAGTTGAATGCGGCCAACAACAATCGGGAGTACCAAGCGGTCAAAGACCAGATCGCTGCTGATACCCAAGCCAACAGCGTCCTTTCCGATGAGATTCTCGAGATCCTGGAAGCCATCGATGCGCTTCAGGCAAAGAGCGTCGAACTCGACTCCAAATTGAAGGTTGTCGCGTCTGACACGGCAAAGACCGAATCGAGGATAGAGGAACGACTCGTCGTCCTCAAGCAGGAACTCGCCCGAGTCGAAGCAGAGCTCACTGCGGAGGAAGCGAAGATCCCGGCTGATTTCGAGGATACCTACCGCCGGTTGGTCGACAGCCGTGCCGAAGAGGCGTTTGCTCCTCTCGATGACAAGTCCTGCGGCGGTTGCAACACGGGACTCACTCTGAAGCTAATCGATCAGTTGCGGATGGGAACGCCCGCCCTATGCTCGAGCTGCGGTTGCTTGATCTATCGCCCTGGTTGATCCACGACCTGCGAAACAAGGCACCCAGTGCCGTTCACGATTATCTTGTTTTCTTTACCTCGATACAGAAATCCGTCGTTAAGGCGGAATTAGCACTTCGAGACTTCATCCCTGTCGAACCGCCGAATTGTCTTCTTTGGTTCGATCGAATACGCACCTCCAAAGGGCCTGCCAAAGCCATGCAGAATAAAGGTGATTCTTTGGAAGATCGCAACGTGGTAATCCGAAAATTTTTGACGGGTTTGCCGCAACATCTCGCGAGCCGCTGCCGGATTCTCGAAACCATTCGCATGCCGCGGTCTGATCCTTCCAGCCGGTCAACCAGTGCATCTCAGGGACCGATTGTCTATTGGACCCATCATGCACTTCGTGTCGATGAAAATCCCGCGCTCGATGTCGCGATCCGAGTCGCCTGTGCATTGAAACGGCCCATCGTGGTCTATCAAGGATTAAGCCAAACCTATCGCTATGCATCCGATCGCCATCACATGTTCCAGCTTCAGGCGGCGATGGATTTGGCGCGAGGCTATGAGAAACTCGGTATTCGGTATGTGATGCATATGGAGTCGGGCAGCAATCCGCAACCTAGCCTACTGCAACTAGCGCGTTCGACCGATATCCTGGTCACTGACGATTTTCCAGGCGAGCCGACAGAACGATGGGCGAAGCGACTAGCGGCATTGCCTCATCTCACGGTGGTTGCGGTCGACACCGCTTGCGTGGTCCCAATGCAATTGGTAGGGCGAGCTTATGATCGCGCCTTTGCGTTCCGCGATGCTACCAAGAAGCTTTTTGCCGAACGGATTCCACTGGAATGGCCGTCCGCTGGAGAAACAACGAACTACTTTGACGGCCCAATGCCATTCACGGAAACGGCGGTTCGGGAAACCGATCTTGCGGAGTTGGTAGCCGCGTGCAGCATCGATCATGGAGTTCCACCGGTCGCGGATACGACCGGTGGCAGTGTAGCAGGATACGAACGCTGGGCACGATTTCAGCAGACCGGGCTCCATCGTTATGCGTACGGTCGCAATGATCCGTGTGGTGACGCATCGAGCCGCATGTCGGCGTATCTGCATTATGGAATGGTGTCACCGATGCGTTTGGCCCGCGAAGCCGCTCGCGTGAAAGCTGAAAAGTATCTCGAAGAACTCCTAGTATGGCGTGAATTGGCATACAACTACTGCTTCTATCGCCACGACTACATGAGTGTTCAAACCCTTCCGAAATGGGCAATTGAAAGCCTCGAATCCCATCGCGCGGATCCCCGCCCCGCGATCTATTCCTGGGAAACCCTTGCCCGAGCTAAGACGGACGATCGGTTGTGGAATGCTTGCCAGTTGAGTTTGCTCAGGCACGGTGAGCTTCATAACAATGTCCGAATGACATGGGGCAAGGCGATTCTCAAGTGGACTCGCAATGCGAGCGACGCCCTTGCCCTATTGATCGATCTGAATCATCGCTATGCGCTCGATGGACGCGACCCAGCATCGTACGGTGGAATCCTTTGGTGCCTTGGCCAGTTCGATCGCCCGTTTGAGCCGGAGCAACCCATCTTGGGTGTCGTGCGAGACAGGCCGACCGAAGAGCATTTGCGAAGGATCAAAATCCAGGCGTATGAGGCGATTGTGACGCGTCCCATCAGCAACTTCGCTGCCAAAGTTGCCGTCGTTGGTGCAGGGATTGCAGGGGCGTTCTGCGCCAGAACGTTGGCCGATCAAGGGATCGATGTCGAACTGTTTGATAAGTCGCGCGGGCCGAGCGGTCGGTGTGCCACAAAACGAGTAACGATCGGAGGCGCAGGAAATCCTGAGGGGAGTTCTTTAGGACTGGATCATGGTCCACCCTACATGACGCTGCGGGATAGCAAATGGGCACCATGGATTCAGTCATGGCAGGACGATGGATTGATTGCGCCATGGCAAGGGACGTTTGTCGAAATCGATTCCCAAGGAATCCGGCTTGCACCTAGCGAAGGGATTCGTTGGGTCGGGGTTCCCAGCATGAACCGAATCGGCAAAAAGTTGGCCGAGGAACTCTCCGTACATTACGAGACCCCAATTGCAAAAGCGATTGAAGAAAACGGGCGATGGTGGCTGGAATTGGCTCCCAAGGTAACTGCGAGTAGAGATTCCATCGCAGATCCGATGGAGTCGTCGAACCAGCCACGATCGAATCGTTTCGGACCCTATGACATTGTTCTTTGGAACACGCCACCTGAGCAATTGATTCCGTTGGTTCCGACAACCTGCAACTGGTTTGGAGATCTTTCTTCGCACGAGATGTCGCCGTGCTGGGCATTGATGCTGGTGCTGGATCGACGTTGGGATTTGCCTTTTGACGGCGCTAGAGTATTCGAATCCGAGATTTCATGGATGGGTAGGGAATCGAGCAAACCAAAGCGGTCATCAGGATTTGATTGCTGGGTGGTTCATGCTTCGCCGGAGTGGTCCAGATCCAACCTGGAACTCGATCCTGATGTCGCTCGCCAGCGTTTGCTGGAAAGCGTACAGCGAAGCCAATCCATCGCCATGCCACCAGCGATTCATGCCGTTGCTCATCGTTGGAAATACGCCCAACCGCGTTGGATAGCGGAGAGGTCGGCCACCAGTCAATCGGGACCACCTTTGCGATCGTCACTACCTGTGGCATCAGGATGCTTTTGGGATCCTACGAATCGGATGGGAGCCTGTGGCGATTGGTTAGCGACCAGCGGGATTGCCAGTGGGATAGCCAGTGGGATAGAAGGAGCGATGACCAGTGGTGTTGCACTGGCTGGTCAAGTACTCCGTTGGCTTACTCAGCATGGAGCATGGGCCATCGACGGGAACACCGACCGAAAGGCGACTGGCGGATTCAAGCAGATGGAATTGTTTGAATAATCGGTCGGATGGAATCGTACTAAACGCGACGTCCGGGGCGATAGCCGGTCCCGGGTTTGCCTCCCGACCCACCGCTCTCCCGTTGCTTCTTTTGGCTTCCCTTTTTCTTCTTCGAGCCTGGGGTTGAAGAAGTCGCGTTGGAGGTATTCCTAGGCCCGCCCTCAGATACTTTAGGTGTGTCGGATTTAGGGGATCCTGTAGGTGAGTTGTTAGGAATCGTGTGTACGTATTCCCCACGGAATCGTTTGTTTGCATCTTCGCGTCGGCGTTCGACGGCTTCCTTGGGTGGTCGGGATGGGATCAAGCAATCGCAACCTTCCCCAATCAAATCGCTTCTACCTGCTTCTCGCAGGGCATCGCGGACCTCGAAATAATTCTCTGGCTTGAAGAACTGCATCATCGCTCGCTGCGATTTGCGGTCCCGAAGGGCCCTAGCGATATGCACCTCTTTCAAGGTGAATGGATCGAGGCCGGTGTAGTACATGCTGGTTGCGACGTCGAGCGGCGCAGGAATGAAGTCTTGGACTTGATCCGGTTTGTACCCGTTGCGCTTTAAAAACACCGCCAACTGGATCATCGACTCGATCGAACTACCTGGGTGCGATGCGATGAAGTAAGGGATGATGTACTGTTTCTTGCCTGCTGCTGTCGAGGCTTCTCGGAATTGTTCGGTGAAAAACTCGAAGTCGTCGTTCGCTGGTTTCCGCATTTTGTAGAGCACATCGGGATCCACGTGCTCGGGTGCAACTTTGAGATGGCCTCCTACGTGATGTTGTGTTAGCTCTTGGATGTACTCCGGCGACTTCCTCGCCAAATCCATGCGAATGCCGCTAGCGACGAGTACCTTTTTGATACCGGGTACTTCCCTTGCCTCGCGCATCAACTGAATGACGGGGGTGTGGTCTACGCCGAGGAGTTTGCAGACTTTGGGGTGGACGCACGATTGGCGTCGGCACATCGCTTCTACGTCGGGTTTGGTGCAACGCATGTGGTACATGTTTGCCGTCGGGCCACCGATATCGCTGACGATCCCTTTGAAATCCTTTTCTGTCGTCATTTGACGGATCTCGCTCAGCACCGACTCCTTGGATCGCGATTGGATGATGCGGCCTTGGTGAGCCGTGATGGAACAGAATGTGCACCCTCCAAAGCACCCTCGCATGATCGTTACCGAGTTCTTGATCATGTTGTAGGCAGGGATAGCTTCCGTGTAGCTTGGGTGGGGACGACGGGTGTAGGGAAGCCCGTAGATACGGTCCATGGCTTCTTGGCTAATGGGGAGCGATGGAACGTTACACACGATCGCTTGGTTGCCGTGCAACTGCACCAAACGCCTTGCATTCAGTGGATTGGTCTCGTTGTGGATCATTCGGGTGGCCAGCGAAAATGCGACCTTGTCGGTTGAGACGTCATCGAACGAAGGTAAAACCAGAGCGTCCTCGGGGGGCGTCTCGGAGGCTCCTAATGCATATGCGACACCTCGCATGTCGCGAAGATCTTTTACCGATTCGCCCGCTTCGAGGCGTCTCGCCATTTCGACAATCGAGTTCTCACCCATGCCGAATGCGACCAAATCTGCCTTGCTATCGAGCAAGATGCTTCGCCGTACTTTGTCGCTCCAGTAATCGTAGTGAGCCAACCGCCTGAGGGATGCTTCGACGCCACCCGCGATCACTGGGACCCCTTTGTAGGCTTGGCGTGCCCGTTGGCAATACGCGAGCGTCGCACGATCTGGTCGTAGTCCAATCTTTCCACCGGGCGAATACGCGTCGTCGTTGCGAACCTTTTTATTCGCGGTGTAGTGGTTGATCATGCTGTCCATGTTGCCAGCACTGATCGCAAAAAAGAGTCGAGGCCGCCCGAAGGTCTGCCACGCTTCGCACGACTGCCAATCGGGCTGACTGACAATGCCAACGCGATATCCGGCTGCTTCCAAGACTCGGCCGAGGATCGACATGGCGAAACTCGGGTGATCGATATACGCATCGCCGGTGACGAATACCACATCGAGTTCATCCCAACCGCGGGCTCGCGCTTCCTCCATCGACATCGGCAATGGGGCTTTTGCCAATGGCCCGTGCGGCTGCCGTTCACCCAGGTTGTCCAAATATCGAGAAACGATGTTTCCGGACGCGTTCGCTCCGACCGAGGAGCACTCGCCCCCAGCGTTTGGTTCGGAGGGAGATAAAACCGGAAGTTGTTGGGACATGGGGAGTTACGAGAAAACGTGGTTGGGGCCGACACCGCGAACAGTCCATTGTAGGCGGCACCCCTGATTCGTCACGTACAAAACTATGGCAAAGGGCTCGTTTTTGACCGACAGTCTCTCCACGCCCGCACGGTTAAACCGTGCAACTCGTTCTGTTTAGCTGCGCCAGTTAGCTTTAACTGCGCCGGTTGGCTTTAACTGCGCCGGTTGGCTTTAGCTGAGCCATTCCTTCATATCCCCTAAACCTGCAACGATCAGCATGATCGAAATCACGAGCAAAGCGACTCCCAAACAATACCAAACCGCGGCACGTCCCCAATCGGATTGACCGGTCCGAGGGTGACTCGCAGCCTTGAGCCCCTCGGGGCGGCAGACAAGTCGCTCTAGTCGATA
>CAIYZV010000275.1 GCA_903930765.1 uncultured Pirellula sp.
ATACGCGATTGACGATCACGCGAGCGGTCAGCGGGTTGTCTCGCGATGCGATCGCGTTTGCCAGCTCCAAGCGGCCGCTTCCTTTCGAAAAGGGTGGTGGTGTGTCGCTGCTGAGCACTTTGAGGAATCGCCGCGGTGCTGTCTCTCCTTGGTTTGCTGGGTTTCCACGTACCATGACCTTCAAGTCGGAAGGGTTTGATTCCGCGATCGTGTGAGCAACGGGGTACATCGCAGGAGCCTCGCGGCGCAGCTGCTCCAGTTCGCTTCGCTGGTTAACCAATGCGCCTCGGATGTCGTCGGAGAGTCGCTTTTCAAGGTCCTGAAGCGCCATAGCAAAGAGACCTTTTTCACCGAAGACTTCGGCCAGAAGATCGGTTTGACCGACTTGGATGTCGGTGGGTGTTTCGGTGTAAACGAGGAACTGGATCGTCGCATTCGCCCCGCAATCGCCACCTTGATCGCTACCGCTGTTATCCAGACCGCCGATCGCTTGGAAGCGTTGGGTTCCCTCGGGCAGGTCGTACGTGATGACTGAGGTGGAGTGCGTGCCAATCCCGTTGGCGTACGATTTTCCAGCCACGCGGAGGGGTTGGCCACTGACATTGGTATTGATGTTGACGTTACCGAAGGTCGTCGTCACCGAACGCCATTTCAAATCGGTCAATGGAATTTCTCCAGAGGCCGTGATCAGTTTTGGTTCCAGCCAATCCGCGTGATCGCAGCTGGGGCCATTGCCACCGTCGTTGACGACCAAGATCACTTCCTTGGCGTTTTGAAGATCGACGTCGATGTTGGTTGTCGGTTGAGTGCGAGTGACTTTGGGGCTAGTGAAGCGGGCGTTGCCGGTTTCCGTTTTTTGGGCGAGGAGCGATTGCTCCTCGGTGGTCAGCACCCCATCCCTTTGTCGGATCAGCAAGGCAAGGTGTTGTTGGAACGCGTTTGCGGCCGATGTGAGCGTTGCATCTCGAGCAGGATCCTCGGCGTTTCCGATTGTTGTGGCATCGAACCAAGGTTTGAGTGCCTTGGGGGGTGAGGCAGATTTGGATTTGAGGAAATCGAGCCATTTCTTCAACGTCCCTTCATTCAGTTCTTCGCCCTTCGCGAATTGAGGGAGTTTCAATGAATTGTCCTTCGATTTCGATTGTTGGAACCGATGGGCGGCGAGCATGTGTCGAGCAACATCTTCGATCCTGGCTTCGCGCAATTTGGGTCCTTCGGCAGCGATAGTTTGGTTGATCGATTCCTCGAGTTTCTTGATCCGTTGTTGGGCGGTGTTGAAGCGATCGACTTCGGCGGGTGGGACCAGCGGAGCGTTGTGCAGGCGGGTGCTATGAAACACGCCTGCCAGCGAGTAGTAATCCTGCTGAGGGATAGGATCGAATTTATGATCGTGGCAACGGGCGCAGGAGACGGTTATTCCTAGGAAGCCACGGGTCAAGGTGTCGATGCGATCATCGAGTTCATCGGCGGCGGCTTTGGCTGCATCGGTGTTTTTGTAGTACTGGGCACCTAGTCCAAAGTAACCGAGGGCAGCGAGGTGTGACAATCGCTCCGAATCCTCGATCTCCATGACATCTGCGGCGATTTGGTATTGGATGAATCGATCGAAGGGCATGTCGGCATTGAAAGCAGCGATGACCCAATCGCGGAACCGGTATCCGCTGGTATTCGGTTGCACGCTGAACGTGTGCGCTTGATCTTCGGAGTAGCGAGCCACATCGAGCCAATAGCGTCCCCAGCGTTCTCCGTAGGCCTGGGATTGGAGAAGGCGATCGACCACTTTGGAAAAGGCGTCCGAAGAGGAGTCGGCAAGGAAGGATTCGATTTCGTCGGGGCTCGGAGGGAGCCCTGTCAGATCGAACGTTGCACGCCGAATGAGTTCACGCTTGCCAGCCTTTTGGACCGGCGACAACTCATGGGATTCCATCGCAGCTAGGATGAAGTGGTCGATGTTCGACTCCGCCCAATCAGGTCGATGGGTGGTTGGGATCGGAGGCATGCGGGGGGGAACAAAGGACCAGAAGCGGCGAGCTTCATCGAAGTCGATCTCTTTCTTGGTCGGGGTCGGTGTTCCGACGCGAGGATCGATTGCTCCTGCATTCACCCAAGCGACAAAGTCAGCGATCACACTCTCCGGGAGTTTGCCACGCGGAGGCATCTGGTTCGATTCATAGCGGATGGCTTGGATGATTAAGCTCGAGTCGCCTTGATGCGGGACCAGGGCTGGCCCGGAATCACCGCCGCGGAGAAGCCCTTGAGCGGTATCGAGAGACAAGCCGCCTTGGATGGATTTCGCATCGGTTGCATGGCATTCGTAGCAATGCTCAACGAGGACAGGGCGGATTTTCTTTTCGAAGAAATCCAATTGCTCCGCGTTTGGATTGGGGCTAGCACTTTGTTGAGCCATCGCAGCGACGGGAACGAGCGCGACGGCAAGTGCGACGAAGGGTAGAAAAAAGCGCAAGGGATGGAGCATGCAAATTCTGCTGCGAAGCGGGGGACGGGGGTCGTCTGGACGGGAACGCAGTTGGGAGGGACGTTTATTCTAACTCAGTGGGGTGATCCAAGCCATGGTTTTTGGATGGGCTCGAGCTGAGAGGATTTAAGTTATGTGGTCGGAAAAGCGCGGCTATTTAGGCGGGGTTACTTGAAGCCACAGCATGGGCGTCGTGCTGTTAGTCGCGGTGATCGATTGTTTTTCGGATTGTCCCGCGTGTTGGATTTCGATCGAGAGGGGGACGGAACAAGGGGCGTTTGGCACGATCGAAAGTTTGACCTTCTTCTCCGAATCTTCTTTCATTTTGGAGACGACC
>CAIYZV010000276.1 GCA_903930765.1 uncultured Pirellula sp.
CGCCGTGTGCAGCGTGACCCTCGCGGTCGGATAAAGCCCCCGTCCGAGCGGCTCAACATCCCAAGAATAAACGCTTCTCGACATCGCCGCGATACGCGTGAGACTGCCCCTCGCCGCCCCCCAACCAACCGGACGCAACTGCGGATCGAACTCTACGGATAACCCCCACAGCGGCCACGGCCATCGATTGGTCACCACCATCGATGCTTCAACTCTCTCCCCTTCATTGCACCTTGGAACCCCCCAACGCAACTCGCCACTTACCCCCATCACCGTCACCCAAGGCCAACACAACCCAATCACGCCGACCGCAACGATTCCCGCCGAAGCCAAATACGCTTGGGGACTGACATAGATTCCAAGGAGCAACGAAGCCAACAGCGCCAACACCATCCACCCAATGGGCGTTTTCATCCAATACACATAACGGTTTGCCCAAGGGCAAAAATCATGCGTCAAAGCCCCCCCTATGTTCTCACTTAACACCGATCTTCTCCCTCTACCCGGCTCCCCGTTCCCTCGCCAGCTACCCCCTACTTCTCAGACAGCCATTCCTTAAGCGGCTTACGAAGCAACGCAACTACAAGTTCACAACGATTGCAAAAACAATAGTAATCGATTTACACTCAGCGGCAAAGTGTCAACCGAACTTTACGAAAATCCCCCATCCTTCCCCAATTTCCGATTTGCCCAGATCCCCCTGCGAGCCGATAATAAGACAGTCCGATAAGACCTCTTGTTCCCAGGCACACCCATGAAAAACACCCGATTCCCAAGCTGCATCTCAGCCGTCGCAGCCTCAACTGCTAGCAAAACGAAATCGAGCAAACGCGGCTTTACCCTCGTCGAACTCCTGGTCGTCATCGCCATCATCGGTGTCATGGTCGGACTACTCCTGCCGGCAGTCCAAGCCGCTCGCGAAGCGTCGCGAGCCATGAGTTGCAAGAACAATCTCCATCAAATCGCTCTGGCCACCGAAAACTTCCAACTCGCCAACAAATGCTATCCACCCGCCCGCTACCAACCTCGCCCCGGTGACCCAGACTCGAACGATTGTGGCGGCAGCGAGACAACTTGGCTCGTCCGCATCATGCCCTACATGGAAGCCCTCTCGGTTGAACAACAATGGGACTACGGTCTTGCCTACGGCGACCACCCTGAAGACGTCCGCACCAAATCCTTGCCAGCTTACGCTTGCCCAAGCCGCCGATCCGGTGGCGATATGGTCGGACTAGGGAACCTCGTCACCGGATCGACAAACTGGGTGACTCTTCCATGCGGATGCAAATACCCAATCTTCAACGCCGGCGGTAGCGTTACCGGAGCCGTAGGAGACTACGGAGCAAACCACGGAGACCTCTCGCCAGGCTCATCCGGACTCCCCACCGACTTCTACTACGGTGGCAACGGCACCGGAATCATCATCTCCAGCCGACCGAACTGCATCAACGGAAAACCTGTCAACTGGCGAGACCGCATCTCCTCCAAACAAGTCTTCGACGGCCTGAGCAACACGTTCCTCGTCGGCGAAATGCACGTTCCAATCGGAAAATTGAAACAATCTCCCGAAGATGCTTTCATCTTCAACGGTGATAACCTCTACAACTTCGCACGCATCGGCGGTCCGACCGTACCAATCGCAAAAGACCCCCGCGCCTTGGGGAACGATCTCGTGCAATGGGGTAGCTGGCACGTAGGCTACTGCCAATTCGCGTTCGCCGATGGTTCGATCCGCGCGGTGAGTTCAAGCATCGATACCGATACCCTCGGCCGACTTTGCAACCGAAACGATGGCTTGGAAATCTCAGCGATCGATTAACCACCAGCGACTCTCAACCGTGTTACCCTAAGCCTTCAAGACAATCCTCCACACCCATGCCCCGCACATCCGCCATATCACTTGCTCTCTGCCTCCTCGCAATGAGCTTGACTCTCTGCGGATGCGGTCCTCGACGCGAAAAGACCTATCGTGTCGAAGGAGAAGTCGTCTTTGCCGATGGATCCCACGTCAAAGTTGGAACCATCGAACCGAACTCCCTAAAAACCGGTACCCAAGCTCGCGGCAGCATCGACTCCGATGGACGCTTTTCCCTGACCACCTATGAACCCACTGATGGGGCCGTAGCCGGCGATCACCAAGTCGTCATCGTTCA
>CAIYZV010000277.1 GCA_903930765.1 uncultured Pirellula sp.
CATGGGAACGTCGCAGTGCGATTGCCATCGCAGTGCAAGGACGTCGATCGAGCGACCTACGGTTTGATCACGGACCTCAAGAGTCGCGGGCTATTGGATTCGACGTTGATCATCTGGGGTGGCGAGTTCGGGCGAACGATTTATTCCCAAGGGGGCGTATCGCGCGAGAATTACGGTCGGGATCACCATCCCCGCTGTTTCACGATGTGGATGGCAGGTGGCGGAATCAAGGGTGGTACGGTGTATGGCGAGACCGATGATTTTTCGTACAACATCGTCAAAGACCCAGTCCACATCCGCGACTTCCACGCCACCGCCTTGCACGTGCTCGGAATCGATCACGAGCGGTTTACGTTCAAGAACCAAGGGCTCGATTTGCGATTAACGGGGGTAGAGCCAGCGAGGGTGATCAAAGAGCTGCTGGCGTGAGTCGACGATAAGAGTCGCGACGCGGATTTCATCCGAGTCCTAAGCGTTACGAGCCCTAAGCGTTAGCGCCGGGTGGAGGCACCCTGGAACAGCTCGTTGCGGTTTTTCAATCATGGCGAGCGTCGGGGGATGTCGGGTTCCAGCGCCCAGTTGCCACTTGCTCACACGCGTGGCTCGGATGGGGCTGTATTTTAGTGTCGGAAATGCCGCTGACCGGTGAAGATCATGGGGATCCGATGCTCGTTGCAGGCGGCGATGACCTCATCGTCCTTGCGAGAACCACCCGGTTGGATGATGGCGATGATGCCGGCTTGCGATGCTCGATGGATCGAGTCGGGGAAAGGGAAGAATGCATCGGAGGCGAGGATGCTCCCTTGGGATCGTTCGCCCGCTTTGACGATCGCGATTTCGACGCTGTCGACGCGACTCATTTGGCCAGCACCAACGCCGACCAAAGCCGCATCGCGGGCGAGCACGATCGCATTGCTCTTCACATGGCGTACCATTTCCCATCCGAAGGCGATATCGTCCCAAAGCTCATCGACGACCGGGACGCTGGTGACGGTTTTCCAAGTCAGATTCGCTGGGGGAAGGGTGTCGGCTTCTTGGACCAAAACCCCACCGCTGATGAATCGGTAGTCGAGTCGCGTTTGGGCAGGTCCGAGGTGTCCGATGGCCATCAATCGGACGTTGTCCCTCCACTTGGGCTTGGTGGATAGGATTTCGAGAGCTTCGGGGGTGAACTCAGGAGCCACGATCGCTTCGATGAAGAGGCCAGGTTGGCAGAGCACCTCCGCCGTGTCGGCTTCGACGAGTTGATTGAAGCCCAAGATTCCGCCGAAGGCACTTTGCGGATCGCCATCGAGGGCTTTGCGGCATGCGAAAGAAATCTTGTGCGCCGAAGCGGCTCCGCACGGATTGTTGTGCTTGATCACTACTGCAGACGGTTTCGCAAACGAGCGAACGATGGAAAAAGCGCTGTCGAGGTCGAGCAGGTTGTTGTACGAGAGTTCCTTGCCGTGCAGCTTCTTTGCGCCGACCAGAGAGCCGCCACTGTAGGGGCGAGCATAGAGGGCTGCTTTCTGATGCGGGTTTTCCCCGTAGCGCAGATCGATCTCTTTGGTCAGTCGAACGGAAAGGTTGGTGGGGAGAACAGAAGTCGAGGCTTCCGCATCGTTGTTGCAGGATGCTTGGAGATACTCAGCGATCGTCGCGTCGTAGGCGGCAGTGGATGCAAAGCATTCGGCGGCAAGTCGGCGGCGCAGGGAGTCGCTGGTGCCTCCGTGGTTCTCGAGTTCGCTCGCGATGGCGTCGTATTGCGTGGGGTGGGTGGCGACCGTAACGAAGGTGTGATTCTTGGATGCGGCGCGGATCAAGCTCGGTCCGCCGATATCGATTTGCTCGATCGCTTCTTCGATCGTGACACCCTCTTTGGCGATGGTTGCAGCAAAGGGGTACAAATTCACGCAAACCAAATCGAAGGGGAGGATCCCGTGCTCGCTCAACGCGTTTTGGTCTTCCGACAGATTACGCCGGGCCAGGATGCCCCCAAAAATCTTCGGGTGGAGGGTCTTGATCCGGCCGTCCATCATTTCTGGAAAACCCGTGTACTGAGCCACCTCGACCACCTCGATCCCTTGATCGAGAAGGAATTTACGAGTCCCACCGGTACTGTAGATTTCCACGCCGCAGGCTTGCAATCGTCTGGCAAATTCAGCCAGTCCGGTTTTGTCGCTGACGCTGATGATGGCACGGCGGATCGGTGGGGGAGTGTTCACGGCTGAAAAAGAGTTCAGTAAAGGATTCGGAAGCGATAACTCGGAAATACCAATCATGGAGTCGAACACGCATCGTCGCCGAACGGAGGCAAAATCGCAAGCCTTCGTTTGGCGGGAACAGGTGTTTCGGGGCTTGCGATTGAGCCAACGGGACCATACAACAAGATCCCATAAAAATCGCGGAAGGTGATATCAATTTCCCTTAACTTCCGGTTTATCCCACCCCAATCCACGTTTGAGAAGTTTTCATGTCGGGTATCGCATTAGATCAAGGTTTGATTTCAAAGGACAATGTCGCAAGCGTTTTGGAGCAAGCCCTCGATGCGGGTGACGGCCTGCTGCGGCTGACTCCGACGTGGGTTCCTCGCAGTTTTCTGCATCCAGGGCGTAGGATCAAGCTTCATCCGGACGACCTTTATGCGTTTGGTGCCAATCGCGGCGGGATTGATGAGCGATGGTTCGCGAGCACTACCGAGGCCGCCAACGAAGGCCGGGTCTGGCACGAAGGGCTCAGCTTCTGCCTGTTCGAAGGTAAGAAGTTCTTGCTCAAGGATGCGATTGCCGAACAAGGTAACAAGTTGGTCGGGGCTCCGATTTTCAGTAAGTACAACCGCTGGCCGGTCTACTCGAAGTTCTTCGACAACATGGGCCCGATCCCGCACCATATGCACCAATCGGCCGAGGATGCGGCGCTCGTGGGTCAAGAAGGAAAGCCGGAGAGCTACTACTTCCCGCCTCAGTACAACAACGTCGACAACAATTTTGCGTATACCTTCATGGGTCTGGAGCCGGGGACCACGAAGGAGCAACTGCGCCGTTGTTTGGAAAACTGGAATCGCGGGGACAACGGGATTTTGGATCTGTCGCGAGCGTATCGACTGAAACGAGGTACTGGCTGGTTGATTCCCCCAGGAGTATTGCACGCACCAGGTTCTCTTTGCACCTATGAGCCACAGTGGGGTAGCGATGTGTTCGGCATGTATCAGTCGATCGTCGAAGGCCGCTATGTGCCTTGGTCGTTGCTGGTGAAGGACATGCCGGAGGACAAGCACCAGGACTTGGATTTTATCGTGGGCCAACTCGATTGGGACAAGAACGTCGATACCCACTTCAAGGATGCGAACTACATTGAGCCGATCGTCGACTCGGCAAAGAGTGGACCCGGATACACCGATCGATGGATCGTGTACGGTTCGATCGATGGCAAGCAATTGTTCAGTGCGAAAGAGTTGACCATTGAGCCAGGTGCGAAGTGCACATTGAAAGACAATGCAGCAAGCGGCTGGACGACGGTTCAAGGAAAAGGTCGCATCGGCAAGTTGGCGCTACAAACACCTGCGATGATTCGATTCGGTCAGAACACCGAAGACGAAGTCTTCATCAGTTACGATGCGGCGTCGCGGGGTGTCGAGATCGAAAACACCGGCAGCGAGCCACTCGTAGGATTGCGGTACTTTGGACCGGATGCCCACAGCAACATGCCAACCAACGGCGCATGGCGCAATGCGCGATAACGCATGACCGATAAATCGCCAAGCAGATCGCACAGCTGTCTGCGATGCAATCGCTCGTTCGATGGGCGAGTCAAACCCTAATCGTTTTGAACCAGTCTACGTTCCTCAACTAGCCGTCATTCCTCTTTCTGCAATCCGAGTCGAATCATGAATCATCTTCCAAAACTCCATAACGCCATGTGGCCGGGCTTGGTCGGCAAAGGTACCGAACCGGGACAAGAGCCACCGATTTCGTTGGAGCGAATGTTGGAGTTGACCGCGGCGGCGGAGGTCAACGGGCAAAAATTCGACGGGATCGATTACTTCCTGTTTTTGCCCCACACCGACCCCAGCGCCAGCGATGCCGAGATTCGTGGGATCGCGGACAAGATCGCCAGTTATGGTTTTTCGGTCGGTTCGCTGGTTGCCCCTGTGTGGCCAGGTACCATCGGGGATTCGGCGATGGGGGGTGATGCGGCGCGCGAGAAATTCCTATCCGCCGTGAAGATGGCTTGCCGGATCGCTCGGGTGTTCGAGGACCACGGCATCCGCAAGTACGGAGTGATCCGGGTCGACAGCGCCGAGTTTGGGATCGAGAAGTGGCGTGCCGATGCGAAGTCGAACACCGCGCGAATTGTGGAAACGTTCCAAGAGGCTGCAAAGATCGCCAAGGACCATGGCCAACGTTTGGCGGCCGAAGGGGAGATTTGTTGGGCTGGGATGCACAGTTGGCGAGATATGCTCGATGTGCTCGAGGGCGTTGGCATGCCCGAGGCGTTCGGTTTCCAAGCCGACTTGGCACATACCTACTTGTACCTGCTCGGTTACAACGCACCCGAGTACGCGATGATCGGATCGACCTACAGCGATGCTGAGTTCTACGAAGCTTACGCGAAGATGACCGACAAACTGCGGCCTTGGACGATCGACTTCCACGTCGCCCAGAACGATGGCCATGTTCACGGTGCTGGATCCCACGATAAGACGGGCAAGCATTGTCCGGCCGATGATCCGAACGGCAAGCTCGATATCGTCAAGTGCTCTGGTTATTGGCTGAAGGATGCAGCGGCCCGTGGCATTCAGCACATCTGCTGGGATGGATGCATGTTCCCGAATGCAATGCTCGAAAATCCAAAGACATGGAATACGATCTTGGCAAAGATGATCGCGGTTCGCGAAGCGCACGGTTGGCACGCCGCTGGCGCCAATGCGTAGATCTACCGCCAGCGCATAGATCGGTCGAAGCATCAGTCCTCAAACACTCATTGACTCAAATTGACTCAACGGAAGTAACACACGATGAAAGAACTGCGAATTGGAATGATCGGTTACGGGTTTATGGGCAAGGCGCATACGAACGCCTACCTGCAAGCGGGCCGATTCTTTAAGAGTGAGTACAAGCCTGTTCTCAAGGCGCTGTGTGCTCGAAATGCGGACAAAGCGAAAGGCTTTGCCGACAACTGGGGCTATGAATCGATTGAAACCGATTGGCGCCAATTGCTCAAGCGATCCGATATCGATGCGGTCGATATCTGCACCCCGAACAACTTGCACAAAGAGATCGCCATCGAGGCTGCAAAGGCAGGCAAGATGATCTTGTGCGAGAAGCCTTTGGCCATGAACACCGCCGAAGGAGAAGAAATGGTGGCTGCCGTTGAGAAGGCGGGAGTCCCCAATATGGTCTGGTACAACTACCGCCGCATCCCCGCGGTGACCATGATCAAGCAGATCGTCGCATCGGGCAAACTGGGACGTATTTTTCATTATCGCGCGAATTTCTTGCAGGATTGGACAATCAACGCGGATGTGCCCCAAGGTGGTGCGGCGACGTGGCGTTTGGACGTCGAGGCGGCAGGTAGCGGAGTGACCGGTGATTTGCTTGCGCACTGCATCGATACGGCACTTTGGATCAATGGGTCCATCAAGGATGTGAGCGCCATGACCGAAACGTTCGTCAAGGAACGGGTCCATGCTGAGACTGGCAAGAAAGCTCCTGTCGGGATCGACGATGCGTGCTCGTTCTTCTGCCACTTCAACAACGGTTCGCTCGGACTGTTTGAGTCGACCCGCTACGCGCGTGGGCACAAGGCGTTGTACACCCTCGAGATCAACGGCGAGAATGCAAGCCTCGCTTGGGACCTCCACGACCTGCATCGGCTCAAGTACTTCGATTACGCCGATGAATCGTCGGTGCGAGGATGGCGCAGCATCCACGTGTCGGACGGCAACCAACCTTACATGGCCAACTGGTGGGTTCCCGGTTTGCAAATCGGCTACGAGCATTCGTTCACGCACCAAGTTGCCGATTTCTTGAAGGGATTGGAAACGGGCGAGGCGGCTCATCCGACCTTCCGAGATGCCCTCGAGACCCAACGCGTTTGCGACGCGGTTTTGGCGAGTGCCAAAGACCGCCAGTGGAAAAACGTTTAAACCTGTCGGGTTGGTCGGCAATTGGCCGACCCTTGAAAATTGCCCGTCAAATATGACGGTGATATCTGACAGCCGCCCCCACTTTGGGCGGCTGTTTTCGTTGCTGCGGGCGATGAATGCTCTACCGAGTCTGTGAATGGGGAAGTGCGGCTTGCGGTTAAAACGCGGGTATGGATTGGTTCTTGGTGAGGACCCATAGCAAGCCCTTCACGAATGTGAAACAATGACGAGCTCCAACCTCGCATTATCACATCTCAGGATCCACAACGAGAAAACATATGAGCGATAGTCTGCTTCAACGGAGTGTAACCACGGCCGTCGCAAGGAATCTTGCGACTACGACCAAGACATCACCGAAGATGATGTCGATCACGCCACGGTACTTGCTGAAACTTTTGCCGTGGGTTCAAGTCAACGGCGGTACGTATCGGGTGAATCGTACCAAGGTGGAGTTGGCCAAGGCGGAGCGGATCGCGGTCGACTTTGCGGAAGGAGTTGCATCATTTCCTCCGAGCGCGCTGCGACGGATTCCTCTTTTCTCGAAGCTCCCCGATCCGATTCTCGATCGGATGTCCGGGTTCTTTCGGACCGAGAGTGTTCCCATCGGCAACAAGCTCTTGGTCGAAGGCGAAGATCGCAGCAAGTTTTTCATCATTGCTCAGGGCCAAGTCGAAGTGCTCAGCAAGGGAGTGCATGGGAGCGACCTTCGGATTGCTCTCCTCACCGAAGGAGAGTTCTTCGGCGAATCGGACTTGATCTCGGACAAGCCATCCGATGCGACGATACGGACGATCACTCCATGCGTGCTGTTGACATTGTCGCGCAAGGATTTGGATTTGTTGCTTTCGGACAACCCCAACATGGTGACGGAGTTTCAGAAAGCGATCGATGAGCATCAGGAATTGCGATCCAGTGTGAATCGCTACGGCGAGCGCAACATCGACTTGGTGTCGGGCTTTGCCGAAAATGTCGAGATCCCTGAGACGTTCGTCGATTATACGCCGACGCCGCGCGAGTACAGTTTGTCGGCGGTACAAACGGTGGTGCGTGTGCATACGCGAGTATCGGATCTCTACAACGGTCCGTACAACCAACTCGAAGAGCAGATGCGATTGACCATCGAGGGAATCAAGGAGCGTCAGGAGTGGGAGTTGATCAACAGCAAGAAGTTTGGGCTGCTTCATTCGGTGGATCCAGCGATGCGCATCACTCCGCGTTACGGTGCACCGACGCCGGACGATTTGGATGAATTGTTGACGATGGTCTGGAAGAAGCCTGCATTTTTCGTCGCGCATCCGAAAGCCATTGCAGCGTTCTTGAGAGAGTGCACATGGCGCGGTGTTCCTCCGGTCACCGTTAGCATTTTCGGTTACCCGATGGTCTCGTGGCGTGGGGTGCCGATCGTTCCGTGCGACAAGCTCGAGATCACCAATCGGTACCAATCGCGGCAGTCGTCGGGAACGACGAATATCTTGCTGGTCCGGGTAGGGGAAGAGGATCAAGGGGTGGTAGGGCTGCATCAGTCCGGGATCGAAGGCGAGATTGCTCCGAGTTTGTCCGCGCGGCTGATGGGGCTCGATAGCCTCGGCGTCAGTTCTTACTTGTTAACTCTCTATTTCTCGGCGGCCGTGTTGACCGATGACGCGGTCGGTGTTCTGGAGAATGTGGAGGTGGGGTACTACCACGATTACATGCAACGACTTCCGAAATCGTTTGATAGCGGATCGGGCATTTAGACATGGATCCGTTCACACGAACCCCACCGGCATCCCGGGCCGCAGCGGCAGCCTCGGGAATGCCATCGACCGCCGAGAGCGAAAGTTCGGAGTCTATCTCCAGGCGATTGCTTGAACGTATCTTTGATGTTCCTCGCGGACCATCCGGTGCAGCGGAGATGTCTCCGCCCGTGCAGTCTCCGTTTGGGTCGATCGACCTGCATCGATTCGAGCTTCCTGCAGCGCGAGCGATCTCGCCGCAGCCTGAGTCGGAGTCGACGGTTGCCATGGCTCGCAGTGCCCAGGAATCCCTTCCTGCGTCGGTGGTTTCGGCGATGGAGCGTGGGGGCTCGGGTATGGATTTTAGTGAGATCGATTTGCAAGGCGTGGTTGCCAAATTGCAAATCCAATCGCGGGATTCACTCGCGCAGCGATTGCCTGGTACCAGCCCGTATCGGGCGGATCGCACCGGGCCGAGTGGTGCGACGCAATCGCAGGTTGCTGGAAGTGCCGGTGCGAGTGCTGCGCTTGCCCAGCATTCGCGTCCCCTCGACATCAGTTCGGTGCGATTGGATTTTCCGGCGTTGCATCAATCGATCCACGGATTTCCGCTGGTTTGGTTCGACAATGCAGCGACGACCCAAAAGCCACGTCAAGTGATCGAAGCGATGTCTTCTTTCTATGCGTTGGATTATTCCAACATCCATCGCGCTGCGCATACGTTGGCTGCGAGGGCGACCGATCATTATGAGGGAGCTCGTGAAACGGTGCGAGAGTTCATCCATGCTCAGTCCAAAGACGATATCGTTTTTGTTCGCGGAACTACTGAGGGGATCAATTTCATTGCGCACACGATCAAAGGATTTTTGCGAGAGGGAGATGAGATCCTGCTGTCGGAGGTGGAGCATCATGCGAACATTGTTCCGTGGCAGATGATCGCTCGGGAAGTCCGAGCGCGCATCCGCGTGATTCCGATCGACGACTCCGGAGAAATCCTGATCGAAGAGTATCGGCGGTTGCTGGGTCCTCGGACGCGTTTGGTCTCTCTGTCGCATGCCTCCAACACACTCGGGACTGTGCTGCCGATTGAAGAGATGACGCAGATGGCGCACCACCATGGAGCCCGTGTGGTGATCGATGCAGCGCAAAGCATCGCGCACATGCCGGTGGATGTGCAAGCCATCGGGTGCGATTTTCTGGTCTTTTCGGGGCATAAGATTTTTGCGCCGACAGGGATCGGCGTGGTGTACGTGCATCCGCAACTGCACGATTTGCTTCCACCTTGGCAAGGTGGAGGAAACATGATTCGGCGGGTCAGTTTTGACGAAACGATTTATTCAGATGCGCCCGCGAAATTTGAAGCCGGGACGCCGAGTATCGGTGACGCGGTGGGGCTGGGGGCAGCACTGCAGTACTTGCGGCAATTCGATCCGATTTCGGTCGAGGCGCACGAACATGCGCTGCTCGAGCATGCGACACGCGAGCTAAAAGGGATTCGCGGGGTTACTATTTACGGTCACGCCACCAAAAAAATCGGTGTGGTTTCCTTTACGTTGGATGGTTACACCACGGAGATGGTGGGCAAGGAGCTCGATCGACGCGGGATTGCCGTCCGGACTGGGCATCACTGCGCACAGCCGTCGCTACGGCATTTTGGGTTGGAGTCTACAGTGCGGCCGTCGTTCGCCATCTACAACACGCATGAGGAAGTCGAACGTTTGATTGAGGCTATCGTACATTTGTCGCGTCGGCGATAATTGCGGCTCGCAGTCTGTGGAGATCATGAGCGTCGCTACTCAGTCACCGTATTTACCATGTCTAATTTCCGCGTTAAACCGTTTGCGATTTATCACGAGCACGAGCATTGGTTCCTGCCCCTCTTTGCGGAGCTCGACAAGCGGGGGTTGCGGTATGTTCGACTGGATCCGCGAGCCCACTACTACGATCCGTCCGAGAAAGAGAGTCGTTATTCCCTGGTGTTCAATAGGATGAGCCCCTCCGCGTACCTGCGAGGAGGGCTTCAGGGTATGTTCTTTACCTTGAGCTGGCTGGACCATCTCGAGCGATTGAAGGTTCCCGTGGTGAACGGACTTTCGGCCTTTACGATGGAAACGAGCAAAGCGAGGCAATTGAACTTGCTGCAGAGTCTCGGGTTAGGCTATCCGAAAGCCATCGTGACCAACCATGCGTCGTGGGTGCCGAAGGTTGCCGAAGAGTTGCGATTTCCGGTGGTGTTCAAAGCCAATATCGGTGGGAGTGGTGCGGGGATTGTACGCTTCGATTCCTTGGAGTCGCTCGCGGATGCGGCTGCCTCAGGCCGCCTCGACTTTGGCGTCGATCACACCGCGTTGGTTCAGGAATACGTACCTGCGCGCGGCGGGTGTATTGTGCGTGTGGAGTTGCTTGGTGGGAAATTTTTGTATGCGATCAAAGTCTTTATCACCGGCGATACGTTCAATCTCTGTCCTGCTGACATTTGCCAGCGCGCCGACGGGGTCGAATTGCAGCGGTCTGCTTGCCCGATCGACGCCCCGAAGACAGGTTTGAAGGTAGAGGCTTTTCAGCCGTCACCAGAGATCGTGGACGCATGCGAACGGATCATGCAGCGAGCGGGAATCGACGTCGGCGGGATTGAATTGATGATCGACGATCGCGATGGAACGGTGGTTTATTACGACATCAACGCCCTCTCGAATTTCGTAGCGGACGGAATCAATGTCGTCGGGTTTGATCCTTTTGCGAAGCTGGTTGATTACCTCGAGGCCCGCTCGAGTACGGCCCGCTCGAGTACGGCTTGATAGTCGGGTTCGATAATGGCCATATGCTATGATTATGGCCATATGCACTACCCGGGATGCTTGGGTTCAACGAAGAAGGCTGATTCAGAACATGCGATTTGGTTATTGGCTCCCGGTATTCGGCGGTTGGCTCAGGAATGTCGACGATGAGCGTATGGAGGCGACCTGGGAGTATTCGAAGCGATTGGCCCAGCGCAGCGAGGAAATCGGTTTCGATTTGACGTTGGTCGCCGAGTTGAATTTGAACGACATCAAAGGAATGCGTGCTCCTTCGTTGGATGCATGGTCTACTGCCGCTGCGTTGACGGCGGTTACCAAGAGCCTTGAGATGATGGTAGCTGTTCGGCCTACCTTTCATAATCCAGCGCTGTTAGCGAAGCAGTCTGCGAACATCGACCATATCGGTGGTGGTGGTCGGCTATCGCTCAACGTGGTATCGAGTTGGTGGAAGGATGAAGCGGAAAAGTACGCGGTCGAGTTCGAGCAGCATGATCGGCGTTACGATCGGACATCGGAATGGTTGGATGTGGTCGACGCACTTTGGAGTCGGGATGGTGTCGACTACCAAGGAGATTTCTATCGACTTCGCGATTCCGTGCTGCAGCCTAAACCGTTGAGCAAGCCTCGCCCGACGATCTACGCAGGGGGGGAGTCTGAAGCGGCAAAGGAGTTGATCTCGAGCAAGTGCGACGCATACGTCATGCACGGGGATTCCCCAGAGCGTGTCGGAGAGAAGATTGCGGACATGAGGCGTCGCCGCGAGCGTTATGGATTGCCCCCGATGATTTTCGGAGTCGCCGGTTACTCCATTGTGCGAGGCAGCGAACCTGAGGCGACAGCCGAAGTCGCCCGTATTACTGACGTGCAGCAATCGAAATCGGGCTACGAGAATTACCAGCAGTGGTTGTCAGGTACCCAGCTCGATCGCTCGGTGAGCTTGGCAGATTACTCGGTCAGCAACCGAGGACTCCAGGCGGGTTTGGTGGGCACGCCGGCCCAGGTGCAGGATCAAGTCGCCGCATTTGAACGTGCCGGAGTGAATCTGCTGCTCTTGCAATGCAGTCCGCAACTCGAAGAGATGGAACGGTTCTCAGAAGCGGTGATTACCCCGATGCGAGGGAAGACCTAATCGGTTTCCCTCGCGTGGGTGATGGAGCGTTCGGAGCTCAAAAGCCAACTAGGCAGCCTGGCGGAAAGCGCCGCTGACATAGAACGATTCAATGCCTTCGACAACCGCGTCCTGTTCGCTTTCGGTCAATTCCGGATAGACCGGCAGATGGAGGATTTCTCGCGCGGCGGTTTCGGTGTGGGGCAAGCAACCGAGGCTGTATCCGAGGTCCGCAAAGCATTCTTGCATGTGGAGTGGAACAGGGTAGTAAATCTCGCAACCGATGCCTTGTTTGGCCAGGTGCTGTTTCAAAGCATCCCGGCGGCCGTAGGGTACCCGCACGCCGTACTGATTCCAGACGTGCGTGGCGCGCTGGTCGTGGTATGGCAGCTGTAGCGTTTCGTGAAGACGAGTGCTTTCGAAGAGAGCCGTGTAGCGTTCGGCATGCTTTCGCCGGGCCGCTGCATAAGCATCCAAGTGCGCGATCTTCACATTGAGAATCGCAGCCTGGATGGTGTCCAAGCGGCTATTGATCCCGAGCAGCTTATGGTAATAGCGAGGTTGCATTCCATGTGCTGCGAGCAAACGAAGTTTCGCGGCGAGCGCATCGTCATTGCAGACGAGCATCCCACCATCACCCATCCCACCGAGGTTTTTGGTTGGGTAGAAACTCAAGCAACCGGCGATCCCCCAGCTACCCGCGGGACGGCCATCCCACGCGGCTCCAATCGCTTGGGCCGCATCCTCGATCACGGGGATTCCGTGTTGTCCTGCGATCTCGCAAATTTGGTCCATCGGAGCGCATTGTCCGAACAAGTGGACCGGAATAATGGCCCGCGTTCGGGAGGTGATGCTCTCGCCGAGCGATTCGGGATCGATATTGTACGTTTCTGGATCGATGTCCACGAAGACAGGTTCTGCCCCCAGCCGAGCAACAGCGCTGGCGGTGGCAAAGAACGTGAAGCTCGGAACGATCACCTCGTCCCCTGGTTGGATATCGAGTGCCATGAGCGCCAAAAGTAACGCATCGCTACCTGATGCGCAACCGATCGCATGTTTTGTCTGACTCAGACCGGCGACAGTGCACTCGAGTTCTCCGACCTCGGGGCCATGAAGGAACCGGCCACTGTCAACAACCCTTCCGACCGCTTCCATGATCTCGTCACGAAGAGGTCGATTCCCTCGCCCGACATCGAGCATGGGAACCGCTGTTGTCGGTGCCGATTGCTTTTCCGATGCTTGCGATGATTTATCCTTGCTCATCCCAACCCCCATCCTTGGTTTGCTAGCGTTTGAAGTGCAGCGTTTGCAGTGCAACGGTTGAAGTGTTCCGGCACCACGTAACGTGGACCGTGGAAGTTACCCATTGGTGGGAGAGTGGGTCAAGTCGGATCGGGTGGGATTTCGGGGAGCAGTCGCGGTCAGTTCCGCTTGCGTCGCCCGGTGGAAATCATGTACATCCTACCCTGATTGTCCATTTTCACCGCTGGTCATATTCAACACTGTCCAGTTGGACGTTTGTTCCTTCGCGGAAGCTCGCTGTATCGGCATGACAGATAACCGTACACAATCGAACCGTCGACGGGCGCTGCAGGCGTGCAGCGTTTGCATGGTGGCATGGGCGACATGGATCGGTGGATCGATGGAGGCTTTCGGCCAATCTCTCTCTGGTTCCACGGCGAGGACTCAGACAACGACTGGAGCGGGTCCTCGAGAGAGCGTGATTGGGAGAGCGCTTCGGAATCGTGACGGCGGTGCGGCCAAGCAAGCGGTTCGAGAGAATCTATCCGCAACCAACGCGGAGGACTCCGATCCAAAGAGTGCCGATGAATTGACGAAGACGCTGCTTGGCGGGCCGGACTTGTGGTTGAGTCCGAAAGGCTTGACCAGTTCCATGCAGATCGTCGCTCTTTTGACGATTCTGAGCGTGGCTCCGGCGATTCTTTTGATGACGACCTGCTACATACGTGTCATCGTCGTTTTTGGATTGCTCAAGCAAGCGATGGGGACACAACAGTTGCCACCTAGTCAAGTGATCACGGCGATTTCGATCTTCATTACAATCTTTGTCATGGGTCCGGTGTGGACATCGGTGTACACCGACGCGATCGAGCCGTACACGGCGGAGGGAAGTAGCATGACAACGAGTGAGGCGTGGGATCGCGGTGTTGCACCGATACGTCAGTTTATGTCGCGTCAGATCGCGATGGCCAACAATTACGATGATGTCCATTTGTTTTACAGTCGCTACGCGCCCAGTAGTCCCACCCCAAAGAACTTTGACGAGGTTCCGTTGCAGGTCCTGTTGCCGGCGTACATGCTGAGCGAGTTGAAAACCGCCTTCATGATGGGCTTCCAAATCTATTTGCCATTTCTGATATTGGATATCGTCATCGCGTCGGTCACCGTTTCGATGGGGATGATGATGTTGCCACCAGCGATGATTTCGATGCCCTTCAAACTCCTGTTATTCGTGTTGGTCGATGGCTGGCGGTTGGTGGTGCAGATGCTACTGGACAGCTTTGGCACACTGCCGGTCTGACAACGTCAGTAGCGAGTCACCTAATAAGGAAACCCAGCGTATGGTAGTGCAAGATGCAGTCGATTTAGTGCGCAATGCGATCATGATGTCGTTGATTATCGGGGCGCCATTGCTTTTGATCGGGATGGTTGTGGGACTGGCGATCGGTTTGATCCAGGCTCTCACGCAGA
This sequence comes from uncultured Pirellula sp., assembly GCA_903930765.1. GTDB lineage: Bacteria > Planctomycetota > Planctomycetia > Pirellulales > Pirellulaceae > JBKCUI01. The sequence goes on from CAIYZV010000277.1 coordinate 14,464, forward strand.
TCCAGGACCAAACGGTCAGTACTGTACCAAAGCTCGTCGCGATGACGATCGCCGTGGCGTTGGCGCTTCCCTGGATGACCGATCAGATGCTCGAGTATTCCCGCAACTTGATACGAGACATTCCGGCCTTGGTATCTCCCCGGTAGAGTAATCCTAGAGGTAGATTGGATCCACCATGGGACTGCTCGATTCGGTATCGTCGACGTTGTTTGGCCCGGTATGGACCTTTCTTTGCGTTTTGTGTCGGATCGGTCCCGTATTGGCGATGATGCCACCGGTTCAAGGGACAATGATTCCCAATCGTGTGAAAGTGATGTTGGCGTTGATGATTTCCGCCTCCGTGTCACCGATGGTATGGTCTCAGACGTCGGACATGCCTCTTCATCTATTTGATTTGGTGGTAGCCCTTGCGAAAGAAATGCTGTTAGGTGCATTGTTTGGGACGTCGGTGATGTTGGTAATGGCTTGCTTGCAGGTAGGTGGCCACGTCATCAGTTCGCTAAGCAGCATGGAAATGGCGCAGGCGGCGGATCCATCGACCCAAGAGACGGTTTCTGTAATCCAGCAGTTGATGTCCCTTTTTTCGATGGCGATGTTTGTTCTGTTGGGTGGTCATCGGATCATGATCGGCGCGTGCTTGGACAGTTTTGCCTTCTACCATGCCGGTGAGGTATTGGCCGAAGCAGATTGGTTGATGCACCTGCATGAGTTTGTCGGGCATGGCTTTTCGGTGGGTCTTCGAGCATCGGCACCAGCAGCGATCGCACTGCTATTAGCTAATTTTGTGACGGCACTGATCGGCCGTACGCTACCTCAATTGAACATTATGGCGGTCGGGTTCAACATCAATGTGCTGGTGATGATGTTGGTGTTGGGATTGACGGTGGCAAGTGTCGGCTGGGTTTTTCAGAACGAGCTTGCCGAGTGGGTTGAACGGACCGTGGATTTGTTCCCTCGCGCGGTCGCACACGGCCTGCGGGACCCGGTTCCAAGCGCGCATTCGGAAAGGCTAATGTTCCGGTATGGCTGATTCGGCGGGTGACAAGAAACATGAAGCGACCGAGTATCGCCGCCGCAAGGCACGCGAGGAGGGGAATGTGGCGCGCAGCCAAGACCTCGGTTCGGCGGCGCTGCTGTTGGTCGGCGTGATCTTGCTCGATACGACCGGTCCTGGCATCTTTCAAGCCTTGTCGGAGATCCTGAGAGACCAATTGCGAGAACCGTATGATTGGGCGACGGATCCGCGTACGTGGATGACGCGATTGCTTTTGATTGCGTCGAAAAGCTCCCTCGCGTTGTTGCCATTGTTTGGCGGCGTGCTGCTTACCTCTATCATTGTGCACTATGCCCAAGTAGGCTCGTTGTGGCTGCCAGACAAACTGATACCCGATTGGAACCGAATCAATCCTCTGAGTGGTTTGCAGCGCATTTTTTCCATCCTCAATGCATCGCGGTTAGGATTCGGATTGATCAAGATTGGATTGGTGGTTGGATTGCTCGCAATGGGGGTGTGGTCGCGATGGGATGAGATCCTGGCGCTCGGAGGTGCAAGCCTAGAAACCGTGTCCCAGTTTGTATGGCAGACCATGATCTCGTTGTGCCGCACGGTTGCTGTGGCGCTTTTGATTTTGTCGGTGGTCGACTACGCCATTCAGCGGTGGAAGTATGAGCAGGATTTGCGTATGACGGACGAGGAGTTGCGTGAAGAGTATAAAATGACCCAAGGGGATCCGCACACCAAAGCGCGTCGCCGACGTGTGCAGCGGGAATTGGCGAACCAACGCTTGAACTCGGATGTGCCCAAAGCGGATGTGGTAGTGACCAACCCAACAGAGTTGGCGATTGCTCTCAAGTACGATCCGTTGACGATGAAGGCGCCGATCGTGCTTGCCAAAGGTGCAAATCTTGTTGCGGCTCGCATTCGTAAAATTGCGCTTGAACATGGAATCCCGATCGTCGAACGCAAGCCGTTGGCTCAAGCGTTGTTCAAGCAGGTGGACATCGGTAAACCGATCCCGGTGACCGAGTACGCTGCGGTCGCTGAAGTTCTGAAATACGTTTATCAAGTACAAGGCCGTAAGTTGCCGGATCTCGAACGGATGGCGAGTTAATGCGAGCTAGTCATGGAGGGGACGTCGATCGCCGCTATCCCTCTCCTCACAGCAATCCGCCGGAATATTCTCCCTAGATCCTACAACGCGATCGCTGTGAGGTTCTATTCTTGCGATTCGATCGCCTCGAATAGATACGGGGCTTGTTTCGGATACAATCGTCTCGTCGTTAGACTCATGCTCCAAACGTCGAGGTACGAAGTCCCATGAATATTGCTATTCCATCAAAACACACGGCGCTCGTTCAGCGCGCGCAGGCCCAATCGTTGCGAATCGCGGCCCAATCGTTACGAATCGCAAGCTCCATTGCGATCCTGGTTATTTGCATTTGCTCATCAGCGGTAAGCTGGTCCCAAGAGCGATGGACGGTGGAGCAAGCGAAAAAGTGGCAGGAAGAACGTGGTTGGTTGGTGGGTGCAAACTACCTCCCCGCGTATGCGATCAACCAACTCGAGATGTGGCAGATTGGTACGTATGATCCTGAGCGTATCGACAAAGAGTTGGGCTGGGCGCAGAGCCTCGGTTTCAATTCGATGCGAGTCTTTCTGCATGATCTTCTGTGGACTGGTGATGGCAAGGATTTGACCGAACGCATGGATCAGTTCCTGGCGATTTCGGCCAAGCATAAGATCGGGATCGTCTTTGTCCCCTTCGACTCGGTGTGGGATCCACAGCCTGTTGCGGGCAAACAACGAGATCCCAAGCGAGGAGTTCACAATAGCGGTTGGGTGCAAAGCCCGGGCGCATCGATCCTTGGGGATCCCGCAAAGCACGTCATGATGAAGCCTTACTTGCAGGGTATCCTTCGTCGGTTCAAGGACGATCCGCGGATTCAGGCTTGGGATTTGGTCAATGAACTCGATAACGACAATGCAAATAGCTATGGCCGCAATGGAACGAAGACTGAGCTTCCGAACAAGGCTGAGATGGGAACCTTGTTTGCAAAGCGTTGCTTCGAGTGGGCTCGAGAAGTCAACCCGTCGCAGCCATTGACATGCGGCGTTTGGATCGGACTTTGGGAGGATGAGAGCAAACTGAGTCCCATGGAGAAATTATGCCTGGAGCAGTCGGACATCATCACGTTCCATAACTATGGAGACGGCGAAAGCTTGAAGCGAGCTGTCAAGTCATTGAGCCGCTACGATCGGCCTATCCTATGCACCGAGTACATGGCGCGAGGCAATAATAGTTTGTTCGACCCCAACTTGCAGGTTCTCAAGGATCTCAATGTTGGGGCTCACAACTGGGGGTTTGTCGACGGCAAGAGCCAAACCATTTATCCATGGGACAGCTGGCAGAAGCCGTATGACAAAGAGCCCGAGCTGTGGTTCCACGACATATTCCGACGCGATGGAACACCTTACCGCGAGAGTGAGGTCGAATACATTCGCGGTGTTGTCATAGGCAAAAAGAAAAAGTAGACGGTCGGAAATCGTGGGCTAGTTATTCGGCCGGCACCATCGTGAATGGTTGCGTCCAGGCTTGTTGCTTCTGATCATCGAACACAGGATCAACAGGTGCGAGGCTGCTGGTGATCACAGCCCGCACGATGGTCTCCCCTTCCTGGAGTGTGTACGAAGACGAAAGGTCTTGAGTTGCGAGTCCGACACGACCGATATCTTCGGGTTCGCCGCTAGTGGTCGTTACCAGGTATTCTGTCCAATAGGTAGCTCCGGGTGCTGGGTCGATCGTTACGGATAACTTTTTTGTGGCCGCGTCCCATTGCACATCGCTCAACGTGGCTCCGCTGGAGGAATAGAAATCCCCAGCTTTCATGGCGCGGATCAAGTGTTCTGGCGTTAGGTACTCGGCTCGTACCATGACCCAACCTCGGCCGGGTCGACTCCCTGGCTTGCCGTGGTACTCATGGCTATCATCCGTAGCAACACCCATCAGCAGGCTACCGCCAAGCTTGTTGACGCGCAGGTGATTTGCAAGATCCCACATGCGTTCAACCCCAGGGTTTTTGGCGTCGCCTCGATGGTTCACACCCGGGTGGCCGTTGTAGACTTCGAAGAATCGTTCCGACATGACTGCTGCGAGGTCCTCGAAGGTGATCCCATAACCAAAATTGGGATGGTTGAGGTGAGCGAGTATCTCACGCCCTTTGGCCTTCTCTTGTTCCAAGACCGACCTCAAATTGTTTTCCATCACTTCTCGAACTGTCTTGCCACCGAGCGGCTGAATGACTTCGTCCAAATTGGTAGCATTCATATGCACCGGTTTTCCATCGGCGCGATCGGTGATTTCTTCAGAGGGGATCAAGATAAATTCACCGCGTTGTTCGAGAAGGTAGCGGTATTCGTCGAGCGGCTTGAGGCGTACTTGGTACGAGTCTGTACCTTCTTCGCCACGCGTCTCAACCCAGCTTCCTCCGAACCGAGCGCGGTACTTTTCTAGGGCACCCGCGGCTCCACGCGAAGCGAGGGCACTCTTCTTCATCCATCGCTGGCCTTCCTGCAGAAGGTTGTGATCGGAGATCGCCAAAAAGTTGTAGTTTCGTTCGCGGTACCATTCGGAGATCATCTCTGGGAAGTCGTTCCCGTCACTCCACAGGGAGTGGGTGTGCAAATTGCC
>CAIYZV010000278.1 GCA_903930765.1 uncultured Pirellula sp.
CAACAGACTTCCTCCCCATCCGCTGACGAGACGACCACGAATCATGCCTTCACTTCCTTCCGAACCATCCCAGGAACCTACCGCTGCGAACTCTGCACCGGCGAACTCTGCACCGGCGAGCTCTGCACCGCAGAAGAGTCGGCAAACCGATGGTCTTGATCCCAATCAGGATCGCTCGCCCAAGCAGGAAGTGATTGTCCTGGTGGGTACTCGGCCCGAAGCGATCAAAATGGCCCCTTTAGTACGGGAATTGACAAACTCCAGGCACTTTTCCCCCTTCCTGCTTTCCTCTGGCCAGCACCGTGAATTGCTCGACCAAGCCCTCGCGCCCTTTGGACTGAAACCAGACCAGGATCTAGGGTTGATGCAGCCCAACCAATCGCTCGCCGATCTCACCGCTCGAGCGATTTCCGCCATCTACAACGTTCTCCTCGAACGAAAACCTGCGGCGCTACTGATCCAAGGGGATACAACCACGGTTCTTGCGGGAGCATTGGCTGCCACCTATGCAAAAATCCCTGTCGGACATGTCGAAGCTGGTCTGCGGACTCACGATTTTTACGCTCCCTTTCCAGAAGAGATGAACCGACGATTGACCACCCCTTTGTGCCGTTGGCTTTTCGCACCAACCCCGACGACCAAACAAAATCTCATCAAGGAAAACATTGACGAAGGCTCCATTTTCGTCACGGGCAACACGGTTGTCGATTCCCTTTTTTGGATGCGGGATCAAATCCTTGCTTCCCCAAAAACCAACACTTCCCGTTTCCAGGAAATGGGACTTCCAGAACGATTCAACGCGTTCTGCCGGTCGCATGCGCTCCACCAATCGCCTTCGTCGCCGCCAGGGCCGGGATTGGTGCTGATCACCGGTCACCGTCGTGAAAACTTTGGGGATGGAATGATGAACATCTGTTCAGCGATCTCGCAGCTTGCGGCCCTCCATCCGCACATCCCTTTCGTCTATCCAGTCCACTTGAATCCCAACGTACAAGCCCCCGTAAGACGCGACCTAGGGGGGCTCGCCAATGTCTTTTTGATCCCTCCGGTCGACTATGAGTCGTTCCTTTTCTTGATGATGCAGAGTTCGATCATCCTGTCCGACTCAGGAGGGGTCCAAGAAGAAGCTCCGAGCTTGGGCAAGCCAGTCTTGGTCATGAGGGAAAAAACGGAACGCCCAGAAGGCGTCGAAGCGGGAACCTGTGCCTTGGTCGGAACCGATCCCAACAAAATCATCCTCGAAGCCAATCGCTTGCTCTCCGATCGAAACGAATACGAGCGTCGCTCAGCCATCCGCAATCCGTACGGTGACGGCCATGCGTCCGTACGCATACGGGAAATCCTCGAATCAAGTTTGCGAGCCTGTTAATCCCTCGGTGCTCGCATGTTGCAGTCGGTCCCGATTCGCACAGCCATAGACGCATCAAGGCTACGCCAATGCGTAGCCTTGATCGCTTCTATTCAGGCAGTGCGTTTATTCAAGCAGTGCGATTGTTCAAGCAGTGCGATCACTCGGAGTTCGCGGAGCTGCCGGCGCCGCTATTGCCACCACCACCGCCGCCACTGGTACCACCGAACGAAGGCTTGCTGCCTCCACCGCCAGCACCCGAGCCGCCGATTCCTGGTCCGCCACCCATGCCTCCACCCATTCCTGGCATTCCCCCTCCGGTCTCGACTTTCATGCCGCCACCCAAAGGACCAACTGCCGGTTTATCAGGCTGCGAATGCATGCCAAACCCAGTGAAGTCATCGAACTCTCGCATGACGATCAACCGTCCAGATTCTGGATCGTAAGCCACCGCTTCACTCCCAGTCCGCAGGAACTGGTCCTTCGAAGGCTTCATCTCAAGATTCACCATACCATCGATATCGATCAAGGTGGCGAGGGTCTTGGACTCTTTCTTGCCATCCAACGCCTTGATGAGCTTGGTGATCGGATGAATCACATCGAACGGCACTTCCTTGCCCGCATCGCGAGATGGCAATCCGAACACATAACCCCGCTCGGCCTTGTCCTTCCTCGGTACAAACAAAGCTAACTTGGGATCGTATTCCGCAACCACGATGTCGGCTCGAGGTGGATTGTTCTCGAACAATCGATTCTCTTTACCTCGCGAATAGGAAATGATGGCTTCCGAAACGTAACCATCGGTCGCTCGGCGAGTCGCAACCGGCTTGGAAGCAACCGACCAATCGCTCTTTCGGAACGAATTGCGTTTGAAGACAGTCTCCTTGCCATCCTTGTCTTTCGAAGGCCTGAAGGCCTCCCTGTCGCGGCGTTCTTTGTCAAGCAATTCTTGAACGCGTTTCAACGTCCCATTGGATGCATCCAACGCAGCCGATCGAGGCTGAATGCTGGCTGCTTCTGGGAAGTTCGGGTCATGCATCAACAAACGCACTCGATAACGATAAACGCGATTGGACTTGGCTTCGAAGTCGTACAACCGAACCAATTTGTACTTGGTGGATGGCAATTCCTTGGGAGCTTCTGCCGGCGGTGGCCCACTGCTTCCAGCACCCATGCCACCCATGCCACCGAATCCGCCAAGACCACCTAAGCCACCGCCGGTTCCGCCATATCCAGGAGGTGCACCACCTCCCGCGCCACCACCGGTGTACCCCGGAGGCGCACCGCCACCAGTACCGCCACCATATCCAGGAGGTGCACCACCTCCCGTACCGCCACCGGTGTATCCCGGCGGTGCACCGCCCGCTCCACCAGGATAGCCTGGGGGACTACCACCACCAGCACCCGGAGGCGCAGCCCCCGATGCACTTTCCTCGCCATCGTTTCCGAGACCGCCGAATCCCCCCAGCATACCACCCCCGAGCATACCGCCTCCTGAACCCGCACCACCGGATGGCATCGCCGACACGGTCTGGTCTAGGCTTGGAACATCTGGATGGGATGCAAACTTGCGGTAGTCC
>CAIYZV010000279.1 GCA_903930765.1 uncultured Pirellula sp.
AATCATTGAGAAAACACCCAAAAGATCGGTTCCTGTCCTCTCCGTTAGCTTTTTGAAGCCCGTGCTGCAAAACCCTGGTTTTCCCAGGGTTTTTCGCATTTTTAGCCAATTGCTTTGGCTTTCCTGCACGTGCATGCTTGCACATGCTGCGTCGTCTAGTGCGCTGCCTTGGTACCTGGTGAGTCGTCCAGTGAGTCGTCAGAGTCGCCTCGAAACCCTCGTTTTCCTAGGGAAAACAGGTGATTTTGCAGCAGAGGTGGTAGGATTCGAACTAGGTGTGTGATGTTTTGAAGCGAGGGAGCGGTTCGGTGAAGCCAAAACGGCCTATCTCCCGATCCAAAAGTTGCTCCAGCCATAGGTCACTGATAACTTACGTAACTGCTGACTTACAAATTAAATTCGTGGGGAAGCCGCCTCGAGTGGTGAGATTTATTCGTGCAGCCTACATTTAAAAACGTGAGTAACGCCATGGAATCTGTGATCTTTCCAAGACGACTTATTTGGTCCATTTTGATTTGTATCGTCATTATGGCGGGATTCTCGGCTGCTAATGCGATAGCACAGGAGCTTTCAGCAGAAGGCGTTCCTGATTGGATACGTGGGCGCGGTGAAGAACTGGAACTCCGACTCTCAGGGGAAGTCACGCGAAGTGACGGGGGAAGCGTCGACGGTGCAAAACTCCAGATTCAAATCAAATACAACGACCGGGTCTTCGAATCATTCGATCTCCAAGTCGATGGCAAAAGCTTCGAGGTTTGGCTACCAGTCAATAAGCACCCTTGGCACAGCATCATTGTAAGTGCGACGTGCCGCGATGGTGCACGTTGTACAAGAGGGATTTTTCGGCGACAGCTCAGAGAACTCGTGGTTAACGGTCTCAATCTGACGGTCCAACTTCCAAATCGATCGGTAACGGTTCGTGTGGAGAATGATGGGAACCCAATTGTCAATGCGACGGTCCGGGCCGAACTCGCCAAGGGTGCAACGCTACAATTGGTGACTAACTCAGATGGACTTGCGTGTTTGAAGTTGCTTGACGACGAGGAACTAACGCAACTCACCGCTTGGTCGCAACAGCCATTTATCGGCGGTTACGATTTCTTCTCCCGGTCGCCAGTTCGCGACCCGCGAGCCGATTCGCATGTCATCTCGATGTACCGATGCCAACCGTTTGAAGTCCACTTGAAGGACGCAATGGGGCAGCCTATCTCCGGAGTCGAACTGGTGTTGCGAGTCGCTACATCCCCGGCCGGGGAAAATTTCCTTGGTGAACCCGACGTCTTCAAACTCGCAACGAATCAAGACGGCGTCGCCACCGTCGGCTGGTATCCGGACATTCAGGATGCTCGTTGCTATGCTGAGATATCGGACAAGCGTTGGATCCCAGAATCCAGCCAGCTTGGGGGAGGGAAGCTCGAAGTTATTGCAAAACGTGCTGTCGAACGTACAAAATTATTCGGCCATGTAGTTGGCGGTAGCGAATTTGCAGGTGGGTTTAATATCACGCTGGGAAGCTTTCAAGCTGAGCAAAAAAACCGCATCGATAGGGTCTGCAGTTTCTCCGATGCGGATGGAAACTTTTCCGCAGAAGTACTCCCGGACGCGACGTACGCCGTTATTTTGGAAGACGACAAATGGGTTGCGAACGCGGTAGACTCATCTCCCTTTGACTCCAAGACCCATCAGCGAAATTCTGCAGAGCTTTTCCTGTCGTACGGTATCCCGGTCCGTGTTACCTTGACCCAAGGCAGCAATCGCAATCCAATTTCGGGCGCCTGGGTCAACATTGCATCCCGCCACGATTTCACTTGGTTTGAGGATGGTCATGCGCAATTTGGAGCGCTCGGCCGAAACGTGAGTGATTATGCGAACGATCAAGGGGTCATCGAGATGCTGGCACCTGAAGGAAAACTTGAAGCCAGTGTATACCTCACCGACTGGCAAGGAAAAAAAAGCATCGACGTGCGACGCGGGGAGATCAACGAGATCCAATTGCATTGGAAAGCAGGTCAGCGGGTCGAAGTCACCGGCAAGATCGTTCCGTGGGAAGAGGATCCGCTGCAAATCGTCGGTGCAACGGTGCACGTCAAAGCAATCGATGGTGAATCCAGCGATGAATTTCGATGCGAGACCGACAAAGATGGAAACTTCCGAATCGAAACGAACGCCGCGAAACTTGGGGCTATTGCGTACTCGCCAGATAAACGGTTCGTC
>CAIYZV010000280.1 GCA_903930765.1 uncultured Pirellula sp.
ATCGCAGCGCTCAGCAGCCAATCGTCCGACGCACAGCGCCGTATCGCACTGGCCAACTGGATATGTTCCCCAGAGAATCCATTGCCAGCGCGAGTCTTGGTGAATCGATTGTGGCATCACCATTTTGGAACCGGTTTGGTCCCAACCCCGAGCGATTTCGGCCTTGGTGGTGCATTGCCATCACATCCGGAATTGCTCGATTGGTTGGCCAACGAATTGCATCGAGGTGGGTGGTCCGTAAAACGCATGCACCGGATGATTCTCCTTTCGGATGCCTACCAACGGAGTTCGGTCCGGCCGGAAAGTTCTACGGCGGTGCACTCCGCAGTGGTTCTCGATGCTGGCAATCGGCTCGTCTGGAGGCAGAACCCAAGACGATTGGATGCCGAGTCGCTGCGCGATACGATGTTGTCGGTGTCGGGTTCGATCGTCCATTCGATGCATGGTCCAGGATACCGCGATTTCGACTACCAAGAAGAATACGCTCCCGTGTACCAGCACCGTGTCCTGGAAACGCCCGATGTATTTCGTCGCAGCATTTATCGTTTCGTGGTTCGCACAACCCCGCATCCATTCCTGACCAGTCTCGACTGTCCCAACCCGGCGACCATGACGCCAGTCAGGAACACGACAACCACAGCCATTCAATCCTTGGCGACCCTCAACAACGCCTTTGTGCTTCAGCAAGGTGATCGATTCGCGATGCGTTTGCAACGCGAGGTTGGGGATCGGGCCGAGGCTCAAGCCGAACGGGCGATTCGGTTGGCGTTTGGACGAAAGCCGACCCAAACGGAGATAGCCAATGCCACGCGATTGGTCCAATCTGCGGGTTTGTTCCAGTTGTGCCGAATCCTCTTTAACACCAACGAGTTTGTTTATGTCGATTGAGAATTGGTCGATGAACGAGCAAACCTCGAAGAGTCAGACGGCTTGGGAATCCGTTCTTCACAGCGATCGCCGCGATTGGCTTGCACGTATGGGAACAGGATTGGGCGCAATCGCATGCGCGGCGATGCTGCAGCGGGAAGGCTTTTCCAGTGCGATAAACCCATCGAAAGGTGATGGGATGCACCATCCCGCACGGGCCAAGCATGTCATCGAGATCTTTTGCCCGGGTGGGTTGAGCCATGTCGACACATGGGACTACAAGCCGGAGTTGGAACGACTGCACGGAACCCCTTTTGACTCCGAACTGGGTAAGCAAACGTTTGCGGGAGTTGCTGGCAAGCACGCCAAGAGTTTTTGGAGCTTTCGTCAGCGGGGCGAGTCTGGGTTGTGGATCTCGGACCTTTTTCCAAAGTTGTCACAGTGCGCGGATGATATGGCGTTGATCAACTCCATGCAGAGCAAATCGGCACTGCATGGTCCGGCAATGTTCATGATGAATAGCGGTTTCATCCAGCCCGGCTTTCCATCGATGGGTTCATGGGTGACCTACGCGCTCGGGAGCGAATCGGACAATCTTCCAGAGTTCGTGGTGTTGCCCGATCCACGTGGGTTGCCTCCTGGTGGGATTATCAATTGGGGGGCGGGATTTCTGCCCGCGGTCCATCAAGGTACCGTCATGGAGATCGGAGGAGGTACTGAGGTGATCCGCGATTTGTTCCCTGCGAGGGAGGTTGACCGCGATGCCGAAGAGGACGGGTTATCGCTCCTGCAGCAGTGGAATCGTCAGCATGCCAGCGCGCGGCCCGGAGACTCGTTGCTCGAAGCTCGAATCGCTTCGTTCGAGCTCGCAGGGAAATTGCAATTGAGCGCTCCCGAGGCAGTCGACCTAAGTCGAGAATCGCAACCCATTCATGCGCTGTACGGTTTGGACGATCCCGATATCGGACCCTTTGGCAGGCAATGCTTGCTGGCGCGGCGATTGGTGGAACGGGGCGTTCGTTTCGTTCAAATCTACTGCGGTGCGGAAAACACATCGAAGAAAGCCATCCGGCCAAACTGGGACTCGCACGAGGACATCGTCCGAGACCATGGATACTGGGGAAGAGTCTTAGATACCGGCGCCTCGGCGTTGATCGAAGATCTCAAGCAACGAGGATTGTTTGAATCGACGTTGGTCATCTGCACGAGCGAGTTTGGAAGGCAGCCCTTCATGCAAGGCGAACAAAAGGGTCGCGACCATAACCCAGGAGCCTTCACCGCATGGATGGCAGGGGGTGGTGTGCGCGGCGGCGTACGGTATGGA
>CAIYZV010000281.1 GCA_903930765.1 uncultured Pirellula sp.
AAAACTTTGCTGGCGACCGCCAGGAACTTAACTGGCGAATCCAACGTCTGAAGGGTCAGCAGGCGATTCGCCAACTGAACGCGTTCATCGCGTGGATCATTCAAATTCCTTGCGCCGATGATGTTCAACCCAGGATTGAGTTCAATCACCTCGTTTTCGGTTTCATGGTGGAGTGCATACGCGTTGTCGCGGTCTGCGATCACCAAGTTGCAAGCCTCAAACTGGTACTTACTCAACTCCTCGTTGGCCCTGTCGACCGCATGGCGACTCGACACAGCCTTCAATAGCTCTTTGACCAGCAATCCACGCGAACGATTAGAGCCCAATGGCTCGAGCGTCCGTCGATTGCAGATACCAACAAACACCCCGTGTTGGTTTACCCCTAACCATGTTCCGCCGCTTCGTTGATCGACTGGGCAGAGAATTCGGGGCTTACCAGACTGAATGCTCGGGGACGTACTACGACGGTCGAAAAACTCCTCTCGATTAGCAGCGACTAGAATCGGACTTTCAGGAACCACGCGATATTGAATGGCCAGTAAGCACATCGCAACATCAGCACTTTCTATGGCTGGAGTGGGGGGAACGAGCCACGGCGCAATGGCACCCTATCACACTTACAACGTGTGATATTGCAGCCCGCAACTGCCCTAAAAATCTAACGATCCCCTATGGTCGTAGTCACCCCCCAAATCGGAGAAATGGTCAAAATTGTTGAAATCTTGTTGAAAACATTAGACCCCCTAATTAGCAACTCTTTCCCTTCGCTACCTAAGTTGCCGTACCGGTTCAACTTAGCGATGCTATACTCCGTCTTCCCGACCGATGAGGAGGGGGTAACCGACATCGGTACCTTTTTCAACCCTACTGGATTTTGAACCCCACCGATTTATGGCCAACGTGAGCAACCGGCCTTTGGCACCGAAGATTTCCCTTTGCCCAAGCGGTCGTAGCCGTGTGGGGGCCGCGATCCCTTTTTCGATCGTCAGCACCGGTTCCTATGTCCCAGAACGCGTTGTCACCAACGAAGATCTCGCCCTTTTGGGTTGCGACAGCGAATGGATCTTTCGACGCACTGGCATCAAAGAGCGGCGTTGGGCCAGCGAGGATCAAGCATCCAGCGATCTGGCGTACGAAGCCGCCATCCGTTGCTTGCACAATGCGGGTGTATCGGGAGACGATGTCGATTTGATCTTGGTAGCTACCATTACCCAAGACTTCATGACCCCGTCCACTGCGTGCATCCTCCAGAAGAAACTCGGTAGCATCGCCCCTGCCATGGATGTCAATGCCGCCTGCTCGGGATTCATGTACGCGTTGGTCACCGGGGCTCAGTTTGTCAGCAGTGGTATGGCAAGGAATGTTCTCATCGTCGGCAGCGAAGTGATGAGCCGAACAGTCAATCCAAAGGACTTCAAAACGTATCCCCTTTTCGGGGATGGTGCGGGCGCAGTCCTCCTTCAAAGCAGCACCCGCGAGGAAGAATCGGTTGCAATCACCTCCTCCATCGATTCCGGAAACCAAAAAGCTGAGAAGGGGGGAATGCGTCCTGGAATCCTCGGCTTCACACTCGGCTCCGAAGGCTCCCCGGAAGCACTCTGTGTCCCTGGGGGTGGATCTCGCGAACCGATAACCCGCGAACGGCTCGATCACGGCAGGCAGTATATGCAGATGGATGGCCGATCGGTCTTTAAGTGGGCCGTGCGTTGCGTTGCGGAGAGTTGCCGCGATGTGCTTGCATCCACCGGGCACTCGATCGAAGACGTCGACTTATTTTTGCTGCATCAGGCCAACGTCCGAATCATCGACGCTGCTTTGAGCGATTTCGGCATTGCGCCCGACCGTGTGCTGGTCAATCTGGATCGTTTCGGAAATACCTCGGCAGCCAGCATCCCACTGGTACTCGACGAAGCCAACCGAGCGGGTCGACTCCAACGAGGAGATCTGGTCATGATGTGCGGCTTTGGCGCGGGACTAACTTGGGGAACAGCCCTCGTCCGATGGTAGTTCATCGGACAGCGATGTGTTTCTATCGGCAACGATCACCGACGACGAGAAG
>CAIYZV010000282.1 GCA_903930765.1 uncultured Pirellula sp.
CTGAGGCCACCCACCACCGAGATGCAATTGAATCACACTCAATGCCTTGGCGTTCAAACGGGCCTTTGACTGGGTCGATGAAAAAGCTTGATCATCGGCACGCCCCTCGATTCGCAAAATGTCTGCTAACGACACCCCCAACGCACCGCAAATCCCAACCTGCAAGGAACGCCGTCGCGACATCCGACGAAAACCCACGCAACCCCGCCGGTCTGCCATCTTCTGATTTCCTCGATGGACCATTCTGGTTCCTTGTTCCTCTCGACCGCACTCATCTCCGGGATGACTTCGGAATCGACACTCGAGAATTATTCACTGCAAACCACCAATTTACCACATCGCAAACCTCATCGCGGGATCGCGTTTCCTGCACAATTCCCTGGATTTTCGATACTAAACCCTTGGGCACCGCTTTCGACACAATCATTGCAAGCATTAAAAGCGTTAAAGCCCGACCGTATTGATCGACGATAACTTGGTCCGGTGCGCAGACCCTGAGCGGTCCGCGTGCGCGCACACAGCATGCAAAGTCCAAACAGGTTCAGGATATCCACATGCCACGTCGCAAGACGCGAATTGTAGACCGATCACTAAAGCGACCAAGGATTAAGGGGACTGGGGCTCGTCCATGAAAAACATACTACAACAAGCCCACTTTCCTTCGGCTTCAACGATAAAAACCTCGAGCATTCCTGACATGACCCGCGTTGGCTTGCTCATCGCCGCAATCGTATTTTGCATGCTTCCTGGCTGTCGAACACCTCGAGAGTGGAAACAAAACGGGTTCAAGGTTGGTCCGAATTATCAGCGTCCTACCGAACCCGTTGCAAACACGTGGGTAGACGCAGCGGATTCTCGTCTGATCTCCCAGTCTGCAGAGTTAGCCTCTTGGTGGACCAATTTGAATGATCCGGTCCTCGATCAATTGGTTCAAAATGCGTACCAGCAGAACCTATCGATCCGCGATGCTGCGTTTCGCGTGCTGCAGGCCCGCGCGGAATTGGGGATCGCACAAGGCCGATTCTTTCCACAACAACAGTACCTCGACGGTGGATACACCCAACAGAAGTTCAGCGGAGCTAACGCTTCGAGCGCTTTCCTGCCAACCTCCTCGTTCGGTAACTGGCAATATGGGTTCGGACTCGCTTGGGAATTGGATTTCTGGGGCAAGTACCGCCGTATGATCGAGGCAGCCGATGCGCACCTCGATGCATCCATCGAAGACTACGACGCAGCCCTCGTGACGTTGATCGGAGACGTTGCACAGAATTACGTTCAATTGAGGATCGTCGAAGCGCAGCTTGTCTACATCGACGACAACGTCAAACTTCAAAAGGAGACTTTGGGGATTGCTCAAGCACGATTCAACGGTGGCCAAGCCACCGAGTTGGACGTGGATCAGGCCAAAAGCGTTTTGGCCCAAACGGAATCGCAAACCCCATCCCTCGAGATCCAGCGCCGGCAATTGGCGAACCGAATCTGTATCCTGCTCGGTATTCCCGTCCAGGATCTAGACGCATTCCTAGGTCGCGCCCCGATTCCTTCCACACGTCCAGAAGTCGTTGTCGGTATCCCAGCAGACTTGCTCCGAAATCGCCCCGACGTTCGCCGCCAAGAACGCAAGACCGCTATGGAATCCGCCCGCATCGGGATGGCAGAAGCCGATCTGTACCCCGCAATTTCGGTGACAGGGAATCTGGGTTATAGCGCACGTCAATTCTCCCAGACGTTCTCCGGAGATGCATTCGCCGGTGCTGTCGGACCAGGATTCCGCTGGAATGTGCTGAACTATGGTCGTCTGCTCAGCAACATCGAACGCGTCGAAGCCACCTTCGAAGCCCAAGTCGCCAACTACCAGCAAACCGTTTTGCAAGCGGGACTCGAAGCCGAAAACGCGATCGTTGAGTTCCTTAAATCCCAAGAGCAAGCGAAGAAACTCGAAGAGAGTGTCAAGGCGATGGAGAAATCCGCTCAAATCGCCATGGTGCAGTACAAAGGTGGTCTGGTCGACTTCAATCGCGTTTCGCTCATCGAACAGAACTTAGTCGCCCAACAAACCCTTCTCGCACAAGCCCAAGGAAATACGACACTAGGCCTGGTGAATCTCTACCGAGCTCTCGGTGGAGGGTGGGAAATCCGCCTCTCCCAACCCGCCCCGATCATGCCCGTGTCGAACATAGGCCTACCGCCAGCGTCGGAACCAGCAACCTCTGCGGAATCACCATCGGATAAAGAATTGACCGACCTGGTTCCGCTGCCATCCCTAAATAACGAGTAACCGCACCGTGACAACTGATTTTACGGTCGGGCTACTCAAGCGTCGACTTCCCATTTCACTGGCGGTGTTCGTCGTGCTATGCACCTCGGGCTGTGGATCCTTGAATCCCTTCCAGAGACCATTTGGCACTCGATCGCAAAGTCATTGCGTTCGCTCAAACACATCGCAACCGAAGTGCTGCCCATCGACGCCCTATTGCAGCAAACCGTGCCCGGCCGAACCATGCCCTTCGACGGGCACCTGCAGTCACTACTGCAAGAAAGCTGACCCGCCGACTCCATGCGTATCTTGTCCGTCCGGAACCACGTGCTATGACTACAAACCTCTCCCATGCATACCATGCTCCGAGGGTTGTACTACCCACATCATGGTTCCCTAATGATTATTGCTAGGTTCCGACGGTTTCTGGTCCTTACCGAACCACCGAATCGCATAATAGAACACCGGTGTTAGCAATATCCCGAAGAACGTGACACCGAGCATCCCGCTGAACACGGCGGTTCCAAGCGTCCTACGCATCTCTGCACCGGCGCCTTCGGCGATTACCAAGGGAACCACTCCCAGAATAAACGCGAACGATGTCATCAAGATCGGGCGAAGCCGCAATCGGCAGGCGCTGATCGTCGCCTCCCGGACCGATTTCCCAGACCTCCGCTCCTGCTCCGCAAACTCAACGATGAGAATCGCATTTTTGCTCGCCAGGCCCACCAGGACAATCAGGCCGATCTGCGTAAAAATGTTTACGTCCATCTTGGCAATCGTCACACCAACCACGGAACAGAGCAAACACATTGGGACCACCAAAATGACAGCCAGTGGCAGCGACCAGCTTTCGTACTGAGCTGCCAGCACGAGAAACACGAAGACCACAGCCAGAGCAAACACGTACATGGCCGTGTTTCCCGCGGCGAGCTGCATGTAAGTCAATTCCGTCCAGTCGAATGCCATCGACCGCGGAAGCTGCTCCTTGGCAATCTTTTCCAGCAATTCGATGGCATCACCACTGCTAGTTCCAGGAACCAGATTCCCGGTCACCGCCGAGGCTGAATACATGTTATAGCGCATCAGCGACTGTGGCCCCGCTTCATCACGCAGACGGATCAAGGTTGCCAGCGGCACCATCTCCTTTTTCAAATTTGGAACTTTGAGCTGCAATATCTGCGAGACAGTGGCCCTATACTTTTCATCGGCCATCACGTTGACCTGCCACGACCTACCGAACCGATTGAAGTTATTCACATAGTAGGAGCCCAGGTAGACCTGCAAGGTTTGGAAGACTTCCGCTGGCGACACACCGATGGCGAGACATTTTTCGCGATCGATGTCTAGATACAACCAAGGTGTATTCGATCTCACGCTTCCAAAAACTCCCTGCAACCCAGGAGTGCTATTCGCTTCGTCGACAATCTTGTCCGTGACGCGTTGCAACTCGTCCAACCCCATGTTGCCGCGATCCTCAACGATCAATTTGAAACCGCCCGTCGTGCCTAAGCCATCGATAGGAGGTGCACCGAAGATACTGATCTGGGCATCGCGTATCTCCGCCAGGCATTCGCTTCGGATCTTCGCAGCAATGTCGTCTGCCGAGATCCCTTTCCGTTTCCCGAACTCCTCGAGCATGACATACATGCTTCCCAAGTTGGAGGCATTGGTCGACAGCAGGAGCGACTGCCCCGAAACGGAAACGGTGTGCGCAACACCCTCGCTCTTACGAGCGATGTCCTCGATGCGATTGAGGATCTCGCGGGTTCTACCCACCGAAGCAGAGTCGGGTAACTGCACACTCAACATCAGGTACCCCTTGTCTTGGTTGGGTATGAAACCAACCGGAGCCTCTGAAAACTCACGATAAGTAAGCCAAAGCAACCCTAGATACAGAGCTAGAACAACCAACGTTCCTCGCAGCAAAAGTCCGACGAATCTCGCATAGACACCGGTCGCGAAATCAAAAGTTATATTGAATAACTTGAAAAACCATCCAATCGTCACATCGATCAGCCACGTCAACGGATCCCGCTTGGCACCCTTCGGTTGCATCAAGATCGCTGCGAGCGCAGGGGACAACGTCAGCGAATTGATGGCCGAAAACGCTGTCGACACAGCGATGGTAATCGCGAATTGGCGGAAGAACTGACCGGTGATTCCCGAGATGAATGCGCATGGAATGAACACCGAACACAACACCAGGGCCACCGCAATCACCGGCCCTGTAACTTCATCCATCGCCTTGCGGGCCGCATCGCGTGGAGACAACCCATGATGCAACCACCGCTCCACGTTTTCCACCACGACGATCGCATCGTCGACCACGATCCCGATAGCCAGCACCAGGCCAAAGAGGGACAGGTTGTTGAGCGAAAAACCCAACGCGGACATCACCGCAAAGGTTCCGATGATGGCAACAGGAACCGCGATCAACGGAATCAGTGTCGTCCTCCAATTCTGAAGGAACAACAGCACTACGATCGCCACCAAAATGATCGCATCTCGAAGCGTCTTGAAGACCTCTAGAATGGACTCCTTGATGAACGGTGTCGTATCGTAAACGATCTTGTAATCGACCCCTTCCGGAAACCCTTTCTTGAGTTCCTCCATCTTCTTATAAACACCCTGAGCGGTCTTCAAGGCGTTGGAGCCAGGCAACTGATAAATCGACATCGCGATCGAAGGCTTCCCATCGAGCATACATGTCTGATCGTATTGCTGAGAACCAAGTTCGATCCTGGCGATATCGCGAAGCCTCACCACCGCGGCCGATGTCGACGAGGTTGTACTGACGGCATTCGAACTATTTGCCTTGACAATGATATCCCCGAACTGCTCGACGTCGATCAATCTCCCAAGCGTATTGATCGTTAACTGAAATTCCTGCCCAGGCGCTATCGGCTCCATACCGATTGCACCCGCTGCGACTTGGACGTTTTGCGCCGTAATCGCGTCGACGACATCCTGAGTCCCAATATTCATCGCCGCCAGGACATCCGGCTTGAGCCATGCCCGCATGCTGTAATCGCGTTGTCCAAGATAGGTAACGGCTGCAACGCCTTCCAACCGTCCGATCTCGTCCTTGATCTGGATCGTGGCATAGTTGCTCAGGTAAAGATCGTCATACTCTCCATTTTCCGAGACGAGGTTGACAATCATCATTGTGCTTGGAGACATCTTTTTGACGTTGATGCCTTGGCGTTGCACGAGATCGGGAATGACGGGTTGAGCGAGAGACACTCGGTTTTGAACCAAAACCTGCGCCATATCGGAATCGGTACCGAGCTTGAAAGTAATCGTCAGCTGATAGGCACCGTCGTTGGTGCACTTTGAAGACATATAAAGCATGTTCTCAACGCCGCTGACCTGCTGCTCGATCGGGGCTGCAACCGTGTCGTTGACCGTCTTCGCGTTCGCACCAGGGTAGGACGCCGTCACCAACACCGTAGGGGGTGTCACTTCGGGGTACTGTGCGACCGGGAGGGAGAAGATGGAAACCAACCCCGCCAGCGTCAATAGGATCGACAGCACCGCCGAAAAGATCGGTCGATCAATAAAGAAATGAGAAATCATTCGCGATTCTCTCCAACTGTTGCCAGCGACGATTTAGAGATACGTTTGCTTTTGCGATTACTTACCAACACAGCGATGATCAACCCCAAGGCAAACCCCGCAACGAGCGCCCAATGCAAATGTTGAAATCCAGCCAAATGGGCCAACCATCCTCCCACCAAACCGACTCCTCCACCCATAACAGCCGAGCCAATCTGCCGAACGGCTTTACTCTTCAAGAGCGAAAAATCACTTGCGCGAGCGATGATGTAGAAAAAGACTGGGGTCAAAAAGATCCCGAATAACGTCACCCCGATCATCCCACTGAAAACAGCCGTTCCCAACGACCAACGCATCTCAGCGCCGGCGCCAGAAGCGACGACCATCGGAACAACGCCGAGAATGAATGCCAACGATGTCATCAAAATCGGCCGAAGCCGCATGTGACACGCCTCCACGGTCGCACTCCTGGCATCTTGACCGGACTCATGAAGATGCTTCGCAAACTCGATGATCAAAATGGCATTCTTGCATGCCAAGCCGACCAGCACGACGAACCCGATCTGCACGAAAATATCCATCGGCAGTTTTCTGAGGAACACACCCACGAGCGCGCACAACAAGCACATCGGCACCACCAAAATTACCGCCATGGGCAACGACCAACTCTCGTACTGGGCTGCCAACACGAGGAACACAAACACAACAGCCGCACCGAACACAAACATCGCGGTGTTTCCAGCCTTGATCTGCATGAACGTCAAATCGGTCCACTCCGTGTTCATCGATCCCGGCAAAATGCTCTTCGCCTCGTCCTCCATCAACTGGATCGCTTGGCCCGAACTGACCGGAGGCATTGCTCCACCCATGATCGCGGCCGCGGTGTACAAGTTATACCGTGTGATCAGCACGGGGCCGCCATCGTCGTACAGACGAATCAGTGAGCCAAGCGGAACCATATCCCCATACTTGTTCCGGATGAACAATTGGCTCAGGTCCTCGTTCTGATCACGAAACACCCCGTCCGCCTGAATGTTGACCTGCCAATACCTTCCGTACAAATTGAAGTTGTTGACATAGTACGAGCCGACAAAAATCTGAAGCGTCTTGTTCACCTGATCGACCGTTAGCCCCAACGACTCCGCCTTGGTACGATCGACATCCATCCGAAGCTGCGGCGTTGTGGCCCGGAACGTACTCGGCATGACAATCATGTGTGGCTTCTGTCCGCTCGACTCCACGAGCGCATCGGTTGCTCGTTGCAACTCTTCCATGCCCAGTGAGCCGCGGTCCTCAACCATCATCTTGAACCCACCTCCGCGACCGATTCCCGGAACTGGGGGAGCACCATAAATGCCCACCTTCGCATCTCGCATCTCGGTTGCGAACTCCTGCCGCAACTTGGCCATGATCGCATTCGCCGACAGTTCAGACTTCTTGCGTTCCTTGAACGGCTTGAGAATCACAAAGATCGAACCAAAATTGGAGCTATTGCTTTGCAACATGACCGATTGGCCAGCGATCTCCAGTGTGTGATCGACCCCCGGCGTATTGCGGCAAATCTCTCCCAACCGCATCATCACATCAGTCGTGCGCTGCACGGAGCCGGAATCGGGTATTTGTGCGTCTACCAATAACCATCCCTGATCCTGCTGAGGAATAAATCCAACTGGATAAAAGCTAAACAACCAACCGGTCACCCCGAGCAACATCGCATACACCAAAATGACGACGAAACTCAGTCGCAACAACACACCGACAACGGCAGCATAGTACTTGCCTGTGATCTCGAACCCCCAATCGAACAACCGGAAAAACCAGCCAAAGAACAGGTCGAGCAAACGACTTAGGGGGTCGTGACTCTCATGATGTGGACGCAGCAACAATACGGCTAACGCTGGACTTAGGGTCAACGAATTGATCGCTGATAAAACCGTGGAAACAGCAATCGTAACCGCGAACTGCCGGAAGAACTGACCGGTGATACCACTGATGAACGCACAAGGCAGAAACACCGCGCATAGAACCAAAGCCACAGCAATCACCGGACCGGTGACTTCCGTCATCGCTTTCCTCGCCGCATCCCGGGCATTCAAACCTTCCTTCAACAACCTCTCGACATTCTCAACGACGACAATCGCGTCATCCACCACAATCCCGATGGCTAGAACCAATCCGAACAGCGAAATGTTGTTGAGGCTATATCCCAGCGCAGACATCACTCCAAAGGTACCAACGATCGCGACCGGAACCGCGATCAACGGAATCAACGCGGCTCGCCAGTTCTGTAAAAACACGAGAACAACCACAGCCACCAAAAAAATCGCTTCGAACAGGGTCTTAACGACATCCTGAACCGACTCCTCAACAAATGGAGTAGTATCGTAGTAAATCCCATAGTCCAAATCGTCGGGGAATCGCTTCTTGAGCTCTTCCATCTTTTGCCGAACCGAGTTAGCAACATCGAGCGCATTGGTACCGGGCAATTGAAAGATGGCCAATCCGACAGACGGCTTGCCGTCGAGCGTGCAGCTCTGGCTGTAGTTTTGTGCCCCCAATTCAACCCGTGCAATATCTCTCAAATAAACATAACGAGGAGAATCTGTACCGGATGGGTCATTCTCCGCCTTGATGATGATCTGCCCGAATTGCTCCGGCGTTTCTAGCCGGCCCAGCGCATCCAACGGCAATTCGAAGTCCGCGGTACCGCTCGGCTGAACCCCAGTCTGACCGATCACTGCGGCGGTGCTCTGACTTTGCATCGCATCTGCGACATCGCTGGCAGAGATATTCCTGGTCATCATCCGTTCAGGATCTAACCACGCGCGAATACTGTAATCCCGCTGCCCAAAGTAAGTGATATCCGCAACGCCGGGAACTCGGAATAATTCGTCCTTGACGTTGATCGTTGCATAGTTGCTGAGCCCAATATTATCGAAACTTCCTCCGGGACTAAAGAAATTCACCACGAGCAAGATATTGGGAGATTTCTTCTTGATCGTGAGGCCTTGCTTCTGCACCGAGTCGGGCAACTGAGGCATCGCCAATGACACGCGATTCTGCAACATCACTAAGGCTGTGTTCAGATCGGTCCCTAAATCGAAGGTTATGATCAAATTATAAGAACCGTCATTACCGCTGTTCGAGGACATGAAGAGCATCCCCTCGACTCCATTGACCTGCTGCTCGATTGGAGCAGCGATCGTATCGGCGACTACTTTTGCACTCGCACCTGGATAGGTGCATGACACTTGCACGGTCGGCGGAGCAATCGGCGGATACTGAGAAATGGGGAGCCCAAAGACGGCAATGGCCCCCGCAATCGTAACGAAAATCGATATGACGGACGCAAAGATCGGCCTATCGATGAAAAAGTGTGAAATCACTGAGGGTTACCCTAACCTGCGGACCCAGTTGGGTCCTTCGATTGCTTCGAGCCAACCATCGGAACCTCTTCGACCTTGACGACCGCTTTCGGTCTCACAAATTGCAAGCCGCTCACGATGACTCGATCGTCTTCCTTCAACCCCTCTTCCACAACGCGCAACCCGTCATCTTGGAGCGGCCCAGTGGTAACCGGTACGCTCTTCACCGTATTCTGGTCGTCGACCACCATTACGAATTTGCGACCTTGATCGGTCCCTAGTGCACGCTCACTCACCAACAACTTAGAACTTGGTTTCCTGACTGGCAGCTGCACTTTGACAAACATCCCCGGACGCAACAGCCTCTTTCCCGATGCGTTCGCGGGATTGGCAAACGATCCTCGCAACGTCAAGGTACCTGTCGAGGAACTTACCATATTGTTAACAAAGTTCACTTGACCCGCATGAGGAAAGCCATCTTCGTCCCCCAACGCCATCATCACCGGAAAACTTCCCGCCGGCTTCGCTGCTTCCTGTTGCTCCAGCAATCGGCGACCAACTTTCAATAGCGTTTGTTCGTCCACGTCGAAATAGGCATACATGGGATCTTGCGACACGACTGTGGTCAAGTTGGTCATGTCGGCATTGACCAAGTTCCCAAGGGTATAGTTGTAGCGACCCACTTGCCCATCGATCGGTGAGTCAACTTTCGTAAAGTCCAAATTGACCTGATACACGTTGACGTTGGCGATCGATGCCTTTACGGCTGCATCTGCTTCCTCTTCGGCAGCTTGATACTTGTCAAGATCCTGCTTGGAGATCGCTCCCGCGTTGGCCTTTGCAATTCCTTTCGCTCGTTCATTGTCGGCCTGCGCTAACTTCAGTCGAGCCTTGTTCAACTCCAGATCCGACTGCGCCTTTTTTAATTGCGACGCATACGGCTCCTCGTCAAGCCGGAATAGCAAATCCCCCTTCTTGATCTCTTCCCCTTCCTTGAACGGCATCTCCTTGAGATACCCCGTCACGCGAGGACGAATCTCAACCGTAAACGGCGCCGCCGTTCGCCCAGTGAAGTACTCGTACTCAACAACTTCTCGCACCAACGGGCGACTGACGCTCACTGTCGGAGTGGCAGGAGGCTCCACTTTGGGCTTCTCCCGATCACACCCGCAAAAGGCCAGCACCATCAAGGAACCGAGCACAACCCACGCTTGTCGAGTCAAAAAGGAACCCCCCATGCAAAATGCCAATCCCAAGACGCAACATCTCTCGATCAACTCAATAATCCTCATTTGGAGATCCTAGTTATAGGGAGATCCTAGTTGGAATCCAAAATGAAGTCCGAGAGCTAACCGCCTAAAACCATCAATATTGATCGGCTTTGCCGACAACCTGAGGCTCCACAGAGTGGGCGTGATGATATCCCGCCCAAGCTTCCTTTTCAAGGGATTGACGCCAACCCGAGCCCCGACATGCCTAGGCCTCGCGCCTAACGGTAATGCCGTCAGCGAGTTTGATGTTCCGTACTTACAACGCAATCCCTTGTATCGAAAAGATTGAAGTACCAAACGGTCGCATCGTCAGGGACCCTCGCGATATAACCACCTACATGGGATCCACCGTCGGTATCCTCCTGAGGAAGCGTTTCCCCGGGAACGGACTCCCATTTGCGATCCTGCCATTTGCCGCTATCGCGAGTGAAGCATAGTTCGCCTCGCACAATCTTTTCACTGCTTTCAAAACGAACCGATAAATCCTTACCACGCATATCGACCTGAGTAATCTTAGCCAAAGCAGCCCCCCCCCGAAGAATGGAGTTCATGAACACATGAATCTCCTCGGGGTTCTCACCCGCAGGACCATGCCCGTGCGGCATTCGAATGCGCATGCACAATTCCGAAGGCGAGTGCAGTTTCACCGACCGCAACCAGGAATCCATGGGATATGCGAAATCATTGGTACCGTTCACCCAAAGCATCGGCGTCTTGGTCAACGGTAGGAACACGGCCGGATCCCAGCGACTCAGCCAACGGGTTGCCTTCTCTTTACCTATCCTCTCCAAAGTTGGAACCCATACCGAGTTCTCTCCAAGAAACCCACAGCCATACACGGGAACAGCACACCGAAACCGGGGATCAGCCCCAACCGCGATGCAGGTCAAATACCCTCCCCAAGAGATTCCCGTCACACCGATCCTGTTCGAATCCACCTCAGGCAGCGAAGCCAGAAGCGAGTGCCCCAACATTACGGCGGAAATGGCGTGCCGCTGCCATTGGTCTTCGTCGGGCCCCTCGATTTGCTCAAAACTCGCGTCCCATCCCGGTGGCCCGCCCTCCCCATGGCGTTTCCAGTTCCCGTACGTACCTTCGGGCACACATCCACAGACATCCATCGCAATCGCGGCATACCCGCGCCGATTCCACAAGCGAACCCATTCCGCAAATGCGGTCCCACCCCCTCCGTGTATCAACACAACTCCGGGGCACTTGCCACGCGGCTCCGACGACCCATCGTTCGACAGCACCTCTCCTTCTTTCGACAGCCCCTCTTTGGTGGGAAGACCGTAATAGGCGAAAACCTTGGTCGGTTTGCCTCGATACGGAATCCCATCATAAAAAATCGCCTGCACACCTGGCTCGTTAAACCCCGTTGCAACGCTGAACGCCGGTGGTTTCGACAATTTCTCCAAATCGAAACGAGGAACTTCGAGACGGGCTTCTTCTTGCGAGAAAACTCGAATCGCGCATGACCAAACGATCATGGCGACAAACACTCGCTGGAAGAAATTGAACGG
The DNA here is from genome assembly GCA_903930765.1 of uncultured Pirellula sp. Lineage (GTDB taxonomy): Bacteria > Planctomycetota > Planctomycetia > Pirellulales > Pirellulaceae > JBKCUI01. The sequence continues at coordinate 11,975 of CAIYZV010000282.1, forward strand.
CTTCGTCCGCATTTGATACTCCGTCAGGCTCGATACTTAGGATGCAGGTACTATCTCGAACTGATGCGATTGCATCTTGAGAGCCGCCGCGACCTCGCCATCGAGTTCGCTCACCTTCTGCAGTCGCTCAGCAATAATTCCCTTTTTCTTTTCCTCGAGCTGCTCACGGGGAATCGCGGAGTAAACCCATTCGGGAACATTGTTCAACACGATGCCTCGGAAAATCTGATCGTGGTGGTAGCGATTTTTGTTCTCAACCGCAGCCTTCACCTTCTTTGCTTGCTCAGCAATCGGACCAGTCTTGAGCACCTCCGCAGCGATGTCCACCCCTGCTGCGAGAGACTCGGAACTCAATTCCACAACATCCACACCATCGATGCGTACCTTGTATTTCCCAGGAGCCAAGCCAACCACTTGGAGGCGGTAATCATTGAGTTCATCAAGGATCGACGTCCATGGCAGGATACTCGATGCGTCTTCTGGAAAGAAAGGCAAGGCTTTATCCAATTTGGTGAACCGAACCTTTTGCTCGGAGATATCGAGGCCGTCGACTGTGCAGTTCTCTTGGGCGACAACCTTCTTTTGCGTTGCATCCACCGATACCGATGCGACCAAACTCGGGAAATGCATCCCCTTCAAGATCGACGCAGCCATCAACGCTTGGCCAGGGGGTCCCGGATGAACCGCATCCCCAGCGGTGATGCGGTCGTATTTCGGCCCCTTGTTTCGCGCTGAATCCAGCACCGCCAAATACGGATGGAACTGGTCGACAAAGGTACCATTGTTCTTATTGGCGATCGACTTTACTCCGTCCGAAAACTTTTCCAGCGTCTGGTTGTATCCCGTCAACGCCGTCGTTCCTTGTTCATCGTTATCCAACGGCTGTGGTGTCACCCAAGCGGTACGAATGTTGGCCTTTTTGGCTTGTTCCGCCATCCCCTGCAACCCGTCCATGTACGGCTTGAAGGTCTGCTCGGAAAACTCTCGATAACTACCATCATTCATCCCAAAATCGACCGTCATCGCGGTGGGTTTGTGCAACAGCACATCACGCTCAAATCGGGAGTTACCACCCACCGATCGATCTCCTCCAATACCGACGTTGCGGAACGTGATCTTCCAATGTGGAAAACGGCTAACAGTCCACATTTCAACATAGTTTGAGTAGAGATGCTGTTCGGTGATGCTGTCACCGATCATGACGACCCGATCCCCATCCTTGAAGAAAAACTCATCGCCATGGGACAGAGGAGCTACACTCGAGAAAACGGCAATTGCAACCGCCCAACGGAAAGAGGATTTCACGATCGATACCTGTTTGGTGAGATACTGGGATAACCAACCTGTTGCGCAACCCGAGGTTGGCGTCCCGCATTGTAATTGCTTCTCCTGATCCCATGGGGCGGCCCCTACGTTTCCTGCGATGTTTTCAAGCCACCCTATCGGATACGCTATTCTCCTACGCCGTTTTTTACGAAGCAGCTGACAAAACAGTAAACTCACTGCGAGTCGACAGGATCTTGCAATGGCCGGCCCGTTCACGCACCTTATCTTCGCGAAACAAATAGCCGCCAATTACCCGCATACCATCGATTGGAAACGCCACTTCGGCTCCTTTGCATTGGGCGCCATCGCGATGGATTCTGGATACATGCAGACCAAGGACAGTTTTGCCGCGGACTTAGCCCATACCGTTGGCTCTCTTCAGTTGGCTAGAACCTTGCTCCACCGAGCCGACAACCCATCGGATCATGCATTCGCATTAGGTTGGATCTCCCATGCCATTTTGGACCGTCATTCGCATCCGATCATCAACGCTCACGCAGGAAACCTATCCGGAACGGATCACCCAATCTCCTATGCGGACAACGCACCCCTTCATGCGGCCGTAGAACTAGGAATTGACGCGTGCTGGATCGACCAACTCCCAACAGTTCCGTACCGCGACCTCCAACAACAGATTCCCTCCGCAAGCCCCTTGTTATCGGCCGCGTACGCGAATACCTACGGCATTGAATTCCCACCAACGCTCTTTGCAAGCAACCTCAACCGAATCGTAAACGCGCTGCGATTGCTGCATGGGTTGTACCGCTGGAACCGCATCCACCCATTCCGATCCACCCCACGAACTCAGTCGCGATGGCGGTCGATCGCGTTTCCCATGCAACCCGATCGTTCGTTTGAAGACGCAATGCGCGATGGAATCAAGGCATCCCATCATGACTTCTCGAGTGGAATCGACCGTCACTTCGTCGATCTTCCGGACATTAATCTCGACACCGGAAAACTCGGGTTTTGTGACCCAACCTACCCACCTGCAGTATCCACCCTCGACCGCCTAAATACGATTCGATTCCACGCTGGTTTGCCACCTTTGCAGCAATAAAGCAATAACTCGACTCACCGCATTCACCGGACTAGCAACCGCATTCACCGGACTAGCAATCGTGTAGCTCGATGCATAGCTTTCATGGTGCTGAAAAACAGACCGTCGAATTTTGCGTTTCCGCCATGGACATGGTAACCTTGGCCCTGCGTGTTGGCCCGCTCACCACTTCTTCCCAAAAGCAACCAATCATGAGTTCACTTTCTCGTCGCGAATTTCAACAGCAATCCCTAGCCGGGCTCCTCACATGGTCCTTGCTCGACACCCTCTTCTCCCGCGATGCGTTTGCGACCGAAATAAAACCGATCGCTGCCCAGTGGCTGGCGAAACTCAACGCGATGAGCCTGGATCTGAAAGGCAAGAAACTCGATCCGATCGAATGGCAGAAACAAGTCGAACAATTGCTGAGCACGGTCGATCTGCCCGAGATGCTTCAATTCATCGATTTTGAAAAACTATCCCAACAAGCCAAACCGAAGGAACGAGGCGAGTTAAGCTTGCAAGCCAAACTGCCGCAAGTGGAAGGACTGCCCACCGAACTCGTGTTCGGCCATCAAGTCTTCGCCCTCAATAAAGATCGATCGGTCGTTCCTCATGGTCACGACAACATGGCGACCGCATTCCTCATCCTCAAAGGGGATTTCCACGGCCGGCACTACGACCGGCTCGAGGACGAAAAGGAGTTTATGATCATCAAGCCGACGATCGATCGCGAATTCGGCCCAGGCTCCTACTCCACAGTTACCGACATGAAAGACAATGTTCATTGGTTTAAAGCAAAGACAGACGGGGCGTTTATCTTCAACATCCACGTTTTAAGCGTGAAACCAGGCCGCACAGGTCGCGTCTATATCGACCCCAACGGCGAAAAGATTTCAGGCGAACGCCTCCGTTGCAAAAAGATTAATCATACCGAAGCAGAAACACTCTACGGTTGATCGCAACGGTTGGACCGGCGACCGCTAGAAAACACCCATTTGCAATCGCATCTCAAACACTTGGCTACGGGATCAACTGGCTAAAATAGGCTGGATGACGCTGCCATGAACATCGGTTAACCGGAAATCTCGTCCTGCGTAACGATACGTCATCCGCTGGTGATCGTATCCCATCAAATGCAGAATGGTCGCATGGAGATCATGTACCGAGACCGGGTTCTCCACGGCTCGGAAGCCAAACTCATCGGTCGCCCCGTAGATGGTGCCTTTCTTGACACCACCCCCCGCCATCCAAAGGGAGAATCCCCAATGATTGTGATCGCGGCCTTGACTGGCACCGGAACCGTCTTGTCCCATCTCAACCGACGGGGTTCGCCCAAACTCTCCCGAGCACAGCACCAACGTCTCGTCGAGCATCCCGCGTTGCTTCAAATCCATGATCAGCGCCGCCAACCCCGAATCGCACTCATTGGCTACCTTGCGATGCTCGTCCTTGATATTCGAATGACTATCCCAAGGTTGCAGCTCACCGTGCCACGTCTGCACGAACCGAACCCCGCGCTCGACCAAACGCCTGGCCATCAAC
>CAIYZV010000283.1 GCA_903930765.1 uncultured Pirellula sp.
GAATACCTCACCCCACGCGATTGCTTGCGAGCTCTCGCCATGTTCCGCTTTGTGAATCCCCAAAGCGAACTTCGCATCGCCGGAGGTCGCGAACGCCACCTCGGTTCCTTGCAACCTCTCGGGCTCTACATCGCCAACAGCATCTTCGTCGGAGATTATTTGACCACCCACGGTCAAGCACCCTCGGAAGATTATAGGATGATCCAAGACATGGGATTCGAGATCACCGGCCAAGCCTGTTCCAAAGAGCCCGGCTGCGACAGCACTGGCCATCCCAAGGCGGAACAAAGTTGCTGCAGCCAGAACGGCTGTGGCCAATAAAACCAACCAAAACCAACCACTGCGACACCCAAGGAAAATCATTGTGCCAAAACTAACCGTTGACGGAATCGGCGTCTTCGACATCCCCCAAGGCAAACGGCTGATCGCAGCCCTCCGCGAAGAAGCCGGCACCGACCAGCTCCACGCGTGTGGCGGAAAAGCTCGATGCACCACCTGCCGCGTCGAGTTCCTCGCCGGTGAACCCGAGCAAACCACCGCTGCCGAAAAAGCGATCCTCGAAGCCCGCGGCGTCTCAGGCGTTCGCCTCAGCTGCCAAATCGCTTGCGATCACGACATGACCGTCCGAGTCATCAGTCGGCTCGAAGGCAGCGGCCGCAAAGACTGCGGCTCTCCCTACACACCCGAAATCGAGCCTCAGCCTGTGGAATGGGTTTCCAAGTAATCGACAATCACCCCAGGGTTTTGTGGAGATCCTGGGTTTGGTGAGGATGCTGGTCGCGTAACAAAAAATTCCATTTGGGATAAACTACAAGAGCCATGCTCCTCGTCGACAATCCCGTCCTTCAACGCGAACTATTGACCAATCTACGTGCGCCTCGCGCGTTCGTACTGATGTTGGTCTATCAAATCGCTCTCGCTGCGGTGATTCTGATTGCGTACCCGCGCGACGTCAGGATCGATTTGTCCCGCGAATCGGCCTCCGCTCAACGATTGGTCGATTTCTTTTTCGTGGGTCAATTCGCTATTGCATCGCTGATGGCACCAAGCTTCACCGCAGGTTCGATCACCGGCGAGAAAGAGCGCAAGACCTACGAGATGCTACTGGCCAGTCCGCTGCGACCTTGGGTCATCGTCTCCGGCAAACTCATCGCCGCTCTGACCCACCTCGTGGTCCTCATCATCGGCTCGCTCCCCATCATCATGCTCTGCTTGCCCTTGGGGGGAGTATCCATCTACGAGCTCCTCGCTGCTTACATGGGACTCGTCTTTGCCATCTTCCTTTTCGGTTCGATCAGTATCTTTTGCTCGAGCTATTTCAAACGTACCTCCTCCTCGCTCGTCGTGAGCTACGTCTTCATATTGCCAATCTTGCTCATCGGAGTCTTTGCGTGGCTCGGACTTTCCAGCCGCGGAGACTTGAGATTGATCCTCACCACCACCGCCGTCCCCATCCTGTGCACGGTGTTCGGTACGGTACTACTCTCGGTGACCGCTCGGAGATTGCTCTACCCACCCGATGTCGGGAGCCAAGGAAACGAAGTCGTCGATCTGGAAAAAGAACAAAGGGAAGCTGTCGGATTAGTGATCCAACGGGACCAATTCCCCGATAACCTGTTCGCTCCCCCTCGCCGAAAAACGCTGATGAACGATGCTGCAAACCCTGTCTACGACAAGGAGATGCATGCGGAACTCTTCAGCCAAGGGACGTTGATGCTGCGACTGGTGATCCAGTTGAGCATGGTCCTAGCGATCCCACTGATGGCCATCCTCCTTTTCTGGTTCCCCAATCTCGCTTCGTACTACGTTGGCTACGTGTTGGTATTTAATCTTCTCACTGCGCCCGTGTTCACCGCTGGGAGTATCACCGGCGAACGGGAACGCCAAACATTGGATCTCCTGCTGACGACGACCATATCCTCATGGCAAATCATGTGGGGAAAACTCATCTCGGGATTTCGCGTCTCCTTTGTCTTGACCGCGTTCCTAATGTTCCCAATGGTGCTCGGTTGCATCAGCCCCGAGCTATCTCGTAATTGGAAAGCGATGCTCGCGTTTTTTGCAATCTGCATCGTCGCCTCCCTGTTCAATTCCGTCCTTTCACTCTTCATCTCCACATTGGTGCGACGCACCAGCACCTCCCTGATGGCGTGCTACATCACGCTCCTGGTCCTCTACTGCTTGCCACTAGCCATCTACTTCCTCGTGTGGAACTTTGCTCCCAGTGACAGCAATGTCGAACATCTCCGCTATTTTGGAATCACCAGCCCAATCATGGCATCGGACAGCGTTCCTATGACCTCCGTGCAGTCTGGGGTTTCTACCGCCAGGGCCAAGATCGGCTCATGGCCGTTGGTTTTCTGTTACTTTGGAATTACCCTTGTCGCGACCGGCGTGTTGCTTGCAGTCACCTCCTGGCTGTTCCGCAGCCGATGGCGACTGACGGGAAGAGGTTGATCTGTATGCCGTTCCCCCCCATTCCACCCTTCCGAGGCCCCTTCAAGGGCTTCTCTCCTAGCGAAGCTCTCAAGCAGTTCACGCAGTTGGTGAATCAGCCGGCACTGACCAACGCGATCAAAGAAGCCGCACAGAAACTGGGGCTCAATGAATTGAACCCGATGGCCAACGTCCAAGAAATCTTGCGACAAGCGGGCCGGTGGGTCGAAACTACCGTCGAACCGTGGTCCCAATTGGACCGGGCAAGCTTGCTCCCTGGCATCAACGCGACCGGAGAGTGGTTCAATGCTCGATGGACCGCTCCGCAATTGCTCAAAGAGGTCTCCTCACTGCCATCGTTAGTCTACGGAAGCTTTACCCAGGACTCCGCGGTCGAACCTCAACTCAAAAAGCTGCTGCTCGCGACGACCGGCGCCGCCGATGCCTTGGTCACCCCCAACGTTGCATCCGCTATCTTCCTAGCTGCGAAAGCATACCAACAAAGCGGAGTTGTCGACGAAATCGTTTTGCCTCGCATCCACTGCATCCGGATTCCGTCGAGTGTTTCGCACGGGGGAGTGCATGTCCGCGGGATCATCGATGCTGCTGGTACCCCCGTGACTGAAATCGGCAGCAGCACCGATTGCCAAATCGAGGATTATCGCCGAGCCATCGGTACCCATCGAACCCTACTCGTCGTATCCTCCCCAACTGCGAATGACGATTGCAAGGAACAGGGGATCCAAGTCGCCCGAGAAAAACAATCTGCTGTGATCGAAATCGCTCTCGATGCATCCATTCATGATCTGGAGCCGTATGGCATCCCTGCACGTGGCATCATACGCCGTTGGCAAGACGGGCCAGACTTGATGATCCTCCCCGGACAATCCCTCCTCGCCGGCCCCGAATGCGGAATCGTGCTCGGTACCGCAGATGCAGTCGCCAAAGTCCGCGCGCTCGCCGAACAAATCGGCATGCAAGCGGACCGAGTTACCTTGGCAGTCCTCTGCGAAACCTTGAGGCGTATCGAATCGCTCGATGGCTGGAAACAATCACCCATCGGCAGCACCATCTGCACGTCGATCGAAAACCTTGAAAATCGAGCTCGCCGAATGGCGATCCAACTCGAAGTCGCTCCGTCGATTGAAACGATCGATGTCGCGAAAGCAGCTTGTCGACTCGGTTCTGGAAATTGGCAATCGGTAAAACTTGACAGCGCCATTCTCCGCATCAAACCGAAAAATCGGACAGCCTCGCAATTCGCCGACCTGCTCACAGCACTTCCCACGCCGATTTGGTGCAACGTTCTCTCCGATCATATCGAATGCGTTGTACGTTCGATCGACCCATCGGAGGACCAAGCGATGATCAATGCCCTATTGGCGATCGATGCTGAGAATCCTCCCGCCACTGGCACCCCACCCACTGGCACCCCACCCACTGGCACTAGCAACCTCTAAACGAATCGATCTCGAACCAACCGGGGACAAAGAGAGCGATTGTTCCGTCGAGTTCCATTATACATTAGCACTACCCAAGGATTTTTTCGTGACCTCTGCCTCCTCAAGCAAAGCTTGGATTCGCCTCCACCCATCGGATCACTGCATCGTTGCACTCCGCCGATTCACACGAGGTGAAACCATCGACGGCGGTGCCACCAGCGGCCCAATGGAACTCAAACGGGACATTGCCGCCGGGCACAAAGTGTGTGTCGTCCGTCGTTCTGCAGGAGATGAGATCCACAAGTATGGATGGTCGATCGGTATTGCAACCCAAGACATCGAAGTGGGTGAACACATTCACGATCATAACTTGCGATGCGAACACACGCTCGATTACGCGGGACTCGCCAGCCAAACACCAAATCCACCGCAACCACTTTCGGGGAAAACCTTCCAAGGCTACGTGCGTCCCGGTGGACGGGTCGGGACCAGGAATTACATCGCGGTCATTTCCACCGTCAATTGCTCGGCAGGCGTGTCGCGATCGGTCGCTTCTCATTTCAATGATGAAATCCTCAAAGCCTACCCCAACATCGATGGTGTCGTCGCGTTCAAGCACGACAGTGGTTGCGGAATGGCGCTCGACGGGATCAAGCATCGAACACTGAGTCGCGTCCTCGGCGGTATCGCAAAACACCCGAACATCGCTGCTTACGTACTGATCGGCTTGGGGTGCGAACAGAACACTCTCGGTCACCTTCAGAAAAGCCAAAAGCTAGTCTCTCTCCAAGGAGTCAAATGGCATCCGAACGCTTCGATGTCGCCGACCCAAGACGTTCCGGTACTCTCCATTCAGGACACAGGGGGAACGAAGGCTACGATTCGCAGAGCCGTCGAGATGGTGAACGAACTCCTCCCCCAAGTCAACGCGATGCAGCGATCCACCGTCCCCGCGAGTGAGATCGTTCTGGCCACCAAATGCGGTGGGTCGGATGGCTACTCGGGCATCACAGCCAATCCCGCCCTCGGTGTCGTGTCGGACTTGCTGGTCGCCCACGGTGGAACATCGATCCTCTCGGAAACCACAGAGCTTTATGGTGCGGAGCAACTCTTTACCAAACGAGCCCAATCGGAAAAAGTAGCCCGCCAATTGCTCGACAAATTGCAGTGGTGGAAAGAGTACACGGCGCACTATGGCGAAGACATCGATAACAACCCGTCGCTAGGCAACAAAGCAGGTGGATTAACGACCATTGTTGAGAAGTCTTTAGGGGCCGCGAGCAAAGGCGGTTCAACAGCCCTACAAGCAGTCATTGAGTATGGTGAACAGGTTTCTCAACGAGGGCTTGTCATCATGGATGCACCCGGCTTTGATCCGGTTTGCGTCACGGGAATGGTCGCAGGAGGAGCAAATGTTGTTGTGTTCACCACCGGACGAGGCAGCTGCTTCGGTTGCAAACCCGTACCCAGCATCAAAGTTGCCACGAACTCATCGTTGTTCGAACGCATGAACGACGACATGGACCTCAACATGGGAACGATCCTCGAAAACGAATCGATCGAACAAGCCGGTGCGAGGATGCTGGATGCGATCCTTGAAACCGCAAGTGGCAAAAAGACCAAAAGCGAATTGCTCGGCTACGGTGAAGATGAGTTCACCCCATGGTCGATCGGACCAACCCTTTAAGCCAACAGTACTCCCCAGTACTCCCCGAGAACCTTTGAGTGCGAAGCGACAAACCTGTGCTGACAACGAATAACACTCCGAATGCAACCGCGAATGCAACAACCGTTGCACAGATGCAAGCATGGGTGGACGCCTTTGCGCAGGACCGATCGTGGGAACGATACCATACCCCGAAGAACTTAGCCGTTTCTATCGCGATCGAGGCCGCGGAACTCCTCGAACACTTCCAATGGAGCGAAGGGCCGACTCGAGAGCGATTGGCGGACGAAGTAATTCCAGAAAGCGGGAATCTCCAGAACCGGTCCGAAGTCGCCGAAGAACTCTCGGACGTGTTGGCATACCTACTCCGCCTCGCGAGTGTGCTCGACATCGATCTCGCCGCGGCGCTTCAGTCGAAGATGCGCAAGAATGCAATAAAGTATCCTGCGGACGTCGAGCACCGATTCGGCTGAGGACACGGCAAGAACCGGGAACTCATTCCTTCAAGCCTAGCGAGCAGCCTCGATCGACGCCGACATGCTCCCTTTGGACTTCATGCTGCCAGGATCCGCGCCGTAGGCTTTGATCTGATCTCGTTTGAGTTCTGCATGCTCAAGCGTCGTCGTCAAGCAGATCGCACGGCCAGTCTTGTCCACCTCTTCGGCTAACTTGCGGCCAGCGGTTTCGGTCATGTGAAACAGTTCGCGCATCATATCGATGACATAACCGTAGGTATGCTCGGGGTCGTCCCACAGAATCACGTGGTACCGAGGCTGTTGCTTGGGCTTCGCTTTTTGTTCTTGTTCCTGAATTTCTGGTTCTGCAACCGCAGAATTGGATGACGCCATTTTAAAAATCCTCATCGAAAACCGTAACCATGCCCGCCCCGACCGCGAATCCGATCCTCCAGGTCCGCACGACCGGAACGAACGCGTTATATTGTAGAACCGTAGTGAACTGTTTTGGCAAGAATAATTCTTACAAATTGCACAATCCGCCATGAGCGCTTTTACCCCCATCGACCGTTATCTTGAGAACAACCGTCAAAGTCACCTCGAGCAACTGTTCGAGCTTCTGCGGATCCCGAGTATTTCCGCAGACAGCACCAAAAAGGGGGAGATGGAAGCGGCCGCGCATTGGGTCGCCAATCGTCTAAAATCGGCCGGCCTTAAAACGGAACTGATCCCCGGCGATGGCCCAGCTTTGGTCTATGCGGAAACCCCGCCGGTACCCGGGAAACCAGTGGTGCTCGTTTACGGTCACTACGATGTCCAACCCGCCGACCCTCTCGATCTATGGAAATCCCCACCCTTCGAACCTGTCCTCCGGGATGGAAACATCGTTGCCCGAGGTTCCACCGACGACAAAGGTCAAATGCTGACCCACGTTTTGAGCGTGCTAGCATGGCATGAGACGGGAATGCCCCTACCGCTGCAGGTGAAGTTTTTGATCGAAGGCCAAGAGGAGATGGGGAGCGAAGTCCTCGAAGCTAAACTCCCTGAAATCGCGAAGAAACTGGCGTGCGATGTGATCGTGATCAGCGACTCCTCGCAGTATGCCAAAGGCCAACCGGCGATCACCTACGGGTTGCGAGGTATCGCCTACTTTGAACTCCGCGTGCATGGCCCCAAGGCCGATCTCCACTCCGGATCCTTTGGAGGTGCGGTCACCAATCCAGGGCTAGCATTGGCTCGAATCTTGACCGACATCAAGACGCCCGATGGCCGAATCCAACTCCCCGGCTTCTACGACTCCGTTGTTTCGTTGGAGGAATCCGAGCGCGAGATGTGGCGTTCTCTTGGGTTCTCCGATGCCAAATTCGCGGAGGCACTCGGCGTTTCGGCACTGACCGGCGAAGAAGGCTTCAGCACGCTCGAGCGACGATGGGCCCGCCCAACATTCGATGTCCATGGACTTCTCGGCGGTTACCAAGGAGAAGGTAGCAAAACGGTGATTCCTTCTTGGACAGGGGCGAAAATCAGTTTCCGTCTCGTACCCAACCAAGACCCAAAAACCGTTGGAAAACAACTGCGCGAGTTCATCGCTTCCCACACTCCTCCAGGGGTCCGCGTCGAAGTGATCGATTTGCACGGTGGTCGCGGAGTGGTGGTGAATCCGAACTCCCGTTTCATGAAAGGTGCCGTCCATGCGGTTGAAGAAGGATTCGGCGTGAAGCCAGTCCTCATCCGCGAGGGAGGGTCCATCCCCATCGTGGCTCAAATGGTCGATGCATTGAAGTGCGACGTCCTGCTGATCGGATGGGGACTCGATGACGACGGAGCCCACAGCCCCAACGAAAAATTTTGCTTGGAGGACTTCTATCGTGGTATCCGCGCCAGCAGCCGACTGTGGCATCACCTCGCCCAGTAAACTATCCATTTACCGGATACTCGGCCCAACCAGGTCCGATGGCCTCGCCTGCAAGCAGAAGCTTTTGATCGAGCGATCCCCTGATCTCCCCGCGCGAAGTTACTCAACCCGCTCGGCCTTTCAAGATGGGATCCGATCCGACTCCCGGTTGGACAATTGGTTTTCCATCCTTTCCGCATCCGTTTTTCGAGGTGGGGTTCAGCGCTTAAGCACGTGTTGTGCACTAGCTCTCTGGCTCATTTTCTCAGCCCCAGGAACGCCACTTTTTGGCTTCCAGAAATCCCCACCTGCAGCCCCATCCGAACTGCCCAAGAAACGGCCACCATCGGCAAATGGCGTTCCGCAGCCCAAGGGTGCTCAGCCGCAAAAACGGGATACCGTTTTCCATACGCTCGAACTGGCCGATGGCGCGAGGCTCGTGGGACTCATGCTCGGAGACAATCCATCGGAGATCTTTTTTGCATGTCGCAGGGAATGGATGCGAGCCGAGGACCCGCAGTATGCGAAACGATCTACGGCAATCGCTTCCGACGAACGCAAAGCTTACGAGCAACTGCGTGATCGCTTGAAACCCATGGTGGAAACGAACGCCAACGAGAAGCATGTTTTCTTCCTCGAACAGGAGTTAGAGCGTGCCCAGAACTGGCTAGACTCGGAAGCACACACCGAAAGTGAACTGGTCTTGCTGATTGTGCCAAAACGAGACGTGAAACGCCTGCAGTTGCCGGAGGCTACTCGACGGCTGGATTTTTTCAACACAGCCGTATGGGCTTGGAACAAACACCTGAGCGATCCCGAGAATGCTTCGGTGACGAGCCTTCGCGAGGAATTGCAAAAACAGGGAATCGGAATTGACTTGATCGCCGACACCCCTGACTTAGGACGCCGCTTTCAGGCGATCCCCCAAAGTGATTTGGAGTGGGCGGCTCGAGTGGCAGTGGTGGAATACTCAAGGTTGCGGGCGATCGAGTTCCAAGGCATCCAAGGGATGTCGATCCGCATTGAGCCTGGCAAGGAAGCGGATGTAGCATCGCTCCTTCAGAAGACGCTTTCCCAACAAACTAGCTCACTCCTTGGCGAACTGCTAGGGGAGAAATCATCCCGAAAAGATAAGACGCCCGAGGAGCGATCTCAAAATCCATTGACCGCGGGACCCGCCCCGCGTTGGTACGACGCCCCTCGGTCGCAACTCCATAATCCCGAAGAGCATTATTTCCGTACCACCGAGGTTACGACCGACCTGCCTTCAGGCAACGTCAATGTTCGGTCGGCCTTTGTGGTGAAGCTCCCAGACGGATCGTGGTCCGCTGCTTGGAAAACCGAAATCGACGAGAACGCATCGCAGGGTCGCGCTGATTCCATCCAAAGATTGAATGACGACCCACAGATACAGTCGCTAAAAAATTTGCTGGGTGGATTGGGGCTAGCGTCCGACGAGAATTTGAACCGAGCCCTCCAATCAGGTGCTTCTACCATGCAGGCGCAACAGGAGGCGAACCACCGATTCGAGAAATTCCGACAACGCTATTTAAATCAACTCGACCTTCCCATCCTTCGCTGGGATCCAAACTAACGAGACCGACAACGTTACTACTTTCGCGATGTGTTACTGAATCATTCGCTTGGCAGCATCAACCATGTACATGGTATTGCAGCCAGGACAGCGCAAATACCACTCGTAGTAATAGCTCTGCCCCGGTTTTCGCACTTGTTGTTTGGTCGCTTTTTTGACGAGGGCTGTGCCACATTTACGGCAAGGCTCTCCTTCGGCTTCATGCTTGGTATTCGGATCTCCCTTGACGATCCCCTCCGAGGGTGATGGGGAAGATACGGAGCCCAACGGGTGGGGCTTCGAGAAATCCTCCGGAGCGAGAAGGCCTTTCGCTCCTGCCGCTAGCTTCAACTCCTCGATATACCCTACGTCGGGTGCAAGTTCATAGCCTTGAGCGGCAGCGACCGCCAGCTCATCGCAGCGTTCATTCTCCGCGATGCCAGCATGCCCTTTCACCCATCGAAACTCCACGTCATGCTTCTTTGCAACCTCAAGAAACCGCTTCCAAAGATCGACGTTTTTCGCTCGCTCACCCGGAGCGCGAAACCAATTCTTTTTTTGCCATCGCTGCACCGACCCCCGAGTCACCGAATCGACGACATACTTCGAATCGCTAAAGAGAACGGCCCGGCATGGCCTGGTCAACGCTTCGAGCGCCGCGATGACGCCGAGCAACTCCATCCGGTTGTTCGTCGTTTTTAAGAATCCCGCGGACAGTTCTTTACGGTGCTGACCGGCGATCAAAACCACACCGTATCCACCCGGCCCCGGATTGGGCTCGGCCGCACCATCGGTGTAGATGATCACCCTCTCGTGTTGCCCCGAGGGCTC
>CAIYZV010000284.1 GCA_903930765.1 uncultured Pirellula sp.
AAAGATGCTTCGGGAGCATCTTCAGTCGACCGGTGTCTTGGCCGCTTGCTTGATGGCGGGCCCAATCGCATTCGCCCAGACGGGACCAGCAGGAGGTCGAGGCACGGCGCAACGAGCATCTGCTCCGGCACGGGCGTCGGGACCCACCAACCCCGCCCAACAAATCCAATTCCAGCAACAACAACCAGTGTCGGCGGCTCCCGCTGTTGGGGCACCCGCAGGTACGCTGCAGCCGATGGCTCTTCCACCGGCCAACAATCCACAAGCCAGGCCTGCGATGGCTCCAGCCGCCCCTCAAGGCACCGGCTTCACTCCGGCAGCCGGTCTGAGCGATGCTCGGCTACAAGTTTATGATATCCCCACCGAGAGTGTCGGCAGCGCAGCCCTTCTCCTTCAATCCCAATTCGGTTCGGATCGCCGCGTCCGTATCACCACCGAGCCCAACAGTGGTCGACTGATGGTCCTCGCCCCCGATGCGACCCAGCGCCAAATCGCCGTTGCCGTCGAAGCCATCAAAAAGCAAACCGGTACCCTCGCTACCGACCCGTACGGTCGCGTCATCCCCAACACGATCCAATCGCGCCAATACAAACTGCAAAAGATCACCTGGCGTGAACTCGAGGATGGAATCAGCCGCATCGCTGGTTCCAAACTCTCGATCACCACCTCGAACAATGGCGAACTCGCACAGCTCAATATCGTCACCGAGTCGGGACCGCGCGAGATCATGACGATCGACCGTCGGAACGACGAAGTCCGCTTGCAAGGCTCTCCGCAAGACGTGTTGGCTTGGACCCAAGTCGTCACCGCGGTGGATTTGGCCCAAATCGATCCGCAGCGGCCTACGCAAATCGTTCCGATCAACCCTGCGACCCCCGAGCGGATCGAACGCGCTCTCAGTTTGGTCCGCAAAGCATCCTACCAACAACCCCTTCAAGACGAAGCGGTTGGGACGGCTCAGTTCAATCCGCAGCAAAACCCGAACGGCCAGCAAGACGACGAAAACGCGCCTGGCATGGCGGTCGGCTCGCCGGACAACCTCAATAGCAACACCGGCCTCATCGGCGACGTCGACATCTCGTTCGTCCCCGAAATGGGATTGGTCATCGTCAAAGGTGGCAAGCGGGACGTCCAGCGCGTCCTCGAAGTGATCGAGCAAATCAAAAAGCAAAGCTCAGAAACCCAACCTGAGATCGAGGTTTATCCACTCAAGCACGTCAACGGCGTGGCTCTCGAACCGGTGCTCAAGGATCTCAACGACAAGGTCTTCTCACCACGCCAAGGCCAAATCAGTATCTACGCGTTGGGACAGCCTAACTCGCTCCTTCTGATCGGTCGCCCCGAAGCGCTCACCGGGATCAAAGAACTGATCGTCAAACTCGATCAGCCTCTCGATCCGAACAACCAGTTGCGTGTCTTCCGATTGATCAATTCATCCGCGGTCGATGCTGAAACACTGGTCCGAAACTTCTTCTCGGACACTGGTACCGGAGCACAAGGCGGTGCACCTGCGGCCACGACATCGCCCACTCAGTTGGGTTCGAGGGTCAAGGTCGTCGCGGACTACCGCACCAACTCGTTGATTGTCCAAGCCTCTCCGCGTGACATTGCTGAGGTGGCTCGGTTGATCCTCGAGATCGACGTCGAATCAACACCGGCCGAGAATGAAATCCGGGTGTTCCCGATCAAGAACGCCGTTGCAGCCGACCTGCAACCGATCTTGCAATCCGCGATCAACGGCACATCGACAGGAACGACCAATACCCAACAACAAGGCGGATTCCAACAACAGCAACCGCAGCAGCAATCGTCAGGAAGTGGCCGAAGCACTCCTCCGAGCAGCCGGCTGTCGATCGTTGCCCGCGAAGGAGCCGAGGTTAACTCCGGCATTTTGGCCGGGGTCGTGATCACTAGCAATCCGAGCATCAACACGTTGATCGTCCGTGCACCTTCCAAGAGCATGCCACTGATCGCAGCCCTCATCGACCAATTGGACCAATTGCCCAGTGCGGAAGCACGGATGAAGGTCTATCCGGTCGTCAATGGTGACGCGACCAGTTTGGTCACCATCATTCAGCAAGCGTTCGGGCTCCCGGCAACGGGAACCAACACCAACCAACAGCAAGGTGCCGGTCTTTTCGGCCTACAGAACTTGGCCGCCCTCGTCGGTGGTGGTGAAAGCTCGCTCGTACCACTCCGAATCTCCGCGGACACTCGAACCAACACCATCATCGCATCCGGTGGCGCTTCCGACCTCGACGTGATCGAAGCCTTGCTCTATCGGCTGGATGAAGCGGGTGGGAATCAACGTACCACCGAGGTGATTTGGTTGCGGAACGCCAACGCGGCCGACGTCAACGTCGCGCTCACGAACCTCTTCCAAGGCCAACGCACCTTGGCACAGACCTTGACCACGCAAGGTTTCAACCAACAGAACCAGCAAGTCAGTTTGTTCGAACGAGCCGACCGCGAAGTCCTCACGATCTTCGTTTCACCGGAGTCGTCGACCAACAGCATCATCGTCAGTGCAACACCGCGATACATGAAGCAGATCCGCGAAGTGATCGAACGGCTTGATCGTCAGCAACCGATGATCTTCGTCGAAATGCTCATCGCCGAAGTCGCCCTCACCGACCAATTCGAAATGGGAACTGAACTCGGCTTGCAAGACTCCTTGCTATTCGACCGCAACAGTGCGACCGGGGGTACGCTCGGAAGCCCCGTATTCAATATTTTGTCGCCACTCACGACAACATCACCCGTCCGTCGAAACGCCAATGTTGCAGGTCAAGGAAGTAGCGGATTTTCCTTAGGTCGAACATCGGGCGATCTTGGTTACGGTGGTTTGGTACTTGCGGCAAGTAGCGAGTCAGTGGGCCTTCTGTTCCGAATGCTTCAAGACGCAAACCGCGCACAGGTACTCGCTCGGCCGACCTTGACCACCATCGACAACAACATCTCGGTCGTCAACGTCGGTAAGTCGGTTCCAATCCTCGGTAACTCAACCAATACGGTCAGCGGAGTTACGCAGAGCGTTCAGTACATCAATACTGGTCTCACCATGCAAATCCAACCACGGACCAACCAGGACGGGTTGATCAACATGATCGTTGCGATCAGTCGATCGAGCGTTTCGGATGCGGACTCTCTGACGATTGCCAACGGCGATCAGACCAGCACCACCCCGGCCTTCAATCAGACCTTGGCGCAAACACGCGTCACCGCCTACGACGGTCAAACAGTCGTCCTGGGTGGTTTGATTACCAAAGAACGTGTGAGTCAATCTCGTCGTATCCCATGGCTGGCGGATATTCCCATCGCTGGAGCATTATTCCGGTTCGACCGAGAGACCGAAGCTCGGACGGAGTTGCTCGTCGTCATGACCCCACGCGTCATCAACTTCAATGATCCCAATAAATTGGACATGATCAAGCAAGTCGAATCGTCGCGGATGAGTTGGTGCCTAGCCGATGTGCTGAATGTTTACAGCGACCAAGGACTCTCGGCTGGCAATGGCCTATGGGGGCCTGCGACGTCGCCAGTGATCTATCCCGACGTGACCCCAACGGTCGACCGAGAAAACGATCCGAACTGCCAACCAGGAGCACCAAACTACATCCAACCTTCGGATTCGTACATCCAGCCGATGGAGGGCCAAATGCTCCTCGAGGACCCTTCGCAATCGAACCCACCGATGCGAATCGAACCCAATGGATTCAACTCGAGCCGCACACAACCTCAATCGATCCTGCAACTGGAATCGAGCGATGGAAGTGGGGTGGTGAATCCAGCTCGGCCGATGCAAAACTCGTCGTACATCCCGGTAGTCCCGAATGGGAACGGACAAGTGGTCCAGACGAACTATGTGCCTGTGAGTCCGATGTTACCACCAACTCCTAACGCAGTTAGTCCTGCTGCAGGTCCGAGGAAGTAACACGATCCCTCGAGTTCCTTTCGAAGTTTGGCAACGATTCGTCGTCACCTCTTGAAGTTGAAAAAATCACCATGAACGCGATGCATAAAAACATTCTTCTGTTGGCTGCACTGGTAGCCGCGTTACCGACAATAGGTTGCGCATCGCTGACCGGAGACACCAAGGGGAAGAAGAAGGATTCGTCGTGGTCTTTCTTCAAAAAGAAAGAGTACCAAACCCCACAGAGCATCAATGCAACGTGGACGCATGACATATTCACCGCGGAGGGAAAACCACCGACTCGAGGATTCGGGGGGCGGATCTATTTCTACAACGAACGTAGCCAAGCCATCCCAGTCGATGGTGAGTTGACCGTCTATGGATTCGACGACACGCATCGAAGCCACGATGGAATGAGCATCGAATCGGCCGACAAGAGGTTTCGATTCACCCCCGAGCAATTCACCACGCACTTCTCCGAAAGCCAGTTGGGTGCGTCCTACAGCATCTGGATTCCGTGGGATGCTGCGCCTGGTTACAAGAAGAAGATCATGCTAATCCCAACCTTCAAAACGAAAGAAGGGCGTGTCATTCGTGGCAATGCAGCGACGTTACTGCTTCCTGGACCACCTTCTGAAGAAGAGCAATTGGTGATCCAAGCGTCTGCGAAGAAAGCAGTGGGAACACCCGGTTCGTCAAGCGTGGCACCACTGCAACATCAACCAAAAACCACTACAATCCCGGTACCAGCACGAAGTCTGAAACCGCAGCCCCATTTTTCGCCCGAACAAGCGGCAGCATACATCGAGCAAGCAACCCGTGGAGAGTTGTCCGAAACACTATCGAATGGCGTCCACGCGTCCGGCCGCAATGAGTTCGTTGTACCAGCATCCAGTGTTGCTCCCACAGGAACGCCGAGCACCCTCGCCGCGGATCAAACACTAGTACCACTCGGCGAATCAGGCAGCGTCATTCAGACTAGGACCGTTCCTGCCACTACCGTTGGAACGGCACTCCCTGGTTTCGCAATGGTAGGCAAACAGCCACCCAACACGAAAGAATCGATGGTAGGAACAGCCTTTACTGGTTCCGCATTGCCGGGATTTGCTCCAGGGTTGGACCCTGGACAAGGAGCTCATTCCTCACCGAATCTACCCCCGGCTCCAGCTTCATCAGTCGTTCCATCATCTTCTTATCTTTTTCGGTAGCGACGCTACCGCGAAGAACGACCGAGCCATTTTCATACCTGGCGTTGACATTCGGAAATTTCTGGGCTGCGGGTAGGTTCGAGAATCGCGAAGTGGTTCTCGCCGAGAGATCGGCAGCCCCTCTTGCACTCATTTCGATTTCAGGGCGGACCGAAGC
>CAIYZV010000285.1 GCA_903930765.1 uncultured Pirellula sp.
CGGATCGGAAGCGACCAGTCCGACGAGGGTGCTGTTCGTCAGGGACGCTATCAAGTCCTTGCACTGCTCTGTGCTTCAGCGGCGATCGCGTACATCCAACGTGCCGGACTCAGTGTGCCCGCGGTAGAAATCGCAAACGGCTTGGATTTTACAGACTTGGCGAGTGGCATGGGGGCGATTCAATCTGCATGGTATTTCGCATATGCGTTGATGCAGATTCCGGCAGGATGGTTGGCGGATCGGTTGGGGAGTCGAACTGCACTAGCCATTTTTTCGGTGGCGTGGTCGTTGGCTACTTTTCTGAGCGCGTTTGCGACCGGTTTTTATTCGTTGTTGGTTTTATGGAGTTTGATGGGAGCCGCCCAAGCCGGTGCGTTTCCGTGTGCCGCAAAAGCGCTGGGGCGAATTTTTCCGAATACCGAAAGGGCCCGTGCGACCGGATTGTTGGCCGCCGGAATGACCATTGGTGGAGCGATCGCGCCGGTGCTGGCGGCTGTTGTTCTGGAGTGGCTTTCCCCATGGGCGGAGTTGTCGTTAGGGATTGCTCGATGGCGATTGTTGTTGGCTGCGTATGCAATCCCAGGCATTCTTTGGACCATGCTTTTCTTATTCGTGATCCCATCGTTCAAGCTTCCATCGTATGACGCCGGAGAGAGTGGCAACTCGAGAAGTCGAGCGAATCATGCGGTGGACTGGTCGCGAATGCTCCGCGACGTGCCGATGGTTTTGCTTTGTGCCCAGCAATTCTTTCGAGCGGCCGGGATGGTCTTTTTCATGACATGGTTTCCAGCATTTTTACAAAAGACACGCGACGTGTCGCTTTTGGGTTCTGGTGTGCTGACAACTGTCGCGGGGATCGGTGCCGTCGTCGGCAGTCTAACAGGTGGCTTTTTCTCCGATTGGTTGCTCAAGAGGACGGGGAATTCACGGTTGAGCCGACAAGGGATCGCCGTGTTGGGGATGGGAAGTTGTTCGGTATTGATCGTACTTTCGTTCTTTGTGCAGGACGTCAATCAAAGCATTGCATTGATTACCTTGGGAGCGTTTTGTGCAACATTTGGTGGGGTGAGTGGGTATACGGTGGCGATCAGTTACGGTGGACGGAATGTCGCGACGGTTTTTAGCACCATGAACATGTTCGGGAATATCGGGGCCGCATTATTCCCATTGACTGCGGGGTGGTTGGTAGCCGTTACGGGCAATTGGAATTTGATCCTCTTCTTTTTCGCCGGCGTCATGGCGATCGACGCCGTCTGCTGGGCATTTCTCAATCCGCAAGGAACCCTTTTTGGAGATGACGATGGACGTAGTTAGAACGCCCCAGGCTCGTTGCAGGGTTGCGGTTGCCAGGGGCGATATCACACCGCCGGTCGGTATTTATCATCGCATGTGGGGCGCAGCGCTTCATGACCGTGCGACCGGTGTGCATAGGCCACTTGAGGCGACGCTGCTGTGGATGGAGCCGGTGTCCGAGTCCCTCGGTAGTCCGCAATTGCTGTTGAGCCTGGATCATTGCATTCTGGATCGCCAGGAACTGCAGGCGATTCGAAAGTTGATTCATCAGAAGACAGGCGTTCAGTATGAAAGTATTTCGATAGCGCTCTCGCATACCCATGGCGCAGGTTGGATGTCGCGAACGCGCAGCGAATTGCCAGGGGGTGAGTTGCTCGGCCCGTATCTCGATGGATTGGCCGTGCAGATGGGGGAACTTGCGGCGGAGGCCCAGCAGCGTGTTGGTCCAGCGTCGATCGTGTATGGAAGCGGGCGATGCGATTTGGCACGGCATCGTGACTACATGGACGAGCAACGCCAGCAGTTCGTTTGCGGTTTTAATCCCAGCGGTAAATCGGACGATACCGTGATGCTGGCACGAATCCTCGACTCGAAAGGGAGCCCGCTCGCGACGGTAATTAATTATGCGTGCCACCCAACCACGTTGGCCTGGGACAATACCTTGATCAGTCCTGATTGGATTGGAGCTATGCGCGAGGTTATCCAGCGAGAGGAGGGGGGCCCTTGTTTGTTTTTGCAAGGAGCGTCCGGGGACCTGGGTCCGCGAGAGGGATTTGTCGGCGATACGGCAGTCGCCGATCGGAATGGTCGGCAAGTCGGCTACGCGGCGCTTTCGGCACTAGCAGCCATGCCACCTCCGGGTACGGAATATCGGTATGCAGGCCCGGTGATTTCGGGGACTGCGATCGGCACTTGGCGCCACGAATCGATACCCGAGGATGCCAAGGGAGCTTTGAATAAATGGCATTGGGAGACGCTGATGGTAGAGCTTCCTTACCGCCACGATCTACCAACGATCGAGCAGACGGTGGCAGAGCGAGAGCATTGGCTCGCGGAGGAGGGAAAGGCGCGCGAGGCTGGAGATGAGCAACGCCTTCGAGATTGCCGAGCGCAGGTGGAGCAGCGAACGAGGCAGTGGAACCGCTTGAACAACCTCGTCCCTGGAAGATCGTATCCCCTGGAAGTCCAATTGGGGATTGTGGGCGAGGCTGCCTGGGTCTTTGTCCCAGGCGAGCTCTATCAAGTCTTTCAAACAATGCTTCGCGAACGGTTTGCACCGACCCCAATCTTTGTGACAACACTCACCAATGATTGGCAACCTGGATACATTCCGCCGGCGAATGGCTTTGGATATGGTATCTACCAAGAAGTCATCGCAGCTACATCGCCGGGCTGCCTGGAGTCACTCATGGAGTCAGTTTCTAGAAGATTAAGGGAGCTATTGCAACGTTAGCGGCTCAACGTTTAAAGGGTGCTGATGGGGCGATCGAAACTGGGAGCGAAGCGTTTGCGGAGGATGTACACGATCAGACCTGAGCCCACGACCCCGAGGCTCCACAGGAGGGATTGTCGGTCCGCGGTCGCCAAGACAAAGATCCAACCGACGGCTGCGATGAGGCTGGGTATTGGGTAAAGCCACATTCGAAATGGAAAGTGAATGTCCGGTCGGGTGGTGCGTGCGATGTGCAAGGCTAGTATTTGCCCTAAGAACTGGACAACGATTCGTACGCACACGGCGGCGCTGATGACAGTTCCCAAGTCTAGGAAGCAGAAGACGGAAGTAAGTCCCGCCAATGCAAACAGAGAAGCCCATGGGTACCGACCGCTAGGATGCAATTTGCCAAACACCGGAAAGAAGTCTCCTTGCTTGGCTGCGGCATAGGGGATCCGTGAATAGCCCAGAGTGATTGCAAACATGCATGCCAACGCGGTCCATAGGATTAACCACGTAAAGAGTACCGCCCAGCTTCGTCCGTAAAGCGTTTCCATAAAATCCGCCGCGATGTTTTTGGACTCCATAGCGATTTGCCAAGGTACTACAGCGATGATGCAAATATTCATCGTCAGGTAAATCAAGGCGATGATTATTACGGATCCCATCACGGCCCTAGGTATGGTTTTCGCGGGCTCGCGGACCTCGTCACCTAAATGGCAAACGTTGTAGTAACCAAGGTAGTCATAGATCGCGATCAGCATGGCTGCGCCTAGGCCGGTCGCGAATTTCTGATCAAGTTGAAATGCGTTTGGCGGAAATATGATTTTGCTGAGTTCTAGATTGAAAAGACCGCTGACGATGACGATAGCGACGGTGAGCAAGGTTCCCGCCGTCATCACGACCGAGATCCAACCGATGCTATGGATCTTTCTGCATAGGAGTAATGTGATCAAGCAAACGGCGATGACACCGATCCAGCGAGTCCCACCGGGAATGTTCTCAAAGTTGCTGGCCAGCCCAGGCATCGCGTACTCCAGGTAACTGAGAGCTCCGATGTAGCCGGATGCCATCTCCATCGCGCCGCTGACCATGAATTGCCAGATGAAAAGAAAGGGCAGGACTCTCCCCCAAGGATAAACGCTGTAGATTCGTTTTAGGAAATGGTACGTTCCACCGCTGCCGGGGATGGCGGCTCCGAGTTCACTCCAGATCAATCCATCGCAAAGGACTAAGATCGCAGCTAATACCCACGCAATCATCGCTTGCGGGCCTGACATAGCAGCGATGAAGCTTGGGATCGTAATGAAAGGACCGATGCCAACCATGTTGGCGATATTCAATCCAGTGGCTTGGACCAAGCCTAACCCACGATCCATCTCCTGAGGCTGGACCGCATGCGATTGATCGGAAGGAACCGATTGAGGCAAAGGTTGAACGTCCATCGATTAGCGGTACCTTTCAGTAAACTCAATCAGCCTATCGTGGATGCTCTTAAGAGTTCCACCTAACTTGCAATGGGACTTCGCGAATTCCCCACCTAAAAGCCCGTTGAACAACGATCGAAATTGAAGCGGTTTAGCGCGAGCTACCCGGTTTCTCCTAAACCAACGAAACTTACCGGACGGCTCGCGCCGTTCCGCTTCGGTTTTTCAACATGCTGCTAGCTTGTCGTGGATCTTGCTGAAGATCCTAACCGGCTTGTTGCGGCTTCTGCAAGATTTCCTGCACGAACTGCCTTGGATCTCGTCATGAAAAATCGTGGTTATCACTGCGGCGACTGGGTGAAGCCATTCCTAGTGTCACCGATTGAAATCATGCAAGGATAGGTTTAACAACATTGCCGGCTATATCGGTCAA
The DNA here is from genome assembly GCA_903930765.1 of uncultured Pirellula sp. Taxonomy (GTDB): domain Bacteria; phylum Planctomycetota; class Planctomycetia; order Pirellulales; family Pirellulaceae; genus JBKCUI01. Next base: position 4,586 of record CAIYZV010000285.1, read on the forward strand.
ACGATAATCGCGACCGCCGTGTCGGTAGGTCAGTTTGGTGTGATCCAAACCCATTAGGTGCAGAATGGTTGCGTGCAAATCATGGATATGAACTTTGTCTTGCATCGCCCGGAAACCGAAATCGTCTGTTGCACCATACGCCATACCGCCGCGGGCTTGTTGATACGTTGCCGATAAAAGGATTTCCCGATGAAGCCACTTTAGTGACCAGTCGTGCTCCATGAAGCGATACGCTAGATCGTCCAAAAGTTCGGGGTGGGTTGGCCGTTCGCCTTGTCGCCCGAAGTCGCTTGGTGTCTCGACCAATCCACGACCGAAGTGATGCCTCCAAACACGATTGACGATGACGCGAGCGACGAGGTCTTTGGAATCCGAAGTGATCGAAAGAGCCAAATCCAACCGGCCGCTCCCGGAGTCCCATGCCTTGGTCGCTCCTTCCGAGCGTGCCAGGACAGATACGAAGCGTCGCGGAACTGGCGGACCCAACTTATTCGGGTTGCCTCGGATCTCGAGCGAGGCATCTCGCATGTCAGACTCATAGACAATTTTGCTGCCGTGGGTTCCATCAGCCTGTCGGACTTCGAGGCGACAGTCTCGTACGCCTGGACGGCTGCAGTTTGAGATTCGCTGGGCATGGGGGCGCCGCGTTGTATCCACTGCTCGAGCTTGGCGATGAAAGCATCCGGCAATTTTCCTTTCGGTGGCATTGCAGAGTTTGGGTCTTTGTAACGGACCACTTGGATGAGCATGCTTTCATCGGGCTTTGAGGAAACCAAAGCCGGTCCGCTGTCTCCTCCGGTGCGAATGTGGCCAGGGGTGTCTAGCCGAAGGCCGCCTTGCAGAGGTTTTGAGCTTGCCGAGTGGCATTCGTAGCAGTGTTCTGCGAGCAAGGGGCGTATCTGCTGTTCAAAGAATGCGATTCCTTCTGCAGGGTCGCTGGGAGGAACATAGTCGCTGGCAGGAACATAGTCGCTGGCGGGAATCTGCGTGGTTTCGCTGCCGTTGCTTGCGATGACAGCTTGGCTTGATGTTTGCTGGGTGTCTTGTGCTGGCGTTTGGCTGAACAGGCAACTGAACAGGCAAAGTGGGAGCCAAAACGCCGACAGCCGAAAATACAGGTAGGGCCGCATGCGATTGTCCTGATGGGGTGGGAGCGTTCGAATGTAGCCCTTAAACATGTCGAAAGCAACTGGCATTGTGAGAAAGCTCAAGCTTTGCGCGGATTGTTTACTTTGGGGAGGAACGGGCTAGGTATGGGTTCGGGATCGTTACAGTTACCGTACCTACCGTTACCCACATGGGTGCGGAACACACCGACGCGGAGACCGTGTCGAGCAACGAATATTTTGATCTGTGCAAAAGGTCCCGTGATTTACGCGTCGCGATCGGTTAGGATATCAGCGGGTGCTTTTCGATACTTGCATCGGTACCACATGTGCAGGAAATAAATGTCCAACGCCAATATTTCTTCCAGCACTTCTGCGAACCATTCGGTCGGGAGTTCCAAGCCTGTTACGGACATGCTTTGGAACCGGGACTCCGATGCGCTTGAAAAATTGATCGAGTGGTATCGCCCGCTCCTGCGTGAGATCGCGGAGGGGATGTTGGGGAAGATGCTCGCGGCGAAAGTGGATGCGTCGGATATTGTTCAAGATACCCTCGATGGTATTTCGAGTGGCTTCAAGAATCATAACCTGCAAAACCGAAGCGAGTGGAAAGGGTATTTGCGCCGCGTATTAGCTCGTCGCGTGGCCGATGTTCGGCAGCATTTCCTCAGAACTCGGAAACGCGATATCCGTCGTGAGCAAATCGATGTCCAGCATGAAGCGATCATACAATCCGTTGTGGATCCCCGAGCGGAATCTCCCTTGGACAAGTTGATCAGCGACGAGTTTGCCCATAAGGCTATCCATGCATTTAAGCGACTACCGAAAGAATTGCGCAAGGTTTTGCGCTGGCGATTCCGGAAGGAGATGACGTATGAGGAAATCGGCAATCGTGTCGGGCGCACCCCTGATGCCGTGCGAATGTTAGTCAATCGCTGTGTCCTCGCGATTCGAAAGGAAATCGAACGAAATGAGTAGTTCCTCGAACGCCAACGTGGACGAGATCCAACGCATCTGTGAGTGGATGGACCATTCCGACTGGAATGTGCTGGACCGAGGGTTGGATTCCAAGCGAGATATTGAGTTTTGCACCAAGCTATTGCAGCAGACATCGCTCATCGAGATCACAAGCTTTGGTGTGAATGCATCTTCGACAAGCCCTCCTGACTGGACGGGTGGCGATCAAGAAGGGTTCATCGAAGATACGCAAAGGACCGTTGTGCCGGAGACGACGTCGATCGCGCAACGCTTTACCAATCCGAAGTTGATTGGGACAGGTGCTTACGGCATTATCTTTTCTGCGCTCGACACGAAGTTTCAGATGCCCGTGGCGCTGAAGTTTCTGCGTCCTTCCAAGTCGGATTCGGCGGACACCCGGAACCGTTTTTTTGGTGAGGCTCAAACGACAGCCCGACTTTCCCATCCGGGCATCATCCGTATTTACGATACCGGAAAATTGGAGGGCCTTCCCTTCATCACCTCGGAGCTTGCGGATTCGGGGCCGCTGACCAAATGGCTGAAAGCGAGGAACCAGTTGCTGTCAATGCGCGAAGCGGCCAGCATGGTGGCGCAGGTTGCCGAAGCGATCCAGTACGCGCATTCGCGTCTGACTCTCCATCGAGATATTAAGCCGAGCAATATTTTGTTGGTGAAGGGTGCTTCGAAGGATACGGAGGGTTTGGGAGTCCGGCCGGTCGTCACGGATTTCGGTCTGTCGAAGCGATTGGAACCGATCCTCGGGCGCGACCACACGCACGATGGATTGGTGATCGGGACGGTGCGTTATATGTCCCCCGAACAAGCCCGCGGGGATATTCGTTCCATCGGTACCACTTCTGATATCTATTCATTAGGAGTTGTCCTCTACGAACTGTTGGCGGGAGTCGTCCCATTCGATAACGCTCAGGATCGTGTGGTGCAATCGATGGTCATCCATGCTGAGGTGCCGTCGCCATGGATCCACAGGCCGAGTGTTCCTCGAGACCTCGAAGCGATCACAATGAAGTGTCTGCGGAAAAATCCAGCGGATCGTTACCAAACGGCGCAGGAGCTAGCGACCGATTTGCGCAGGTTTTTGAATGGTGAGTCGGTGGCGGCACGCAAGTCGACGCCGCTTCGGAATCTTGTGCGCACGGTGAGAAAATACCCTTTGGTTGCTGGTCTGATGGTCTTGTTGTTTGGGATAAGTACCATGGCGGCGTTGGTTATCCAACGTTCACGGAAACTGGAGAGAGAGACCTCGGATTGGGCACTTGAAAACATAGCTCGTGTGGGAAGTACCTTTGGTGACCGTATTCTTGAAGGGAATCGTGTAACGGCAACGAACCTTTTGGAAATCCTGGAGCCGGAGATCCAATTCCTCGGCAATCAAGTGGAACGAGGGGAGCAAACCCCTAGGATCCTCCAAACGCTATCTGTTTTACGGCATTATGCGTCGATCAGCTACTCGTCCACCGGAGAGTTCCGACAAGCGTATGAGCAGCGGTTGAAAGTCATCGAAATCCAGGAGCGTCTGCTGTCGCTTCGGCCCAACAACTCCGCCCGACTCCGGTTTCAGATGGCCCACTCGTACTATTGGTTGGCCAGTCTTAGCCTGAAAATGTTAGTCGACAGTGGGCTTAAAACCCAGCCGCCTGACGCTCTCCTCGAACAAGGGCTTGCGATCACCGGGGAGCTATTGAAGGCGAAACCGGACGATGTCGATGTGGCGGATTTGGAAAATGCCATGAGATATGAAATGGGGACCTATTTTCAACAGGTGCGTCGGTATGAAGAAGCCTGCAATACCTACGACCGGGTCATTCGCGATTCGACGACTCTCGCCAAACACCATCGGGATCGGCCGTTGCTCGCGGCGTATGCCATGAGGTGTTATAACCACAGCGCGGATATCTGCGAATTGCAAGGGGAGTATTCGACTGCCAAGGAGTGCTATCGTTCGGCCAAGGCGTTCGTAAAAGACATATACCAAGACGCTTGGGACCAGAGGTGGACCGTCCGTGATATCGCAGACCTGTATGCCCAATCGGTACGATTTCTCGCGCGTCGCGAGGAGTTCAAGGAATTGCTGGACGAAACGAGGGAGTGCGAAGACTGGTTTTCCGGAAATAGAGGATATTTGTTGGGTGAAAAAGAAGGTTGCCTTCAGTCACCTGAGGCCTTTGACTATTGGGTGTTGGCATATCGCAGGTTAGCCGCCCAGCGTCTAAGTGACGACGTTGAAGTCCAGCGGATTACGCATCGAATGGAGTACTTGGCACGGATTGTCCGAGGACAATCGATTGATCTGACGAGCATCCGGGAATGTCTCGCTGAAGATAGTATCGCAACGCCTGAATTGGATGCCGATGATCGTCGTGGAAATTAATGGATGGCGTTCAGGATGCCTTAGAAACAATGGCCCTGGGCGACGATGACCCGAGGTTGAATAAGATCACTTCGGAAACAGAACGCCAGCTCGATGATGCCGTTTCGAATCTTGGTGCCTGTATGTCTTGTAATTGGACACCGGACACAGTATTCTCGGACATTCGGACTCTTAAATCGAGCCCCCCTCCCAGCAAGGTTAACTTTGCTCCCGCCTTCCCAACCAATGGTCTGTGTACGTGGCTGTTCCGGTCTTTGTAACACCCTTGATGGCTTTCCTATGGCTCAGTTGCTGCGCATTTGCGGCGTCGGATTTTGAATCGGAAGTACTTCCGATTTTGAAACGGAGCTGTGGCAAGTGCCATGGCCCAGACCTTCAGGAATCCGGGGTGCGGGTCGATAATCTCTCGACCGATTTGGTGAATGACCGGGCGGCAGCGGAACGATGGCATGAAGTTCTCAATGTGCTTCATTCGGGCGAGATGCCACCGCAGGAGGAACCGCAGTTGACCGAGGTGGAGCATGAGACGTTGGTCCGTTGGATTTCGGGAAAGATCCGAGAGGCCGTGGAAGCGACTCGCGACACCAGCGGACGAGCAGTGTTACGCCGATTGAATCGTGTTGAGTACCAAAACACCATGCTCGATTTGCTGGGGTTGGACATGGATTACACCCGTGATCTGCCTCCGGATAGCGTTTCCGCGGATGGATTCACGAACGATGGCCGCGCCTTGGGCATGTCGGCGATGCAGCTCGAATACTACCTCGATACAGCGCGACGCGCTCTCGATCGCGTTATCGTCAGTGCCGTTGCTCCCCAGGTTTTTCATCACGAGTTCACCGAGAGCAAGATCGATAACTGGCTTGGTAATGCCCAACGCTCGCAACGACTCGGCCGTCAGCAGGAATTTTTAGCCAAGATGAAAGATGATTACCCAGAGGTTGGGGATTTCGTAGTCCGGGTCAAGCTCAACGCCGAGTTAAAGCCCGATAAAGGGTTCCCTCTGCTGGAAGTCTCGGTGGGGTATCAGCCGGATACGGAAATCCTGATGCGTGAGTTCGAGCTTGTGGAAATCACCACCGAAGGATCTCAGACTCATGAGTTTCGAGGCCGTTTGGAAAACTTTCCCTTACCCGTGCGAGGTCAAGGCAAATTCCCTGGCTTGGTAGTGCGAGTCCGCAATCGCTACGACGATGGCTCACCGCTACCTAAGGAGCTAACCGACAAAAAGCAAGAATATCCGGACGAACCAGACTCGCCAGTTATCGTTGTCCAATCCGTTGAGTTTCACGGTCCGTTTTTTGACCAGTGGCCACCTCTTAGTCATCGCCGAATTCTTTTTGAGTCGGGTCAAAGGGAAACGGATGAACGAGGTTATGTGCTCCAGGTTTTGCAAAGGTTCATGGCGCGGGCATTTCGCAGGCCTGTCAGCGATTTGGAAATCTCTCGCATGATGGAGTTTCATGATTCGATTCGAGCAGATTTTCCGACACTCGAAGAGGCGATGCGCGAGACGCTGGCTATGGTCCTGATCCAACCGGATTTCCTGTACCATTTTGAACCTTCGGGTGATTCCAAGCGGCCGATTCAAAGCCATGAATTGGCATCGCGTTTGTCGTACTTTTTATGGAGTTCCATGCCCGACGAGCGATTGGAAAAGTTGTGTATAGATGGGCGCTTGATGGACCCAAAGGTGATGGCGTCAGAAGTCGATCGGATGCTCGCTGATCCTCGTTCGATGTCCTTCGTTCGTCAATTCACCGATCAATGGCTACACCTGGAGTACATGGACCGAGTCGCGGTGAATCGGGAGTTTTACCCCCAGTTCGACGACTCGCTCAAGGAGCAGATGCGGGCCGAGACGCATGCGTTTTTTGCGGAGTTGATGCATCAGGAACTGAGTGCGCTGAATCTGCTGTCATCGGACTTTGCGATGTTGAATGAGCCGATGGCGAAGCATTATGGCATTTCCAGAATCTATGGACGTACGTTCCGCCGTGTGGAACTGGGGGCAGGTTCCCATCGTGGAGGATTGCTCGGACAAGCGGGTATACTGCTAGGGAATTCTACCGGTGCCGATTCGCATGTGGTCCGACGTGCGGTCTGGATTCGAGACCGATTGCTCAACGACCCACCATCCCCACCGCCACCCGATACGCCGCCGCTCGAAAAAGCGGACCCCGAATTTTTAAAGCTTTCTGTGCGCGAGCAATTGGAAATCCATCGCAGCCGCGAAGCCTGTGCGCGTTGCCATCGCGGAATCGACCCTTGGGGGATCGCCCTGGAAAACTATGATGCGATCGGGCTCTGGCGGGACGAAGTTCGCCGTAAAGTGAATGGGAAATTCGAAACAGTACCGGTAAAATCTGCCGATAATCTCCCCAATGGTGTTCCGCTCGATGGGGTAGAATCGCTCAAAGCCTACTTGGTTAATCAACGTAAAGAGGATTTCGCCAGATCGTTGGTGACCAAGCTAGCGACTTATGCCTTGGGGAGGCGATTGGAACTCACCGATCAAGCTACCATCGATCAATTGACCACACAGTTTGCAGCGAATGATTATCGTATACGAGGACTCATCCAAAGCATTGTCGCCAGCGAGCTCTTTTTGACCAAGTAGATTTTTGACAGAGTAGCGTTTTGGCCAAGCAGAGCTCGTGCAACGTTTTGGCAGCCACAGATCCTGTTCCCAGTTCCCAACCTCACCCTCCAGTCAACGAAACCATCGTCCCAAGAAGCGAGAACCCATGATGCATCTCGATCGACGTTCCTTTCTGCTAGGTACTGGTGTTTCACTCGGGTTGCCGTGGCTTGAGTGCATGGGCGAGGCTGCAGAGCCCCACGACACGGCCAAGCGAATGTGCGCGTTGTACTTTGGGTTCGGGGTGGGATTGCCTAGCGAGGATAGCGAAGAGGGAAAGTGGCGTTGGTTTCCTCGGGGGGAAGGAAAAGACTTTCAATTCACCGATGTCCTCAATCCGCTTGAGCCCCATCGCGACAATGTGACGGTGCTCGGTGGCCTATCCCATCCCAATGGGCGCCGCATGGGTGGTCATGACACTGCAGACACATTTTTGACGGCTTCGTATTTGAACAATAAATTCTTGCGCAACACTGTGTCGATTGACCAGCTTGCGGCACGCGCGTTCGGCGATAAAACACGGTTCGCATCTCTGGTCCTTTCGACCGATGGTGGTGTTGGTGAACCGACTCGCTCGAGCACCTTGTCCTACGACGATCAAGGCCGCCCCATTCCAGCCATGCACCAACCGCAACAGATCTTCGACCGTTTCTTTGGAGCGGGCGATGCGGATTTGGTGGCGAGCCATCGTCGGCTCAAAAGCACTTCAGGAATGCTCGATCGTGTCCTCGAGGACTCGCGTTCCTTGCGAGGGAAACTCGGGAACCAAGATCGCGACAAACTCGACGAGTATTTGGAATCGGTTCGTCAAATCGAAGAACGTGTTGCAAGATCTCAGCGTTGGTTGAATATTCCTCGGCCTGAGTTGAGTGACGAAGATCGCAAGATGCTAAAGCTCAACGCGGACGATCAGGCTCCTAAAGACTTTATTCGAACCATGTACGACTTGATTTATTTGGCCTTTCGAACCGATTCCACTCGTATTGCGACGTACCAGATCACGAATATGGCGGATTGTTCATCGAAGGCGGCCAAGTTCCCGCAGCTGGAAGGCTTTAAGAAGACATTGCATTCATTGGCGCACGACTGGAACAAACAAGGTGGCGCGGAGGAACTAGGCCGGTGGGATCAGTTTATGGCGCAGCAGCTTGCCTACTTCCTCGATCGCCTTTCCGGGGCACGGGAAGGGGATGCCTCGGTGCTCGACAGAACGATTGTTCTTTATGGTAGCAGCAACAGCAACACCCACGAAAACAAAAATTACCCGCTGGTTCTCGCAGGTGGACGATCGTTGGGGTTCCAGCACGGTAGGTACATGAAATTCAACGAAGATGTACCATTGTCCAATTTGTTCGTTACGATGCTGAATCGAGTGGGTGTCGAAACCGGTTCGTTTGTGGACAGCAATGGCGAGATAACCGACCTGACGGTTTGATTTTGAAGAGACCTCAATTCGCGGCAACTAGCGGATCGAGAAATTTGAAAAACTCTTGGGTCGCCGGATCACCCGGTTTGCCGAGGTCGTCGTTGAGGCGACTATGGTTGCTGTCACTCTTCCCAAAAGCCAAAGCGGGAATGCCCGCTGCTTTTAGAACGTTCTCAAGCCGCATTGCTTGGGCCCGAGTGTCTGGATTTCCGGGGAAGTACAAGATCAGGAACGGCGGTATATTTTTCCCTTTGGCGACGTGCGTGACGGCCGAAAAGTCGACATGCTTCTTTGGGTCGTTACCAAATTTCTGTCGATGCCCAAAGGTGAACATTTCACCGCCGTACAACGCTTGTCGATGTTCAGCGGTCATGATTATTTTTGGGATGTCGTACGTGTCTCCGTCGACGGGTATACATCCTTTGAGAACGTTGAACGACACTCCTTCGTCTTTCAAGTAACGATCGTCGATACATACGAGCGCTGCTAGCTGAGCACCCGCTGAATGACCGCCGACGAAAATGCGATTCGGATCGCCACCGTATTTTGAAATGTTCTTATGGACCCAACCGATTGATTTGGCGATGTCGCCGATCAGTTCCTCCATGCTGACTTCCGGCAGAAGTCGGTAATTTGTTGAGACGATAACGAATCCTCGTTCGGTCAAGACTTTTGGTTTGAGTGCCACATCACTTTTGTCACCCGTCTGCCAACCGCCGCCGTGAATCCAAAACATCACTGGCAATTTCACGTCGGTGGGTGAAGTAGGTGTGTAGATGTCGAGCACGTGCCGTGCATGCCCGTTCTCTATGTAAGGAAGGTTCGATGTCAGTTTCTGTGCGTTTGCGATATCGCAAACGCATAGAAGCGGAAAAAAGAACGCAATGATTAGGGATACGCGGATCATGGCAATTGGCCTTTGCAGGAGCTGTTCCAGGGGCTGTGAGGATGGCACGTCATCGTTACTTGCCAGCCTTCAGAGCTGCCTGGGCTTCGTCGATGAGTTTCTCGAGTTGTTCTTTATCGACGTTGTCACCTGCAACGCCTTTTTGTGGGATTTCTAGGTTGGCTATCCATGCGACGCCGTTGAGTAGGATCTGTCTGAAATTGTCGTTGCCCAAGTTTTCGTGCAGATGCAATCCGGTGAAGCCAAAGCCCCGCCCTTTGTCTTGCCGTTGATATGCCCATGCCATATGTTGGATTTTGGCATCGGAAACTTCTTTGAAGACCGCTGGGTTTCCTCCCCGCTCGCTGGTTTTTTCAGAAACGGTACTGATGGGTGGAACTGCGGAAAGAATCGGTGTTACTTCATCCATGTCATTCACAAACCGCATGTGATAATACCATTCGTCGCGGACGCTGAAGGGTTTTACACCGCGCGTCGTCGGATGTTCTGGGATTTCCTTGAAATCCGGTTGCCACCACGGATTGACCGACCATTCCGTTTCGAAGTACCCACCCATCCAGCGCAAGTAGTTGTCACCTGCTTCACCCTTGTTCACCTCGACGCCAAAATGCATCGCCATGAAGCCGGCTCCTCTTCGTACAGCGGCGGCAATCTCGCTGTCAGTTGCGGCGCGTTGCCCATGGTTCAAGCTCACCGCAATCGCATCGGCGTGAGTTAATTTTTTGGGCCAGTTGTTCGTGGAATAAACCACCGCATGGACGTTTGGATACGCCGCATTCAATTGCTTGGCCAACAGGATTGAGCCCGCCATGAACTCGTGATTGCCTCGGCCGCCGTGGGTCCCGGCGTCTGCGATGAATACGATTTTCTTGACGTCTTTGCCAGCGTCAATTTGTTGCTGGTAGTCGAAGATACCTTTCTCTTGAGCCAATACACCGCGAAGGCAAAGAACCAACATGAAGACGGCTAAGCCTATTGACGTTACTGAAGTCCTAAACACGTAATGGTTCCAAGCGTGAGTTGAATGTTTTCGTTGTGCAGCTGCGGTAAGAATCGCATCGACGGACTAGTTCTTGAAATTAGGATGCTTGGAATCGCCAAACGATTCCATGTACGCAAGTAGATCCAGGATTTCGTCTTGGGTGAATGTGTTTAGCAAACCTGCTGGCATCGGCGAAACCTTTGAAAGTTTTCGTGACTCAATCTCCGACTTTTGGATCTTGACCGTCTCTTCCTCTAACGGATTTGGGCGAAGGACGAGATGGTCCTCAGTCTCTTCCGTAATGCGACCGGAAAAAATCCGACCGTCGTCGGTTTCGATGGCCGTGTTCATGTACTGTTCCGAAAGAACTTTTGATGGCTCGGTGGATGCCTCCAGAATGTCCTGGCGTTTGAATCGGGTTGAGACGGCCGTCAAATCAGGCCCAATCGCCCCTCCTTGATCGCCATAGCGGTGACAAGCGATGCATTGGGCATCGTTGAAGATCTGTTTTCCGCGAGAAAAATTCCGGCCTTTGCTCACTTGATCCAACAAGGGTTGTAAATCGGCAGTCGACCATTCCTTGACCAAATTGCGTGGGGGACCTGGTTTGGGCTTTTGCTTGCCAGAGTGCAGAGCATCGTAGGCCGTCAGTACATCGCTAAGCGCGAGGATCTCGTCAGGCGACATCGTGAATTTTGCCTCTTCGTGTGCATGGGACATGAAATTGGCAAAGCTCGCGCCGTTATTGAAGCCTATCCCCGCTTCTTGAAACCATTGATTGACCTGCGCCGGATGCTCCTTGGAGCGTCCTTGGTTCCACCACTCGAGATAGGCTCTGCGAAGACCGACGTCCCATCCTTTTTTGACATTTCGTAGGTGCACCGCATAAGCAACCTGTTCTTCTTGCGTTGACGCTGCCTGCATCAACGAAACCGTCTTGGCAACAACACCAGGAGCCTGTAGTGCGATCAAAATTTGGCATAGTTCGCGATTGACCGGTTCGCTCTTAGCAGGATACATCGGATCGATGTCTGCGATCAATTGCGTAGCAACAATCCCTGTCGGTACTCCTTGCCGTGCGATGGAGACTTCGATCACCCGTAATTTGTTGAGAACCTGTTCCTCTGTCAGTTTTTCTGATGGGATTGACGTCAACGCTTTGAGGAGGGCTGGTTGGGTATCGGGAGATCCGAACCGGGCGAGTGCCAGCAAAGCAGTGAGTGCAGCTTGTGGGCGTTTTTCAGCGAGGGCTTTGGATTGCCACTGCGATACCGGATTGCGTTCGATGGCTAATCGGGCAGCATAGCGAATGGTGCGGTCGGGGCTGTCCAAATGAGTCCAAGCGAACTCGATCGCCGCTGGATCTTCCTTAACATTGAACGCCTCTAGTTTACGGCGCAAGTCTCGTGCCTCAGCACCTACTTTATTTCGCAACTCCGCAGAAGCCAGTGGCGTTGCAGGTTCGTTTCCGGTGTAGGTGACGCGGAACAGACTCGCTTGTGTACCACGACCACCGATCGTGAAGTACAACGATCCGTCGTTGCCGATGACCACATCGGTGAGATTCAGAGGTACTCGTCCACCTTTTCCACGTAGCGATTTGGGGGCAACAAAGTTTTCAAAGGAACCTTTGTAGCTCGCTCCATCTGGGGTCAAGTGGACCGCCATCAGGCGACCGTAGGTCCAGTCGCAGATGTAAAATGCCTTTTGGTATTTTGCTGGGAACTTAGCATCCGTACCGAAAACGACACCTGTGGGACACCCGATCCCGATGGTGGTCGTGTGAGGCAATCCGTCCGCGTAATGTTCTGGCCATTTTGCACTCCCTTCGCGGAAGCCGTTATCGCCGCCGCGTACGCTGTGGAAGACGTGGGTTGGTCGGTACCAGGGGTTCCCCCAGTCCCATTCCATATCGCTGTCAAAACCAAAAAGTTCGCCGTCGGCATTAAAGCCAATGTCGTAGGTATTTCGTTCGCCTGCGGAAAACAATTCGATGTTCTTACCATCCAAATCCATCCTCGCCACGTAGCCTCCAGGTGGTTTGGCACCGGCTCCGAAACCGTTTCCATCCTCCATTCGAGGCAACGCCAGGTCGTCACCATAGCTGCGATGTGGCGAACTGGTCGCGAGATCGTTAGGGACTCCAGTGAAATTTCCGCAGACCGCGTAGAGCATTTTGTCCGGACCGAGGACCAGGCCGTGCGAGCCGTGTTCACCAGATCCACCTTGCCACTCTCTCAAAAATTCAACATCGTCGTAGCTGTCGTTCCCTTTCGTGTCCTTGCAACGGTAGAGCGCAAAGCCTTTGTTACCACTACCGCTGATGTACAGAACATTGTCGATGAAAAGCATGCCCATCGTTTCGCTTACGGGGATATTCAAGATCTCCTGTTGGACGACTTTGCCGTTATCGAGCGTCACACGCGTGATGGGCTGGCCACCTTGACCGCCGAGCAACAGTCGACCTTTCGGATCTTTCGCCATACAGATCCAGGAACCGTTTTTCGCCGCGTCGGCGCTGAGAACATGCTCGATGGTAAATCCGGGTAGCGTATCGAGAACTTCTGCGGGGTCGTCGAGGTTGACTGGTTTCGAGCCATCCGCGGGTCCATACACAGCTTTGATGATCACCAGCTTCTGCCCAGCGGTCGCAGCGATTTCGATTTGACCGTTCTCTCCAATTTCCTTCATCAGTTCCTGATCGCCGACACGGTACTCGATCGTCAGTTTTTTCGGAATTCCTGGAGCTGTATCGCCGAACGTTTCATTGCTCGCTTGGATGACAAGCTTGTTTTCCTTGACCGCCGATGCAACTTTTGAGGTCACATCCGTTGCATCTGCTGCCATAACAGGAACTGCACCGAGTGCGATGGAAAGGCCCGGATGCAGGATGATTGCATACAGAGCGAATGCATACAGAGCGATAGCATGCCGTGTGATTGCATGCCGTGAAAACACTCCAAGTGCTGAACGTGTGTGTGCTACAAGGGGGAGTTGTGCGAGCTTCCAATGAAAAATCATGTCGAGCACTTTCTAGAGGAACAAGGGTGATCTGGCGTGGATGAAATCACCGTTATTTGGAATCATTGTGAGTTGAGGTAGATAGGTTGATCGATCGGAACAACATTGTATCTCACCGGAACGTCGGGGTCGACGGTCTAGCCGCCGCCTCCGCGGTTATCCTTTCAACCATGAAGTACTGGCTGCTCGTTTCGCCGGACCACGAGACGCTATAGTTCGACGTGGGACCATCGATGTTTAGCGCATTGTAATCTGTTGTCAGGCTGCTGGATTTCTAAGGGAACGGAAGCGACGCGCACGGTGCGTTCGAGCGTTGGGCCTACGAACGAGGAAATCGAGGAGCGCGTTTGAAAAAGATCACACTCGCCATGGCTAGCTGATGGTTATGCGAGGATGGTTCGCAACACATCCAATGTACTTTGAGATTCGTTATCTTTGTTGGGCAGCTCTGACGGAAGCACAAAGCAAAACGTACCGCTGGGAGAGGCTGGGATGCGGATCCTATCCTATGCTTTGAAGTCGCGATCTATGATTTTGGCAACCATTTGCATCGCGTTTTTGGGAAGATTGTGACTTGTGGTAGACTGGGGCCGATTCGTTTTACGCATGGCTTTCGGACGTGACCATATCGATCAGACCATATCTCGGCGGTTCCGTTGTGGGTAAAGAAGTTGTGGGTCAAGAATAGGAGAAGCCAACAAGAAGATGAGGATTGCAATACACGTTTTAATTCTGTTGACCATGCTCGAACTTGTTGTCGTTGCGGAGCCTCCCACGTTCGTCCCTGGTGTTTGGAAGCGGTTGACGCCATCCACCGTGACCACAAGTTTCGAGGATCATGTCTTTTGTCAGGGGGTTGCCATCGACCCCCAGCAGCCGACAACACTTTATCTTTGCATCTGTGCGTACGACGTTGCGAAAGGGGGGTTGTTCAAAACGACCGATTCCGGAGGGACGTGGAAGAAGATCGGGGCGCTCGATGAGCCATTGCACGTGGCTGTTGACTCGAGCGATTCGAATCATCTCTATTGTGTTGATGGTGTGCGAGGTGCAACGCAGGGGTTTTGGGTTTCGCGTGACGGTGGAGAAAACTGGTCGATGCCGGAAGGATTCAAGAGAATTACCGAAAAACCTGTCGGGACCCGCGATCTGTATTCCCTTGCGGTCGATCCGACGGATTTTCAGCATATTTTAGTATCCTTTCATTCTCCCTGGTCGGATGGAAGGAATTGCGGCGTGCTGGAAAGCATCGATGGGGGCGAATCCTGGAGTGTTCATGCACCACCGCAGACGCTCAAGGGAGGCTACGGTATGGCGGTCTTCTTCCTTTACGACCCAGCAAAGAAAGTCGGCGATCGAAATACGTGGTTGTTCACTGCGCAAGAAGGTGGTTTCTTTAAAACAACTGATGGAGGGAGATCGTGGAAAAACGTCTATCCGTATCCGATGACGCATGGAGGTAATCAGCTCTATCGAGCCAAGGATGGAACGCTCTACTCCGGCGGTTATCAGTACCCAGCTCGTAGTGTCGACAACGGTTCCTCGTGGCAGCAGATCAAATCTGGTCTCGTGTACAGTTGGTACATGGGAATCTGCGGTGACGGAAGAAATATTTACACTGCTTGCACGAACAAAGGGGAACCGTTCTTCTTTTCGCCAGAAGGAGATGGATTGGATTGGAAGCCTTTGAATGAACAAACGTTCTCAGCAGCCCCCTTTTCCATGGTTTATGACCCAATCCATCACATCTTGTATGCTGCGAGTTGGGAGGAAGGACTGTTAGCGATTCAACTCGAATGAGCTCCCTTTTTTGCGGTGCTAATTCGATTGGTCCATGCTGTGCGGGCAATGTACGGTTTACACTGTTCACCGTGGCAGAGGGTGTCAAACTCTAAATGCAAGACGCGTTGCAACGTGAAGATAGGTCACGCGAGAACCAGAGAACATGAAACAGATAATCCTGATCTTATTTGCTTTTGCCAACGCGATGGTGTACGCCCGTGCTGAGGACTTCGATGCCAGGTTGAAGCCATTGCTCGCGGATAAATGCGTGAAATGCCATGGGCATCAACAAGCCAACGGAGACGTGAACCTGCAAGCCATGGATGCGGTTTCGCGCTTTCTCGGTAATCCCGATTTGATCCAGCGAGTGCTCGAAGCGATCGATGAGGGGGCGATGCCACCCGATGGTGAGCCAAGTCTCAATGCGCAAGACCGTATGGATGCAGTTGCCATTCTTAAACGGATGCTGCGTGAATCGAGCGAGCAAGCCCCTGCGGTGCGTATTCCCATTCAACGCCTCAATCGTTTCCAGTACAACTACGTCGTTCGCGATCTGTTCCAGATCCATCGGGACGTATTTGCATTGCCTGAAAAGCTGATGACGCGATATGACGATTATCTACGCGAGGCGTTAGGTGATCCGAACTCGGGACGAATCCCCGATGTCGTCCATGTCGCCTCCGATTCGTTGGCTCCCTTGGTTGGTTTGCAGGATGTGAAACCATTCCCGAAAGATCTTCGCGCCGAGCACGGGTTCGATAATCAGGCCAATCAGCTTAATCTCTCACCTCTATTGCTCGATTCTTTTCTCAGGTTGAGTGTATCTATCGTTGAGAGTCCCGATTTTAATGAGAAGACCGTGGGGGTCTGGAGAGAATTTTTCCAAGAGCCACTGCAAGGAGTTGATCGGCACTTCGAGGTTCGCGGGCGGTTGGAGAAATTCTTAAAGAGGGCGTTTCGCGGTTCCGTCGACGAGGATGTTCTGAGTCGATACACATCGTACGCCGAGAGCCAGATGGATCAAGGCGTTCCATTCACGGACAGCATGAAGAAAGTCGCTTCGGCCGTTTTGTCGTCGCCATTGTTTTTGTATCGATTACCAGCGAGCGATAGTGCTTTTGATCCTCATGTTCTGGCATCGCAATTATCCTTTTTCCTGTGGAGCAGCGGTCCGGATACCGAGCTGCTGGAATTGGCAGAGGACGGCACGTTGAGCGATCCAGCAGTGCTGAATCGAACCGTAGTGCGGATGTTGAAAGATCCAAAAATCGAACGGTTCTTGGACTCGTTCCCGACCCAGTGGATGCAGTTGGAGAACCTGATGGCAGCCACCCCTGACCCTAGGATTAATAAGTACTTCAGCCTAGATCGGGAGCGTCCGGCGAGTGTGCAGATGGTGCTCGAACCTCTGTTGCTATTCGATACGGTGTTTGTGGAGGATCGTCCCCTGTCGGACTTGATAGCCCCAACCTTTTCTTACCAAAGCGACTTTTTGAAGACTTGGTACAGCGATCCATTGAAGCCGCCTGCCGTCGATGCCGAGCGGATCCGTATCCACAATCAAAATAGCGACCAGGAGCGGGTGAGACTTAAATCGGAGATTGTTGCATCTCAAGCAGAGTTGAATGAACTCATTGAGCCTGTTCGAGCGCGCCTGTTGGAGAAGCAACGCGAGGAAGAAAAAGCTGACTCCCGTGCGGATTTTAAAGCTTTCGCCGCGTGGGATTTTGATCACGATTTGTCGGATTCCGTGCGTGGGTTGAACTTGAAGGCTCACGGTTCAGTCGTGCTGCAGGACGGTTCCGTGATCCTAAATCAATCGTATCTCCAAAGTGATCGACTGCCGATCAGCTTAAAAGCAAAGACACTTGAGGTTTGGTTTCGCCTCAAGGACCTCGACCAGCGTGGTGGAGGTTTGATGGGCATTCAAGGACCAGGGGATTTATTCGACACGATTGTGATCGGCGAAAGAAAAAATCGACATTGGATCTCAGGGAGCAACGGATTCAGTCGTACGGAAGATTTCCCTGAGTCTTTTGAAGAGACCGCTACTGGCGAGCTAGTGCATCTAGTGATGGTTTATGCCCAAGACGGCACGACGGCACTTTATCGTAATGGCAAACCCTACGGCAAGCCGTATCGAAAAGGGGAAGTTGCTTTTCCTCACGATGAGTCATCGGTCCTCTTTGGACTGCGGCATCTACCACCGGGTGGCAATAAATTCTTGTCTGTTGCGATTGATCAAGCACGGCTCTACGATCGGGCACTTTCGATTTCGGAGATAGAAATGTTGGCCGATGGTAATCCAGAGCACATGATCGAAAAAGAAATCACTGCGTCGCTTACCCCCGATCAGCGATTGCAACAACAGAGACTGATTGCAGAGATCCAGCGAGCGAAATCGGAACTGGATGCAGTTCCGGGAAATCTCGACTCGAGCAAGGTTGCCATGGAAGCCGAGCGAACGTTCGAGGAGGGATTGAAGAACCAGCTTCGATCCCGTGAATTTCGGAGAGTTGCCACGGAGGATCCTCGTTATGGTGGGATCATCACCAATGCCGCCATGTTGAGCATGACCTCTGGGCCGCAGCGCACGCACCCAGTTGCTCGGGGAGTTTGGATCATCGAAGTCATCTTCAATGATCCCCCGCCACCACCTCCCAACGATATCCCTCCCTTGGATGAAGATTCGGGCGCTAAGGAATTAACCATTCGAGAACAGTTCGCAGCGCATCGCAAGAATCCATCGTGTGCTGGATGTCACACGAAAATCGATCCGCTGGGGTTTGCACTTGAGAATTTTGATATCACAGGTCGCTGGCGTGACCGATACGGCAACGGGCGTGCTATCGATTCGAGTGGAAAGTTACTGCAAATGCATGAGTTCGGAGATGTGGTTGCATTCAAGCAATTATTGATCGATGAGAAACGGCGTTTTGCGGAGGCGTTCACGGAGCATCTTCTTCGCTATGCGCTGGCTCGGGAACTCACCCCGCATGATTCTTTGACCGTCGAATCGATCTTGGAAAAGTGTGAGCAGGACGGTTTTCGGATCCAATCACTTATTCGAGAGATCGTGCTGAGCAAGTCATTTCGAGGAAGCAGATAGAAATGCGAGTATGGCCGTCGGACCACGTTCGAAGATTCGACAAAGAGAGCAGAACTAGGCTATAATCGAATGCTAACCAACGTATTCTTTACTCAAAGATCACAGCTATGAATCTATCGAGACGAACGTTTTTGAAGGCTAAAGGCTCGGTGCTAACGCTACCCTTTTTGCCGTCGTTGGTGAGCGCTGCCGAGGGTCCACAGGTTTCGCATGGCGGGCCTGCTGGAAATCGGCCTAGCAAGAAGTTGGTCCTTGTTTACATGCCCAATGGTATTGTGCGGCGTTGTTTTTTTCCTGGCGAGGAGAATGCAGAGCTTCCCGATTTCATCGGAGGCTTCGACGCAGACAAGGTCAAGGAGCAGCGTCGACTCAAAAACAAGCCTGGCATTTATCCGCTTGAACTGACCTCGACCATGCAACCGTTGGGGACGCACAAGAACGACATAACGCTGATCACTGGGTTGGACAGGACCTACAAAGACGGCCAAGACGTGCACGCCCAAGGAGCCTCGTGCTACTTGACCAGTTTGTCACCCGAGCAAGCCAAACGGCAGGGGATCGCTCATCCCAACGGACGCAGTTTGGATCAAGTGATCGGTGATGCGGTGGGGCAGGCGTCGATCTTCAACACGCTTGAGATTAGTTGCAACGGGTTTACAGCCCCGAAGGAGCCGATCGAATTTGACAATATCTCTTGGTATGGTCCCGGCAAGATTGCTCCTTCGATTCGTGAGCCTAAGAAACTCTATGACCGGTTGTTCCTGCGAGATAGTTATCGTAAACATATCGCCGATGTTTCGGATCTGGTTCTCGCAGATGCGAACGCCTTGACGAAAAAGCTCGGGTATGACGATCGCGCGACGATGGACGAGTTCATGGAAATGATTCGAGGCATCGAATTGCGAATAGAGAGGATGGACAAACTCCTCTCGGATGTCGACATCAAGGTACCGAGCAATGAGGTGCTACCGCGAGGCGAGTACATCCGCCTCCAAATGGATTTGATGCTGTTGGCATTCCAAATGGGGATCACCAATGTATGCACCTTCATGCTCGGCCCTGAACGGTGGGATGCGACACTCATGTATGAAGGAGTGTTCGACATGCCGGTTCAGCATCACAACATGACCCACAATCAGAAGGGGGATGGATACAAGGATTTGCAAAAGATCGATATTTTCCATATGCAGCAATACGCGTATCTGATTCGACGGATGAAGGAGATTCAGGAATCCGACGGCAGTACGATGCTCGATAATTCGCTGATTGCGTACGGTGCTGGCCTGGGGGATGGCGCGACGCATCAGTTTTTTGATCTTCCGATGATCGTAGCTGGCAAGGCCCAAGGGCAGATTAAGCAAGGACGATTTATCAAGATGCCCAGTGGAACGCTGAACTCCAATCTATGGCTGACCATCGCTCAACTGATGGGGCTTGAAATCGACTCGTTCGCCGATAGCACCGGAGTTATCTCTGAACTTTGGGCGTGATCGTGGATGGTTCCTAGCGCGAGGTTACTCTGCAGTTTATTTCTCTACAGTTTATTTCACTGCAGTTTGTTACCCTGCAGTCTTATTACCCGTGTCGGGCAGAAATCATTCCAGCGCCTGCGATCGCGTGGTTACCGGATCTGCCGATCGAAATTATCGGAGTTCCTTCAGCCATGCGAGCGAGCCTTCTTGCCAAGCGTCCCACATAGGACCTTTGTAACCGTTGAGTCCATGCCCACCCGAAGGAAGTTCAAGGTACTTTGACGGGATTCCATTGGCCTGGAGAGCTGCAAAGAGTGCTCTGCTGTTTTCGGGTGGTACAGGAGCGTCATCCAAGGCATGCGCTAAATATGCTGGCGGTGTGTCGGCCGTAACCTGCAGTTCGTTCGAATACAGCTTGACCAGCTCCGGCGATGGATCCTTGCCCAAAAGATTCTGTTTGGATCCTGAGTGTGTTTTTTCGCCAAAGGTCACCACAGGGTAAACCAGGATTGCAAAGTCGGGGCGGCAACTGAGTTGGTCGGTCGGATTGCTTGCCGATGCATTGCCTCGATCAAAGTGAGTTAACGCGGTTGAGGCCAGATGCCCACCGGCGGAAAATCCCATAATCCCGATTCGAGACGGATCGAGGTTCCACTCTTTCGAATGAGCACGCACGGTGCGAATAGCGCGTTGGGCGTCGAGCAGTGGGACGGCGTGTCGTCCGGCGGGAAGTCGGTATTCCAAGACCACTCCTGTGATGCCATGTTGGTTGAGCCACGATGCAATCCCATGTCCTTCGGGTCCAACGACGAGACCTCCATATCCACCTCCTGGACAAATCACGATTGCGGTACCGTTCCCACTCGACTTAGGTTGATGCACCGTAATCCAGGCATCGGCATCTTCGGTCTTCCCATCGCCGATAGGTGCACGCCCTTCCCAAAGTGGGATGCGTTTTGCTGATGTTGGCGTTTCGGTGGAAGCCTTGTCTTGCGCATGCAACAAGGCAGGGAAAAGCAACAGGAACGAAAGCAAGGTTGGTTTCATGAGAGCTACTGAAAAAGGGTGGGTGGCGGGGATTTCGCAGGGAGTTGATAGCAGAGTTCGATGATAGCACGGGTCGATGATAGCACGGGTCGATGATACCAGAGTCCTCGGGAAGCTGATCCTTTGTTCCTTTTGCAAAAAACCACAAATCGCTGCTGTCGCTTCCCATGCACCTACCCAGCTTGATCCGTAGAAGATTAGGGTGTTTTTTCCCACTGGCCCCTCCGATCTGGCCCCTCCGATCGATACCTTTCCCACCTCATGGAGTGCCTGTTCCGCTCACAGCGATTCGAACTTTGTTAAGGCGAAGGTTGTGATCGGCGCGGGAGCGGTGGACCATCCAAAGGTTCATGGACAGCCGACCGAGTTTTTCGTTGAAGCCGATGGGGGAAGACCATCCCATTGCGTGGACGAACCAGCCTAAAACTGGTGGGCGTTTCTTCTACACGGAGTTTGGTCATGACATGCGTTCCCTGAGTACTCCATTTGTTCGCCAGCATATTCTCGAAGCCCGATGCAAAGTACACGATGGTGCATCGGTTTTTTCAGGAGATACGCGACGGGCTATTGCTCCAACAGGAATTGACCAAGATTGCAGAGCATCGCGCCTTGGAAGACGTGAAATCGCTTGCATCGAGGGCGTTTCGTCGGCCGGTGTTGGATTCCGAGTACTCAGCCCTTCTAACCCTCAACAAGAAGTTGAGAGAGGATGGGCAGTCGGTTGAGGCGGCGGTTCGGGGTTTGCTCATCGCAGTATTGATGTCACCTAGCTTCAGTTATCACCAAACCAGCCTGGATGGGATGGATGGCGTTCAACCGCTCGATAACTACGATTTGGCGAGTCGCTTGAGTTTCTTCTTGTGGTCATCGATTCCTGACGCGGTGCTACTCGAGAGTGCGGCGTCTGGAAAGCTTCAGGACGATTCGGAACTGCGAGCACAGGTCCGACGCATGTTGAAGGATCCGATCCTTGCCGATGCGTTTCCCGGCTACAGCGACGAGCTTCGATCAGCCATTTTTGACGAACCAACACACTTAGCAACCTATTTTATTCAAAAAGATCTGCCGATAACGGAATTGCTCTCGAGCGATTTGACCTTTGTGAACGCAGCGTTGGCCAAGCACTACGGGGGTGAGTTGGAAACTGGTTCGCAAGTTGGATTCTATGAAGGAAGGGGACGGAACCGTCCTGGACCATTCGTGCATCATGTTGGCGAACGAGCAATGGACAGCTTACAATAGCCCGAAAATCCCGATGGTCATGGCGGGGGGACTTGGTGACACACTTCCAACAGGACGAAGCTTGGACTATGAAAATGCCTCGAATCGCAAGATGTCGTCGCTGCTCTTGAGCATCATGGATCGTATGGGGGTGGCATTGCCTGCCTTCGGCGACGCAACCGATCGACTTGATGGGATTGGATAAGATGATTTTCCGAAGGATGTTTTTAGGTGACTACTGAGAGTCATCGGCTACGTCACATTGGATGAGAAAAGGGAGCTTGGAATGTTGCAGCGCGCAAACGTCGAGAAGATTCAGCCGAAAAGATTCCTTGATCGAGGTTGGGGCTTTCCTAGTGCTTCCTTTGCCGTTCTTGGTATAGCAACAATGCTGTTCCCGTCATTGGTTCCTGGGGTGGTCTCCGGGGCGGAACCTGAGCGGATCGCGCTTTGGCCGAACGGTGCTGCGGGATCCGAAGCGAGAAAAAACGAGCCAGAGAAGGAGGACCGTGCGAATGGCGCGTGCAATGTGACCAACATTCACGCACCCTCGATCACGCCGTATTTGCCCAAACCGGAGGTCGCAACGGGGACGGCGATCATCATCGCGCCAGGGGGTGGGCACAGGATGTTGTGTTTGGGGCACGAAGGGGACTCGCTGGCGGAGTGGTTCGCCGAGCATGGAATTGCTGCGTTTGTACTGCGTTATCGATTAGCGAGGGAGGAAGGCTCGCAGTACACGGTGGACGATCATGCCATGGCGGATACACGCCGCGCATTGCGGTTGGTGCGCAGCCGCGCGAGCGAATGGAAGATCGACCAAGACCGCATTGGGATCCTTGGTTTCTCGGCGGGTGGGGAACTCGCGGCGTTGGCAGCCATGGAGAACGACGCAGGCAAATCCGAGAGCGCGGATTCGGTGGAGCGGGTGAGTTGCAGGCCTGATTTTCAGGTGCTCATCTATCCGGGTAGTTCCCATCGGTTCACGGTTACCAAGGGGATGCCGCCGGCGTTTATCGCCTTAGGGGCTAAGGATCGCGATGACATTTCGCTGGGCATGGCCAAGCTGTATCTACAGTACAAAGAAGTGGGAGTGCCGTGTGAGCTCCACATTTACTCCAATGCCGGGCATGGTTTTGGGTATCGGGCCGACGCAAAGCACGCAGCAGCCCAGTGGCCACTCCGTCTCCGCGAATGGCTGGTCGACAGCAAACTGCTTGTCGAGGCAAATCGATAGATTCGTGAAAGTGTTTGCTTTGCACAAGTTCGTTAGGTTCCATTGTGCTCGTGCTCAGTCCGCTGTGACGGACGGTGCTCGTGCTCGCAATCGAAAACCTTTCGTGCATGATTACTTTTTGATATCCGCTACGTTGTTGGTCACAATGCTCCAGCTTTATTCGCCCCACCATTGGCAATTCTCATCCAGTCAACGCGTTGAGGATCACGGAAAACGACAATCGTTCCATCCATCGAGCACGAGCACCGCTTCACTGAGCAGGAGGACGAGCACGAACAGCGGCGGGAACAGAACCGTTCACCGACGTAGCCGATCGGCGGCACGCATCAAGGAGACTTTTTGGGTGGCCACTCGATGATGGTCGTCGTTCAAGGAAGAACCTTGCTCACGGTTGCTCCGCCGTCGGCGGAATGGTAGAGCCCATCGGTGTGTAGGAAATACCATATCTTGCCTTCGGACATATCGCACGCCGCTGCGATCAATCCGTCCTTGGATGGTTTGGCGTCAGGTTGAGTTCCTTGCGGAGTTAGCCATGACCATTCAAACGCCCACCGTTCGCTGACCGAGTAGCGTCCAGGTCGCTCCGGAGCGAGGGGGCCAGCGATGAATCGACCGAACTTCTCGTCTCCCTTCGCTGCGGCAGCGACCGCGGTGTAGGGACGAAACCATTCCAGGTTCTTTTGGGGTGGGTACAACGCCATATGCCACCCTTCGAAGACTTGGGTTTGGTAACCATGGCTCGTTGCATAACGCATTTCGTTCGTCGATTGCATCGCCTTGTCAAACGCAACGTTGTAAAAACCGCAATCGTCGCGTTCCTCCGATAAAACAACCGTCTCCCCATCGTCCCGTGTGATGTAGGACTTGGAGGTACCAGCTGGCGTAAAGGTTCTCGGACGCCCGCGTCCTAAATACTCCATCCACGGATCCGAGCAGGTGGTGACACACAGATGGGTCTTACCACGCGCCGGAGCGGGATAGTGCTTTTCCCATGGCCAAACCACCACCGCAGTGATGCGCTCGCCTTGGCATCCAAGCGATGAAAACGTTTTGCCTCCATCGGTGCTCCTAAAAAGGCCTTTGGATTCACATCCCACGAAGATTCGATCCCTGTTTCGATAATCGATTCCGAGGATATCACCACACAATGCCGACGGTCCATCGCCATCGAAGTCACCGGAGAAGGGCAATTGTTCCCAATGCGCACCGCCATCGTATGTCTTCCAAAGCTTTCCATCCGTTAGCTTTCCATCCAGTCCTTTTCCACTCGCTCGATAGATGATGTTCGGGTCCATCGGGTCGATTGCGACACTCCGAACGCATAGATCCGTGCCTGCGAGTGCTCCATTGATTGGCTTCCAGGTCGTGCCACTGTCGCGACTCATGAGCAAGCCTTGATGGTTGGAACGGACGACAACGATTCGAGGGTCCGATGGGGCGGTAACGACACCGGTCCAGCGGTCGCCTGAGGTGTTGGTCGCCGTCACGACGTGAGGTAGCTCGGGTAGAGATTCCCTACCACGACGGATGGAAAGGGAGGAAACCGATGCAAAGTAGTGCGCTCTCGCATCTTGAGGCAACGCGCTGAAAAACAATCCGACGTCGAGTTCGCTGGCCATCTTTTTGTATTGCAAAGCGCCAAGCTGCCATCGGTCACCGTTTTCGCTGGACCACGCCGTCCAGATGTTGCCTCGTCGTGCGATTCGGAGAAAGGCGTGATTTCGGGGCAACTCGTAGGACGAGATTCTGCCGGCGCCGAAATCGGTGAAGTCCGCGGAGCTTCGAAGTCCATCCGCTGCCGTTTGAACGAGATGAAAATCGCGTCCCCATTCCCAGTTCCTTTTTTCTCCATGTTCTCGCGCGGTGAGCCCGACCCAGGCGCGACGATTCACCGGTTCACCGTTAACGCCGTTGTAATGTTGCACTCGGCATTCGGCCACAAAATCACCGTTGACCCGTTGGGTAACGGTATGCATGCCGTTTCCAAAGAACTGGAACTGATCGACTGCCGTCTGCCAGATACCGGAGGATGACTTGAGATCCCCAACATTGCGAACGGTCCATGGTCCATCAACCTCAGGCCCCTCGTTGAGAAGGGTTTGCGCCTTGGTATCGAAGGTTTGTCCATCTTCGAGGGTTGTGCGGGCCCATATGGATGAATTTCCACGCGGCAATGGACCTCGAAATAAAAGTTGGTTGGAGGTGCTGGACGCCAATTGCCATCGATCCAGGAATAGCTGTATTTGGCGGATCGGCAGCGTGCCTGCTTGAACGGCAACCGTGATAGACGCGGTGCCATCGCCGTGCGACTGAGCCCCCAGTTCAACGCTGGGAAAGCTTTCAAGGGATGGGGTGCAAAGTTCATCCAAGGTGATCGGATGCTTTGGAATGTCAGGCCCTTCGAGGCATATCTGAAAGTTTGTAGCTGGCAGTTGATCGACGAGGTACTCCACGGAGATCGGGTGTACACCGGATGAGAGTGGAATTGCGACCGCTTTTTCTGTGGTACCGTGCTGCCCATCCCATTCGAGAGCTGAATGATTATCGAGTTCGATGCGATAGGCTCCATCGATCTGCGCGCTCAGGATGTAGGGACCATCGCTGGGGATGCGGAGGAATCCCGAATAACGGATAGCAAACCCTTGGTCGCGATCTTCGCGAATGCTGGTATCGAAGCCTCTCGCAATTCCTTCGCGTCGTTTTTTACCGGTGTTCATTTCATCGAGAGTGATCCAAGCGTGCTGTTCATCGGGCTGTTGGGATGGCGGGTTGAAATAGTTCAATCTCCGTTTCTCGTCCTTGGTCCAGAGTTCATATCGGAGGCCTGGGACGGTTGGCTTTGCGAGTGGTTCCGTGGTACGGAGTTTGATCATGGCAATAGGAGCGATCGCCGATTCCGAGGTTTGGTCGAAAATGTCGGTGATACGCATCCGTACCGCGGCGGGCGAGCCTTTCGCGGGGACCAAGGCATGCCTTGCGGTGGGCATCATTACCGAGTGGGTCCCGATCGGCTCACCTTGGCAATCGGGATTGTCAAAGACCTCGACTTGGAAAGAAAGAGGTGGCGATGATCGCGGGGGGATATCCCACGATACTGCTATGGATCCCCCTGCAGCAATCGCTCGCACGTTATGGAATGCTGGAATATCAAGTTTGGGCCGAGCGGGTTGCCTCGCTGTAAAGGAATGAGATTGGTTCCCATCGAGAGGCTTCCCGGAAAGTTGGAGGGGCAGGTTGTCAGGCCGCTGAGCGTATTCGATGGCGGTGTACTCGTGGTCTCCTTCTGGAACCGCATTAACCACCACGTACTCGGTCTTGTCGATCGAGATGGTATCCGACGAACGCCAGGAGCCTTGCTTGCGGTAATAACCGAATCGGCGATGCAGCGAGCGGACGGCTTTTTCGCTAGTGAGAGGTTCGAGGAAGCCACTGTTGCCGGTAAAGGATGTCGCGGGGATGGGGAGTTGAGCGATACCGATCAGATGCCATTCTCCGGCGCGTTGATCTTTGATCCATCGACCGATGAGGGCGTTCGATTCTGGGGCGGGTTGCCAAACGCGAGAAACCATGGTGTACCAAGCGTTCCGCTGCACAAAAGGCCAGACATGAGCCCCGGTAGTACCGCTGCTACCTTCTCCGCCGTAATCGTTTTTGATGAATAGGTTGGGGGCGACATCGACGAATCGCACAGGAGTCCCAATGGTGTCGCTCCCCCAAAACGTCCAAACGGAACCGGGGCGAAACGCGTCTTGCATCGAGGCGTCCGGATGAGGCGTTTGGTCTTTTCCATCGGCGAGATAGCTGGTGAATCCGGCGTAGAAGGAGAGGTTGTTCGGCTTTGGGTTGAAGCTGGAGTTCCAGTTGGCAAAGTACGAGCCAGAAGGCCAGAAAGGCCATCGCAGATCCATCATGATGATGTCTGCGCCATCCTCTATGTTTTCTCGGTACCAGGTCGCGTGAAGGGGTGTCAGCGAGAGTACGAAAAAAACGACCGCCATGAAGGCGAGGTTCGTTGGATTTCGAAATAGAGAGAATCGGTGTCTGGGAAGAGCCATAGGATAATGATTGGGCGATCGAGCTATCTTTGAGTTGGAAGGCGGTGCAGTACTTGCGCCTACCTTGTTTTGAAGCAGTGCATTTTAACCGCAATAGGGGTGATTGCTTGGATTTCAGAGGAAAGTCTATTGGCACTGCCAAAACCTTGGCGGAGTAATGTTTGATAATTGCTGCGCAGATCGGTGTCGGTTATCTTGGTCTTCTCTGGACCTTTCCACCCAAGAGGCGACGACCCTCTCCTACCTATTTTTGCGGATGTACATTTCGGGATAGATCATCAAATGAAACGATTTTTTTGCTGCGTAGCTGTACTGGTATCGAGTTCCTGGACCATGGCTCAGGATACGGTCGATCCGTGGATCAAGAAAAAGGCGGATAGCTTTCGACCATTATCCGCAGAGCAAAAGGCTGCTGTAGAGAATGCGGTTCCCGCGGAATCTACGGCCAAGCCGAAGAAGGCACGCCGCATTCTCGTCTTTTATCGATGCGAAGGATTCATCCACGGTTCGATCCCATATGCCAATCTCGCGTTGGAGACCATGGGGAAAAAGACAGGTGCCTTTACGGTGGATATGGCGGATACCTACGATGTTTTCAATGTTGAAAACTTGAAGAAGTACGATGGGATTCTGTTGAACAATACCACCGGAATGACCTTTGCAAAACCTGAGCAGCAAAACGCATTCCTCGATTTCATCATGAGCGGTAAAGGCCTCGCTGGAATCCATGCAGCCAGCGATAACTTTGGACGGCATCCCGAGTGCCGTGCGATTGTCGGTGGTGAGTTTGGCGGTCATCCGTGGAATGCGGGTGGGACATGGGCATTCAAGTTGGACGATCCCGATCACGTCCTCAACAAGGCGTTTGGAGGGAAGGGTTTCTGGCATACCGATGAGATCTATCAGTACCAGCCGGCGACGTTTGTCGGAACGAAGACCTTGCGAGTCCTCGTCAGTTTGGACATGAAGCAAGATGAAGTTTCTAAGCTCATCAATGATGGTCCACGCGAAGTCCCCGTGTCGTGGTTGCGCAAGGCAGGAGATGGCCGAGTTTTCTACACCAATTTTGGCCATCGCGAAGATACCTTCACCAAGCCGATGATTCTGAAGCACATGCTCGATGGGATTCAGTATTCGCTGGGAGATCTCGATGCCGATGCGACCCCGACCGACGCTGCTCCGAAGAAAGACCCAGCGTATTCGCCGGCAAAGCCTTAGTGGGGTCCCCAGCCTAAAATCTGTGTTCAGGCGATGATATCCATATTAAACGGGAACAGTAACCGTAGAGCGATGTTAACTCAATCCGCTGCGGATATAGTGGTTCGTGGTGGCGGTTCGCTTGACTTACTTGACTTATACGTGTCGTCACGACTCCAAATTCGTGACTCAGGGTCATCGTAAAGCGAACCTGTCACCACATCAAAGGCTTTCCATTCACAAGAGATCTTTAGCTCTATGTTTATGCTTTCTAGAAAAACAATGGTCGTTTTGAAATTGTTTCGATCGGCATTTGCGCTCGGTTGCGTCTGTGTGCCGTTATCGATTGCCAATGCTCAGTACGACGGTGCGGTACCGCCTCCAGACGCTCTCCAACCGGGATTTAATTCGATTTCGGCGAATCAATGCGAGGAGTGGCTGAATATCTTGGCCGGGCCCGGTTTCGAAGGTCGCGGGACGGGGCAAGAGGGATACGTCAAAGCGGCGTCATGGGTTTCGGGCAAGCTGGCGGAGTTCGGGCTGAAGCCCATGGGGGATGCGGGCACCTATTTTCAAATGTTGCCGATGAGTCGACTCCATGTCGATGCGGCTCAATCCAAGATCACCGCAGGGAGCGGGTTCTCGCTCGGATTCGATAAAGCGATCGGCTTGGATCGATTTGCTAACCAGCCAGAGTACTCGGGGAAAGTCGTGTTTTTGCAAGTGGCGGGCGAAGGAGCAAAGCTGGCGGATGATTTGTCGCTCGAAGACAAAGTGGTGATTCTCGTCGCGGATGACAAAGGAGCAGGTTCTGTAGCGTTTCCCCTGAATCGCAAGCGACCTGCGGTGGTGCTGCGGGTGGTGGAAACCGTGACTGCGTCGACATCGCAATTGGAGCGGCCTGAAGGTCGGCAAAGGGCGAGCGGTATCAGCGGTAGCATTACCAAGGATGCTGCGAAACAGATCCTCGTTGCGGTGGGGGGTAATGAAGAGTGGCTAACCATCCCCGAGGAAAATGCGGTCGACTCGCATGCTACGGAGGTCGAGCTTAAGGTCGAATTAAGAGTTCGCAAAGAGCCGATGGCGGTTCCCAATGTGTTGGCTTGGATGGAAGGTTCCGATCCAGCGCTTCGGGATGAGTACGTCGTGATCGGAGCGCACTTGGACCACCTCGGCGTGCGAGGCAACGAATACTTTCCAGGCGCGGACGACAATGGATCTGGGTCAACGGCCCTATTGGGAATTGCCAGAGCAATCGCCGCGAATCCAACCAAGCCTAAGCGCAGCATCCTTTTTATGTGGTTTGCCGCAGAAGAGATGGGATTGATCGGATCTGCTCATTATGTGAACAATCCGCTTTTGCCCCTTGAGAAGATGGTTTGCATGCTCAACGTGGATATGGTTGGACGGAACGAGGAAAAGCAGAATGAACCCGCGAGTGAGAATGTTCGTTCCTTGCACTTGGTCGGGAGCGAAAAAGGGGACAAATCCCTCCATGCGATGATTCTCGATGCCAACAAATCCGTGAACTTTGAGTTTGAGTTTGATGAGGAAGGTGTTTTTGGGAGAAGCGATCAGATCAATTTCTTCCGCAAAGGGACCTCGGTTGCGTTTCTGTTTGGTGGGTTTCATCCCGATTATCATCGAACAACAGACACACCGGCAAAGATCAACTATTTCAAAATTGCCTCGGCAGCGAAGCTCTATTTTCTTGCCGCACACATGGCCGCGGAGCACGGACCATTTCCTGCTCCTAAAGAGGAACCGGCTGCGGCGAAATAGTTTTGCTATTTCGGGTTACGCGATCACTTCTTGGATCACCTGTGAGGGTTGGACTCCGGTCAGTTTTTGATCGAGTCCACCGTAGTAGTAGGTGAGCAGATTGTGGTCCAGCCCCATAAGCCGCAGGATCGTCGCGTGAAGATCACGGACATGGCGGCGGTTGATAACGGCTTCGGCACCGAGGTCATCCGTCTCTCCGTA
The DNA here is from genome assembly GCA_903930765.1 of uncultured Pirellula sp. GTDB lineage: Bacteria > Planctomycetota > Planctomycetia > Pirellulales > Pirellulaceae > JBKCUI01. The sequence continues at coordinate 35,139 of CAIYZV010000285.1, forward strand.
GCTGCAGCCACCCTTTGCACCGCCACCGGCTAGCCAATAGGTGAATCCTTTGGGATTGTGATCTCGGCCCCCCTGGTCTCCTTGGGATACCGGTTGGCGACCAAACTGCGGTTGGGTTTGAGAAAGACCAGCAGCAGGATGGAACCGAGGATGGTGCTGACGAGGGATCCGAGCAATGTCCCGAATTTTCCTGCAGCTTCGAGTTCGGGGAACTCATCGGTGGGAAAGGATAATGCATTGAGGAAGAGAGACATCGTGAAACCGATACCTCCCAAGGACGCCCCCCCAAAGAATACAGGCCAACTCACCCCGGCCGGGAGTCGCGTAAACCGCAGGGCAATCGCGATGTAACAAAAGAGGAGAATACCGAGGGGCTTTCCTACGAATAAGGCAACAGCGACGGCGATCGCGACGGAGTTTGAAAGAGACGACGTTTCCAGTTCGACTCCTGCGTTGGCCAACGCGAAGATGGGCATTACCAAATAAGCGACCCAAGGATGCAAACCCATTTCTAATCGATGCAACGGAGAATGCGATTCGCGGGCAATAAATTGCAATTGCTCCAGGTTGACGGGGAGGTGTTCCGTTTCCGGATCTGCGCCACGCAGGTCATCCCAAGTGTCGGAAAGGATTTCCACAAAGGTGCGATTACCGATCCAAGGTCGGGAGGGAGTCATCAGGCCGAGCAGGACGCCAGCGATGGTGGGATGGATCCCCGCATGATGGAAGGCGATCCAAATCGCAATCCCGACCATGACGTAAATAGCGATGGACCGAACACCGATCTTGTTCAGCAGATAGACCAACGCAAATCCTGCGAGTGCGGCGAGGATGTACCCCCAGGAAATGGTCTCCGTGAATACGATTGCAATCACGAGGACTGCAATGATGTCATCGACGATGGCCAGGGTCAGCAAGAAGATCTTCAAGCCAAATGGGACGCGAGAACCGAACAACGCCAGAATTCCGACCACGAAGGCGATATCGGTCGCCATGGGAATAGCCCAGCCGCGCTGGCCCGGTTGGGCCCATTGCATCGCCGTGTAGATTGCTGCTGGGGTTACAACACCACCGATCGCGCCAAAAACTGGAAGCAATGCCTTGCGGGGGTCCCGGAGTTCACCCGCTACGATTTCGCGTTTGACCTCGAGACCTACCACGAAAAAGAAGATGGTCATCAGAATGTCGTTGATAACCAAATGCCCTAAGTCCCCTTCGATTTTGAAGTGTCCGAATGCGATCGATATCGGGGTATGCCAAAAGGCTTCCATCGCATGGGACCAAGGAGAGTTGGCGATCAGCAGCGCCAAGATAGTACATGCGACGAGGACTAAGCCGCTGGTGGCTTCGATATGCAGGAAATGCTTGACCGGTACCAACCATCTTTCAACCGGTGGGACGGGGATCTTTGCATTCTTTGGCGGGGATTCATGGTGCGACATGCGAGCGGTTTTACAGGTTCGGGCGAGTTAGCTCCAGGGGGACTCGGCCTAGCAAATGAGGACGTGCTCTTTTGCATGAACGGCACCACCACTTGGGAGCTTGCTAAGTCTGGGGGACTTTTGCCGAAATTGTCGGTTATTCTGATTGCCGAAACCTTGATGGCCGATAACCGACGATACAAGGATGTCGATTGTGAAATGATAGCATTCGTCTAAAAACAAAGTCTGAGTAATTTCCGTGAACAGAGTCCCCTTAGGAAGCTTGAATGCTGGCGCCACGCGGTGGTCATCAAGCCATTTCGGGGATGCTTTGTTGGAACGCGAATCTGAAAACATGCAGCGATTTCGAGGAATTGCTTTGATTGCGGCATGGATGCTCCTGTTTGTGTTAGGGACCGTGACGAGAGTTGGTGCACAGCAGGCGGGATTCCTACCACCAGCGACCCTGCAGGGAGTGGGTGCGATGCCTGTCCCGCTGGAACTGGAGCGTGCAATTTCCTCGCAAATTCAGTCGACCGATGCGGTGAATCTCGACTTGGGTGGCAATACCCTTTCGCAAGAAGCATGGGATGCTTTGCAACGGTCGAACGTGGCACCGTTGCCTGCTCCCAGGTCGACGGGTGGTCTATCGGGTGGCAATGTGATCCCTTTGGTGAATGCACCGCGTCCTGCGGGCCAAGCCCAACTTCAGGTTCAAAACAATCTTGTCCATTTGACCAGTCGCGGTGCAACGGTAGCGGACGTGTTGGCCTTAATCTCAGAGCAGATGGGTTTGAACGTGGTTACCGCCGAGGATCTCAATCAACGGGTCAACGTGACACTCAACGGAGTGTTGCTCGAGGATGCACTCAACTCTATTTTGAACGTCAACGGATTGGTGTGGGCGCGTCAAAATAACATTGTCACGATTTCGACAGTAAACCCCGAGAAGCTGCTGGCGCCGAATGTTCAAGGGAAAGCGATTCAGGTCTACTCGCTCAACTACGCATTGGGTGAAGACCTCAACCAAGTGATATTGGGGCTTCTTTCTCCGATCGGCAAATCGTATGTCATGAAAATCAATCAAGAGGAGCAGCGAGCCGCGCGAGAGCAACTGATCGTTGAGGACATGCCTCCTTACATTGAGAGGATTTCTCAATACATTGCCCAAGTCGACATACCGCCACGGCAAGTAATCGTCGAGGCGAATATCTTGCAAGTTGCTCTCAAGGATAGCAACAAGAATGGTGTCAATTTCAATCAGTTAGCCCGAATCAGCAATTCGACGGTAAACTTTCAAACGATGGGGTTTGCGACGCGAGGGAATCCAGTCGGTGCGATGGAAATCAATGGCACCGACTTGACAGGCTGGATCGAATGCTTGAAATCGACGAGCGACACGAAGACGTTGGCCTCTCCGAAGGTGGCCGTGCTCAACGGACAAGAGGCGAGGATCTCGGTCGGAGGCAAACTCGGTTATCTGATGACGACGGCAACTCAAACGAGCACGCTTCAGAGCGTCAACTTTCTCGACTATGGCGTGGTTCTGACCGTTCTCCCGATCATCACGGAGGATGGCCGAGTCTTGATGAAGGTTGCTCCGCAGGTATCGACCGCTCGCATCAATTCGACGTCGAAGTTGCCTGAAAGCGAGGCAACCGAGGTTTCCACCAACGTCATGCTCAACAATGGTCAAGCGATTGTGATCGGGGGACTCATCAAGGAAGAAAAGGATGATGGGCAGGCCAAGGTCCCATTTTTTGGAGACATTCCACTCCTGGGTCGTTTGTTCCAAAGTCGATCGCTGGTGAAAGAGCGGAGCGAGATCATCGTGACGCTGTTACCGCGCATCGCGATGCCGGGCGAGTGCGAATGCGTCGATTACGACAGTCAAATCGTCCAAGCGAGCACGCGCATCATGGATCGCAGCTTGAACCCAGTCGATCGTTCGGCATGGGAAGGCCAAGTGATTGGTGCGGCGGACAAACGGCATCAGTGGTGGCGATTTTGGGCAAAGAAAGAGCCGGTTCAACCGGCAGTCGCTCGAGGCTATGCGCAACCACCATCGATCCCGATGAGCGAACAGCAACCTGCGTACAATGTACCTTGGGGGAGTTCTCCAGCGAACTCGTTTCGGGGCGTCCCTACCATGATGCAAGAGTTGCCTATTTCAACCCATCGAATACAGCCTGCTATCCAGTTTGCCCCTCAGGTGAACAGCAATAGTTTGCAGGGAGGCGCTCCCGTAGTTCAACCAGTCCCTCAGCCATCCCTTTATGAGGTTCCGACGGGCATGGTACCCGCGCAGCCAACTGTGTTTCCGGATCCGTAACGCTCAATCAAAGTGATTACAGAGCGGTCGTCGTCGGACCCGGCGATGGGGCTTCATCGATCGAACTAGGGATCAACCGCATCGGCGTGAACGCCGGATAAAACCCCGGCGGCGGGTTTAAGATCATGTCCGAGGGAAAGTTGATATCTTTCGTGGTCGTGGTGATTGTGAGGCCGTTCTTCGACAGGATCGGCCCCGTAAGGGAGCGGATGGTTCCCAAGCCTGCCGTCGCATTTCCCAATGTGATGCTGTCCGTCGACAGGATTGCACCTCCGATGGAGCACGGAAATACGTCGGCGAAATCATCGTCATCGACGCCGCCAAAGGGAGTGTGCGACGGGTTGTAATTGCGCCACGTATCGGATTCACGCAGGTTGTTGGTAGAGAGCGAGTCCAGGCGAGTTCTGTCGACTACGTTCCCTTCGACTATCATTGCCGGATAATTTCTTCCCACGGTTTCCCAACAGATGCCACTGAAAAGTTCCACCGATGGGCAATTCTTAAAAACCAGCGTAGATCGGATTCGGGAATTTCGAATCCGGATAGGCCTGTTACGGCAATCGACGATGTAGATGCCTGAACTCGCTGGTGCGCTGTTGTTGATAGAGAAAGGATTGTACGTGTCGCTCAGGACCGTATTCTCGATGTACGTGTACGCCCCGGATTGATCCGTGCGATAAAGTCTAAATGCGTCGAACTTGAACCCAACCGTGGTGTCGCTGACGAGGGACAGCTCAATTTTAGAGGGTGGACTTGCTGGGCTTGGGAAAGCGAATGTAGGGATATTGATCCTGGTCCAATGACCTGCATTTGGCTTGACGGACGGGGATTCAATCGTACTGACGATCGTGTCGTTTTTTCGGTAAACGGAAATGCGTAATTTAAAATTGGTTCCTCCGTTATCGGGCTTGATATAGCACTCTCCTGTATATGTCCCACCAACAACCATAAGGCGTGTGATGTCTTGTACCGGGGAATCGGTAACTGTCATCCGGTTGGAGATCTGGCCGGAGGAGGGTGCGGTGTACGAATCGGATGTAATTCGGGTAATTGTCGCTGATGGATTGTTGCTGTACCAAGCGGATAGATCCGAGGTGAAGTCCGGGTTCGCGAGTAATTGCTCGTTCCCGATCCACGGAAAGATCGTGACGGCGTTGGCGGCAGGGCTTTGGTAGTAAGTTCCAGGATAGGAAGTCTGATTCGAAGCGAAACTCGGCGTGTTGCTGAACCACGGGATCGGATTGATCGTCCGTTGGCGAAAGTTAGCGAGTGTCCCAGTGAATTCATTTCCTGTCATTGCATCCATCTGGATTGTCGACAGCGAAGCCATGGTGTCTTGGCGAGCGATCGACCAGTGATTGGCGTTTACCATCGAGGATGTAAACGAGATATTAGCAGTGTCGGAGTAAAGAGAGCAGCGGAAGTTTTCATAGAGGGTCGGGCGGGCCTCGTAGCGAGCGGTTAATCGCTGGACCGCATTTCCAAACCTCCCCACGGAGGTGACTCGTGCAGCCCCTTTCGGGTCGGCACCTGCCGATGAATAAGCAGCCGTGACCGAAAATGCCGATCGAGCGGAAATACTCTGTTGCAAGGTTGCAGTGGGATCGGCAATCGCACCGGCGTTGTACTGACGTTGCCAGTATTCGAGACCTGCTTGAGCCATCCGGCGCGCTTCGAGTTGCTCGCGAAGCTCCTGATTCGCTTTGCCAGCCACGCGCGACATCTCGAGTCCCGCAACGGCTAGGCATGCAATGACCGCGCTCATTCCCATCACCATGGGATAGAGACTTCCGGTGCGCCGTTTGGCAAGTGTCCGAGCTTGGTAGTGTTTGATTCGGCTCATGGAAAGTGGAAATGGAACGTGTATATTTGGAGGAATGGTATTAGGGGCCTTGTAGCGGCCCGTTGGTGGGTGTGTCGCCGTTTTTGTAGGCGGTCACAGTGGTGAGCAACTGGCTGTTGCGAGAGAGTGAAACCGTGATTCTGTAAATAGACCCATAGGTTGTATTGGTCTGGGTCCAGTCATTGCTTTTCATGCGTTCGATGACCGTGGTGCGGGTCCATGACGAGAAGCCTGAGATGTCGGTACCCGACCGATCTTTCGGTGGGGATTCCGTAAGGTTGTGGTAGTCGTCGACATCATCCCAATTGGTTCGGATATCGCCGTTGGTTTCACCTGATTCAGGGCCCAGAGTCGCAGGCGGTCCAGATTGTGGATCGCAGGCGGGTAATGATTGGATTTCGGTAAGAAGCTCGGTTGCCAGCAATTGGCCTTGCAAGCGATTCATTTCGGCGGTCGCGCGTCTTCGCGACGCTGCGATCGAGGCCATGGTTGCAACCATGAGAACACTCAGCAGCGCGGTTGATGCAGCGACCTCGATTTGCGAAAAGCCACGTGCTGGGCGGACTCGCAATCGATTGGCCCGGTTTCCAGTTGCAGGCTTGGCAATCATTACGGAACCTCTGGTTGAGCCAGCAACCTAGCGCTCGACATTATCGTCGGATCGACATCTGGAAGGTTGGAGATCAGAATGTCGACAGAGGCAAGATTTCTTCGGTTCGAAACGGTATTGCTGGTGCTATACACGTAGCCCATCGCTAAAAAGCGAGGAGATTTACTTGCAGTTGACAGCCAACTGCTACCCCCGTTGGAGCTTGTATGCATCCTCACGTTGGAAGGGAGGTTGGATAACGCCGAAAGGCCCTGTACTCGGACATGCGGATTTTCACTGGTGGTCGAGAGGATGACTGCAACCCAAGGGTTCGTCGTCAACCGATCTACAGGTGCGAGAGGAAATTCGAGGTACTGATATTTCGAGCTCAAGTCTTGATTGGCAATCTGAATATCTGCGTAGACGTTGGAGAGATTGGGTCTTTGGGATGCATCGACATCGGTCACTCGGAGGCGTAATGAGCCTGCCATCGTAGGATCTGCGCTTCGGAGCATGAACTCTATGGAACCCAAATCCCAAGTTTGAAGAGTGTCTGGGCGAAACACCACCGCGATTTGCTGGGTGGAGCTAATGCTGTACTCTTGATAAGTGACCGAGGGTACCGAGTCCACCTTTTGAATCAACACACTTTCAGAGCGGAACCGATTGGGGATAGAGGAGGCGCCAGCAAAGCCGTACTGCAATTGAAAGCTGGAGACATCGCGTAGAACGGCGACATCTGTTCCCCCATTGATACGTCGGTACAGGTGCTTGGATGAAGTCGTTCCATCGGTTTTCCACTCGTATCGAATCTGCTCGGGTAGAAAATCTTCATTTCGATCCGGTACGCAAAACTCGATGGCAGATGATGTCGATTCAGCGATCGCATTTGCCATTTCAATCTCCATCGCCATTTGGATGGAGGCGTCTGCGACTTGCTGGACGTTGCGATAAAACCGTTCGTCCATGGACTTCGATTTGAGCATGAGCATCATGCAGGCGGCAAGACCAGCGAAAATTAAGGCAGCGCTCGGGATCGAGACGAGCAAATCGAGGGAAGCGATCCCGCGTCGGGCTTTTGTGGGATAGAAGGGCTTCAGGTGGGGGCTCATTGCCGTGAAACCTGCCCTTCCTGCGAAAGCTGAACCGTACCCGAGGATTCGCCACAAGCGATTCCAATCGATGCCGCGGAATTGGGCACACCATACCGGTCGAAAGTGATCGTAAGGTCGGTTTGGGTGCTCCTGGAAGCTGGGCTGAGCAACCCATCGATGATTGGGCACAGAAAAGCTCCCTCGAAAACCACTTGATAGGTGCTCGAAGGGCGTAGAGGAGAATCGAGAGGATCGATGCTGTAGAAGTTCTTGTTGAACGAAACGAAAAACTTCACGTCTTGGGAGGTGTACCTCGCATGCCTGCGGGCTAGCTCAATATCCTGAACCAATCGCTGGGCTGCGACTTGGGCGCGATACCGATTGAGGCTGGCCGTGTATTTAGGAATCGCAACCGCGGCGATGATGCCCAGTACGAATACCGTGACGACCACTTCTTGCAGGAAGTACCCCGCCGAAGCTGGCTTGCGGTATTTTTTCCGATCAACGAATCCTCGCATGATCAAATGCTGCTTCCCAAACAAGTGGACGCGTCGGTTGGGAAGCTGAGTTGTGGGGTTGCAATTGCGGAAGGTTTTAGGGGGCATGAGATCAAATCCGGAACATCGACTGGATCGGAAATCGGTTCCCGATCGAGCATATTCGCCCATGCGACCTTGCCTGGAGTGATGACGCCAGCTCGAATGCATTCGAAAAGGACCTCGACGATTTCACCGTCCCATGTTTTGTCCGAGTCGGAACGCAGGATGAAGGCCGCTTTTTCCAGAGGCAAAGCTTGTCGATAAGGACGCGTGCTGGTCATCGCATCAAACGCATCACAGACGGCGAGAATTCGCGCCATCAATGGAATGTCGCGTCCTTTTAGCCCTTGAGGGTAACCGGTCCCGTCGAACGCCTCGTGGTGAAGCAAAACTCCTGGCAGGACGTAGTCGATGTTGGTCAGGTGTCTGAGGATCGAGTATCCAATGAATGGGTGCGATTTGATGATTTCGAACTCTTCGTTGGTGAGTTTGTCTGGCTTTTTCAGCACAGAGTCCGGGATACCGATCTTGCCAACGTCATGGAGGAGGCCTGCCATGTGGATACGATCGCATTCCTTGGCCGACATACCCATCCTTTTGGCGATGCATTGAGCGAAGGAAGCGACCCGCTCGCTGTGACCAGCCGTGTAGCAGTCTTTAGCGTCAATCGAATTGATGACGGCTAGTACCAGCCCTTTCGTGAGGGCTTCTTGAGCGGCGAAAAGCTCGGAGTTGCTAGCTTGGGATGCCAACATGTTTGCAGCCGTGGTTAGCAAGCCCGCTTCGAACGTACCGAATCTGACTCGATTCCAGTCTTCGATGGGTTCCTTCGATTGGTTTGGATTACCTGTTGGCGAGTACTTGTTGATCGCGATCAACCATCCAAAAACGCGTTCCCCCTTGGCAACAACGGTCAGCATGCAGTTTTGGATGAAAGGGAAGCGATCGAGGATAAGTTTGTCTCGAGAGCGATCGAGCAAGATTGGGCTTGTTCGGCCTTGGTCTACCAAATTCTGAGTCAATTGATCCAGTTGCCACGCCGAGAACTCGACTTCCGGTCCTGCGAGCAGATGCAATCGGGTAGGCTCAAGCGTATTCTGTGCGTTGGCTCCGAAAACCTCTAAGAATAAAAGGCTTTCCGCTTGGATGACTTGTGCCATCGGTGCGACGCAGGTGTGGGCTACCTCGACGGAGGATGCATTGACGGTGTACAGGTCTGCGAATTGATGGGACTGTCGAAACCAAGTTAGTTCTTCGAAATCCTGGGTGACTTGTTCGATGAATGATTCCGCATACTCTTCGTGCGGTGGAGCGACTGGCGAAGCCACTTCGCGATTGGCTTTCCACTCTGCTTCTTGCTGGCTATGCACGGACGTAATGAGGGTTCGGAGAAGACCACTAGATACGTCCGGTTTGAATGCGAACAGTGCCACCGAGGCGTCTTGGCGTTCGGACGCATCGATTACAAGGACTGTTAGGTTGGGCGATTGAGTAATCTCCGCAATTCCGTCGACGAGCTGATCTGGACGAAATTCGATGTTCGCGAGTTCCGTCTGTAGCGATTGCGCCTTGGATTCCTCTGAACTCACCATGCTGAGGATGTCGAGACCTGGCCGTCCCAACACGATTGGAAACGATGCAATCGCGATCGCCGACTCGAGTGCAGGTGCAAGCTTTAAAGCGAATTGCTTCGCGAAATCAATGGATTTGTTGGTTGTGGACAGCATTGTCGGCTCCCATGGAGCGGGGTGTGCAACTGGTAACGTCGGCCAAAAGGCCACTGGTATGTAGCACAGGAAAAGTCTACGGGAGCGGAATATTTTCTCCAAACCGATTTGCATAGCCACTTTCTGAGTCCTACGTTTTCACGCCGCGAAGGTTAACGCTGGACTGAGTGTTTGGTCCGGGGCGAGCGGCGAAGAGTCTTAATGTATGAATGGGAGACATCCGAATGTCCGGAATGAAATCGAGCACTTCAAAGTTGCGTCGTGCGTTTAGCTTGGTCGAATTGGTTGTTGTTGTTTTGATCGTCGGAATCTTGGCAGCGGTCGCAGCTCCAAAGATGTTCGATACCAGCACCAAAGCACGTGAATCGGCGACCAAGGCATCGCTCAGTGTCGTACGAAACGCGATTGAGCTCTATTACTCGGAGAATGCAGCCTATCCAACAAGCGGAGCTGCTTTGGCTACCGATCTTCAAAAGTATCTCAAAGGCCCATTCCCAGTAAGCGCGTACGGCAAGAAGGACGCAAGTGTTCTTGACGGTACCGCAGCTAATGGGACAACCGGTTGGGTCTACGATAAAGCGACCGGCAACTTCTGGGTGAACGACACTACAAATTTCAATGCTTGGTAGTCGTCGGTCGACATCTGTTTTGAATCTCGCTCATCCTACTTGCTGACCAACCATCATGACCACGCGTTTGAATGGACGAATCCTCGTTGCTGAAGACAATAAGGTGCTCGGCGACGTTCTCCGGTTCAATTTGGAACGGAGTGGTTTCGAGGTGACGTTGGCTCGGAGTGGCGACGCTGCGGCGAAGCTGGTCGCGGATGAGACGTACGATCTCTTGATCACGGATGTCGAGATGCCCGGCATGAACGGGGTGGATTTATGTCGGTTCGTTCGAGATGACATCGGCAACTCGGATTTACCTATCGTTATCTGTTCCGCGCGGGGACTCGAGCTCGATGAACAAGTGTTAAAAGCGAAGTACGGTGTGGCTGAAATCATTTTCAAGCCTTTCAGCGTACGTGACTTGGTTGCCTTGGCGAGCCGTTTGTTATCTCCCGCAGACGCTCCCAAGACGCAACCCTTCCCTTTCCCGATTGGAAAGTAAACCAAGGCGATGTCCAAAGTAACCACGTCCAATCCTTTGGCACGCCGACTGTGCAATCAGTACCTCCTTTTTTCGATGGTGGGACTGCTGGCATTCTTTGCGATTGTTGTTTATATCTGCGTTCAATTGCCACGTATGGATTTGGTCGCAGCCTCGATGATGATTCCTTGCTTAGTCTTTTTCGTTGGTTCGGTCGTCTTCAAACGGTCGGTTTACTGGCTGAGCGAACTGGAATCCCAGTTGACTCGCTTTGCCGATCCGACGGTTGGTGTTGAGGAGTTAAAGCCAATTCCATCAACATCGAATTTGGCCAATGGCTGGAACCAGTTGCTGGCGAAAGTGCAACAGCAGGAAGTCTGGAATGGTGTCGAACGACGGCTTTCCGAGTCGTTTAACGCGCAGCAAGTAAGACGTTGGGAAGCGATTTTCCAACAATTGTCGGACGGTGTCGTCCTTTGCGACGAATCGGGAGTGATTGTTGAGAGCAACCGAGCCTTTTCCAATCTGGTCGGTGCAACGGACTCGACGCGTTTGGTTGGTCAGCCCTTGGTGGATTCGATCAAGCCGTTGATTCATGACCCCGAATCGATCGATGTCGTAGAGCAAATGGTCGTTGGCCCTGCGAGTCAAGTTGGCGAGGTACGAATGAGCGACCGCGTCGAGGATGGGGTATGGCGCATCAGCATGCGGCGTTCCAATCAGGAATCCTTAGGCCATGGCGCTATGGTATGGACGGTCCGAGACATCACACAACCGCGTCTCGCTGAGCGTGCTCGAGAGCAGTTCGTGATGACAGCAACTCATGAGTTGAGGACCCCACTTGCGAATATCCGCGCTTACGCTGAAACGCTGAGCACCGCGAAGGATATCGATGTCGAGCAGCAGCAAGACTTTTTCAATGTGATCAATAACGAAGCAACGCGATTAGCGCGATTTGTGGATGAATTGCTCAATGTCAGCCAAATGGAAGCTGGCGCTATCACTGTCCAAAAGCATGAGATTTATTTGGAGCGTCTCATGTCGGAACTGATCGAACAGCAACGTCCTTTGAGCGTTGACAAATCGCAACGGCTAGAATACCTGGCGCCGCCGAAGATGCCTCGAATTCGAGGTGATAAAGATAAATTGGCAGGAGCGATTAGCAACTTGATCGGAAACGCGATCAAGTACACTCCGGACGGCGGGGCGGTCAAGATTCGAGTCGAAAACGACCCGCATCATGTATACGTCCATGTGGAAGATACCGGATTCGGTATTTCCAAAGAGGATATTGTGAAACTGGGTAGCAAGTTCTACCGAAGTAGCGATGAACGTGTTCAGAATCTGGCTGGAAATGGACTTGGTTTGGCCTTTGTACAAGAGGTTGCGAGATTGCATGGAGGCCGATTGAATATTCGCTCGGAAATCAATGCCGGTTCCTGTTTCACACTCGAAATCCCGATTGAATAGCGGACTGGAAGGGTTTCCATGATCGAAGCGAAGCGAACGGGTGCGGTCGATATCCTTGAGTGCGGTGTTCCTCTAATACGGGAATACACGTCGGTTTTTTGCGCATGTTGGGAACGGCTTTTCGCCTCCGGTATGCCCAAGATCGTTGTCGACATGAGGGGTACTACTCTGATCGATAGCGCAGGATTGGAAGCTCTTTTGGATCTTAAGGATCGTTGTGAAGAGGTTGGTGGTTCGGCGGTTCTGGCGCGACCAACACCGCTTTGCCAAGACATCTTGCGAGTCAACGGACTGAATCGGGAATTTCAAATCTATAGCGATTACGTGCAAGCGTTAGGGAGCTTCTCGAAATGACCACAGACGCTTCCAATCTCGCGGACCGGCCGCTTGACAATTCCTTGGGTCGAAAGAATGCTCGCAACACGCTGAGCCCTATCCGAAGCGGTAAGAATCTCGTACGAAAGCCTGCTAAGCTGGGGGAATCGTTGGTCGGCGCTGGGATCATCAGCAGCGAGGATCTCGAGACCGCATTGCGAACCCATGCGCAGAACAGGAACCAACTCGGCGAGACATTGCTGGAGATGGGGATTATCGATGAAGATTCCCTGCTTCTGTTTCTCGGTCAACAATCTGGTATTCCTGCGATTCGCTTGCGAAGCGGACTGGTGGATCCCGTTGCGGTCAAGCTGATTCCGCGTTCGAAAGCGGAGAGTATGTGTGTACTGGGAATGTTCCAAGTGCGGGACACGCTCACGGTCGCGATGGCGGAACCAGCGAATCTACGGCATATCGACGAATTGAGTCGCATAACGGGATTGACCATCAGGCCGGTCTTGTCGATGCGTGGGTCGATCGAACGGATGTTGAAGAACTGCTACGAAGACAATTTCTCAGTCGACGAAGTGACTGCGGATTTGGACGAAGATGCGGTATCTATCGAGAGCGATGCGATCGACGTGTCCCTTGCGGATGTTGAATCGTTGACGGAAGGGAGTCCCGTCATTAATTTGGTCAATTACATCATCGTTCAAGCGATCCGCCAAAAAGCCAGCGACATTCACTTTGAGCCATCGCAAACATCGTCCATCGTCCGTTATCGTGTCGATGGGTACCTGCGCGAGATCCTTCGTCCACGGCGCGAATTTCACGCCGCCATGGTGTCGCGTTTGAAGGTCCTCGCAAAACTTGATATTTCCGAGCATCGGATGCCGCAGGACGGCCGTATCCATTTGCGTGTCGACGGTCGAGAGATCGACCTGCGTATTTCTACACTCCCTACCATCTTAGGTGAGAAGGTGGTTATGCGGGTTTTGGACAAAAAGAATGTGACGTTCTACCTCGATAAGCTCGGTATGAGAAATGAGGTATTGGGGTCCATCAAGGAACTCTTGAATCGACCTTATGGGCTATTGTTGACAACCGGGCCTACGGGTAGTGGAAAAACGACGACTCTCTATTCAGCCGTGGAGTTGATCAAATCGGTCCAGCGAAACATTGTTACGGTCGAGGATCCGGTCGAGTATCAACTTGACCAGATCAATCAAGTTCAGGTCAGCAGTGCCAAGTCGATGCAGTTCAGTGATGCATTGCGATCGATTTTGCGCCAGGATCCAGACGTAATCATGGTCGGTGAAATCCGTGATGCGGAAACTGCTTCGATCGCTATCCAAGCTGCATTGACCGGGCACTTGGTCTTGAGCACCCTACACACCAACGATAGTTTCGGTGCCGTCACGCGATTGCGAGATATGGGGATTGAGCCGTTCAAGATTGCGGCATCCCTCCTTGGGGTCATCGCCCAGCGGTTGGTCCGCACGATATGTCCCGCCTGCGACATCGCTTACTACCCAGAGTCGGAACAGTTGGACGCGATTCGATATCAAGGCGACCGCCGACGTCAGTTCCACCGCGGTCAAGGTTGCCGGGAATGCTTTGATACCGGGTATCGAGGTCGGACAGGTATTTATGAAATATTCTCGCTTGATCGAACAGCGAGAGAAATCATCACAAGGAATGGGACCACCGACGAACTCCGCATCAATCACCGAAAGTTAGGCCGAAGCTTGCTCCTCGACGAAGGTGTCCACCTCGCGGAGCAAGGAAGGACCACCGTCGAAGAGGTCCTCGAAGTGGCTTACTGCGACGAGTAAATAAGGCTTCTGATTTCTATTATGAAATTCCAATATCATGCGACGAACAAGCAGGGAGCGGCGGTCCAGGGGACCGTCGATGGGGGCACGGCCATGGCTGCCCGCAGTTCGCTGCGTTTTGCCGGATTGAACATTCAAAGCATCGAACCCGTTGCAAAGGGTTCATCCGATGCATCCGTTTCCGTTTCCCGGAATCCATTGATCAAACCCTTGACCTCGAAGTCAACGGGACTGCTTGGAAAGGGATTTTTGGGAGGCAAGCGGGTCAAATACAATGATCTCGTGGTTGCGCTCTCGCAATTATCGATCATGATTCAGTCGGGAGATGACTTGGCCGCGGCCATCCGCGTGGTAGCCGATCAATGCACCCATCCGACGCTCCGAAATGTTTTGCAGTCGGTGAAGCGGGATGTGGAAGAAGGGCAAAAGTTTTCGGTCGCTATGTCGAAGCATCCTCGGGTCTTTGACGTCGCCATGGTCGCTGCTGTCGACGCCGGGGAACATTCCGGAAAATTGATCGATGTTTTGGAACGGATGACGACGCTACTGCAACGGGACCAGCAGCTCAAGAGCAGTGTGCTGTCGATGCTAACCTACCCTGCCGTGCTGCTATTTATCACCTGTTCCGTTGTGTCGTCCATGTTCTTTTTCGTGTTGCCACAGTTTTCGAAGGTGTTCAAGGAGATGGAGCGACCCGTTCCTCCGTTGACTTCGTTCCTTCTTTCAGTCGGTACAACACTTCAGAACTACTGGTTTGTCATCCTTGGTTTGCTGGGAGTGATGGTAGCTGCGGCGTTGTATGCTCGACGATTGCCGCAGTGGCGTTATTCGATCGACTACATCATCCTCAATGGTTTTTTTGTTCGGGAAGCGAGTCGGCCGCTCATGGCAGGTCGCATCTTTCGCCTGATGGGAACCATGATTCAAAACGGAGTTCCGTTGTTGGACACGGTCAAGCTAAGTCAACGCGCGACGAAAAATGTTTACTACCGCGATATGTTTCGGCGGATGGAGAAGGATATTCTCGAAGGGAGAGGGATCGGTCCGACGGTTGCGGCCGTGACGTTTTTCCCAACTGGAGCTGGTCATATGCTCGAGACCGGAGAACGCTCCGCGAAACTAGCGTTCGTCCTTCAAACCATCGGTGAATACTACGAAAAAGAGGGTGAGCAGAAGCTTCGTTGGTTCGTAAAGCTACTGGAACCTGTGATGATTATGGGTTTGGGTGGGGTCGTGGGTACGGTCGTGATGTCGATTGTGCTGCCTATGCTGGATATAACGACAGCCACCTAAGCGGCATCGATGCTTTGTCGCGCTTAGGCTCCTACTGTGACCGAATCGAGAACTACGGTTTTCTACTATGCTCACAGCACCGATCCGACGCATGAAAAACCTGTTCCTGAACTCCAGTCGGGGTTGGGTGGGGATGGATATCAACCAAAGCGCCATCCACATGGCTCAAGTGGAACGTACCGGGACGGAGTACGCGATCGGCGCGATATGGACAGCCCTTCAGCCCGCGCCGAGGATAGATGTCTCTGAGAAGCGTGCTCCTGCGGCAGATAATCCACAACTCGCTCTTGAGAGCATGATCGAGCAAGCGAAACGGGCCAGGTCTCTCTTCAGTAGTAATTCAGCTGGAATCGCTGTCGGCGGAGGGGTGGTCGAGTATCGGGAATTTGAGCTTGAGATTGAAAAACCATCGGAATTGGATGGAGCAGTACGTAGCGAACTAGAGAAGGAACAGGGATACGATTCTGACCAGTCGGTGGTCAAAGCCTGGGAATTGCCAACAGGACGCAAGTTGCGGAATCGCCAACAAAGCGCTGCGGTCGTAACCGCGAATTACGATTTTTCGATGTGGTTGGGAAATATGATTTCTCAGGCAGGTTATGCCCCGGAGGCGCTCGATGCTCTTCCATGCGCGCTCGCGCGAGCCTCGGAAATGTTTCTAAGGGGAGCAGACCATCCGTGCCTCATGGTACATATCAGCGATGCTTGCACAACGTTGACTCTCGTGCACCAAGGGTTGCCGATACTAACCCGTGTCTTGAATCATCACGGTTTCGAAAAAATGCTGGTACCACTCGCCAGCGAGTTTGCTATCACTCCTGCCGAGGTAAATCTGTTGCTGATGAAGGCAGCGACGGAAGGTAGTCGGCAGATGGAGAGCCCGAACGAGTTGATGGAGATCGTTTCGGAGTTCCAGCTTCGCTTTGTGCAGTCGCTCGCAGGCGAGGTCTATCGAACACTCGAGTACATTCGCGCCGAGCATGGCAACAGTGAACCCGGCGGCATTCTCCTGTGCGGGAATGGTTCCATCATGCCAATGCTGTCGCTTCAATTTGAGCAATTGCTCGAGATCCCGACCGAAACATGGTCACTTGCGGGTAGCGAACAAGTCGAACGCGGGATGCCTGTAAGTCTTTATGCTGTTGCGGCTGGACTATCAGCGATCGCTTGGGAGGAGAACTAGATGCACGTCAACTTACTCCCCCCGGAATTGGTAGCCCAAAGCAAATTGAAAGGTGCGATACAGAGCTGGACGGCACTGATCACGCTATGCATCATCACCTTGGCTGCTATCGGCGCACCTTTTGGTTGGAAAGCATGGAATCTGTATGGTCATCTTCAGCATTTACAAACCGAGGTTGGGCCGGTTCGATTGAAAGAGAACAAGATACAGCAGTTGCGGAATATTACCGTGGATCTGAAGAAACGGACCCAGCGCATCGAATCGATTCTGGCTCCGAACCGAATTCCTTCCTTGTTGGGCATTTTAGGAAAAACCTTCCAATCCAAAGATGGTCCGATCGCTCTCCAAGATTTGCAGATCAACGTGCAGGCGGTTGCGAAACAACCCGAGTCACCTCAACGGATGGGGGGCGCAGTCAGCAAATCCACGGGAGCACATGCGACCCAAGTGGTAGTGCGAGGATTTACTGGTTTGCAGCCGACGGTCGCAGAAGTCATCCAGCGTCTCGAAGGTTACGGAGTTTTTCAAAACGTCCTTTTGCGGTCCACTCGCGATTCGGTGATGGCAGAGCAATTGGTGGACGAGTTTGAATTGGAGTGCAGCTATGCTGAGTAGTAACCGCCTTTCGTGCTCAACCTTAAAAAAGCTTCGATGGTCTGTCCATCTCGCCGGGTCTCTGATCATGGTGGGGACGATGCTCGCCGGTTGGAAAACCCAGTCGCTGGTGCAAGACTGGTATTCCAGCGTCGAAGAAGAAATTCAGGGGCACGCCCAAGCTCTACGAGACGTTGATAAAATTGATACACAGCTCCGAGAGTCCTTGCGGTCTAGAGATACCGTGGCCTCCTCATTTCGATCGATGCGAGATCGAGTTCCTGTGCGATTGATCGACTCTGACATTCTGGGTGAGTTGGAAAAGGTCGTCGATGCATGCAATTGCAAATTAAATGACTTTCGACCAGCCGGGAACGAGGTGATTAACACCCCAGACTTGAAGTGCAAAGTCCGTTCCTTCCAATTGAGTATGAATGGCACTTACGCAAGCCTTTTCGAGTTTGCGTCGAAGCTGGATGCGTTTCCTTTTCTTCTCGAAGTGAAAAAATTGCACGTGTTGGCCCCGAGTGATGGAAAACGAGATAGTCGAATCGAGTTGGAGATCGGGATCCTCTATTCGCCGGAGTGGGCAGAGAGTGGTGCCGGTGCAGAAGATCGAGCGTGATGGCCTCGAGGGTCCGTGAAACACAAGGACTACGCAGGTTTCATCGTCCTGATCCTCCCAGGCGTATGAGCACTTTATAAAGGGAAATCCCTAATGATGATCATGAAATCACCTAAGCTTAAGTACGCTCTCATTCCTGCTCTGGCTGCGATTCTCGGTTACGTTTTGATCCGCGAGGATGGCGATTACGCGGAATCGACTTCCTTGAGCAACAACCAGAAGCTGAACGTCGCAGCAAAGATTGCTCCCGTTGAGTGGCCCGACTTTTCGGTCGAGGAAATCGCATTGCTTCAGCCGTTTCAAACGCTGAAGCAACTGGATGATTTGGGAGCGGGCGGAAACGCAATCGGCAATGACTCGTTCCCGCTTGAGGCTTCGGGCAGTGATGTGGCAAGCGGCTCCGTGGAAGTTCGTGCCATTTTTCAAACCCCCAACGGTGCGGTGGCACTTCTCGGGAACCGCGTGGTCCGCGTCGGTGATGTTCTCGACGATGGACGACGAATTACCGCGATTCATGCGCAGGGTGTCGAAGTCTCGGACGAATAATCGGTCCTGCATGCGATCGCCGACCGGATATGGAATTACTACCCGATATGCTAGCATCATCGGCGAATGTCTAGGTGGGCAGCCTTCTCAGTTGGTAGCTGTCGTTGATACGGGCACCGTATCCGGCTAGAATGCTATCGCTTTAGGCTTCCGGTAGATCCGATTTTCGCTGCGTGGAGTGACGGTGATTTCAGTCGGAAGCATTTGATCGACCCAAACGGATTTGAGTTCGGACATGACCCGAAATACCTTGAGCGAAGCCAGGACCAAGATTGTCGCAACGGTGGGACCAGCGTGTGAGGACGAGGCGATCCTGGCCGAGTTGATCAATCATGGTGTCGATATCTTTCGAATCAATGCGGCGCATGGCACCCAAGAGGATTTCGCTCGGGTCTTGCAGAAGATCAAGAATGTCCGTGAGAGAAGTGGTTTTCCGGTTGGTGTTCTTCTCGATTTGGCCGGTCCCAAGATTCGTCTCGGAAAACTCTTGCAGGATCCGTTGGAGGTCGATGTCGGGCAGGAATTGTTTTTTGTTCGAGGGAATGAGCCCGGGGCCTCCAACGAGCTGACCAGCAATTACTCAAAGTTGATTGATGAGATTGCAGTGGGCGATCGTGTGATGCTCGCCGACGGAACGATTTCGATGCAAGTCGTCGATAAATCGCGGGATCGCATTCGCTGTGCGGTGACGGTGCGAGGCACGATTCGATCGCGTCAAGGAATCAATTTACCGGGCGTCTCGTTATCGGTTTCGTCGATGCGGCCGGAGGATATCGATAACGCATTGTGGGCAGCTCGAAACGAAGTTGATTTTATTAGTCTCTCATTTGTTCGCAGCGCCCAAGACGTCTCGTCGCTGAAGAATCTATTAGCCTCCATGGATGCTAATGCCTTGGTGATCGCGAAGATCGAGAAGCGAGAGGCTTTGGATTGCCTCGAAGAGATCGTCGATGCGGCGGATGGCGTTATGGTTGCTCGTGGGGATCTCGGTGTCGAGATCGACGTTGCCGAAACTCCCGTTGCACAAAAACGAATTATCCAAGTCTGTCGAGAGAAACTGAAGCCGGTGATCGTTGCGACGCAGATGCTCGAGAGCATGCATCACAATCGCCGTCCAACGCGGGCCGAGGCGAGCGACGTCGCGAATGCGATCCTGGATGGTGCCGATGCATGCATGCTCAGCGGTGAGACGGCCATCGGTGAGTTCCCGGTCATCGCTGTCGAGACGATGAACCGAATCATGCTCAGCACCGAGCGGATGCTGAAGGATCAACCGCAGGAGCCAAAGACCCGATTTTCTTCGCGTGTCCATCCGGTGACCTCGGCCGTGACTCACAACGCAGCGAATATCGCCGAAGCCATCAACGCAAAGATGGTGGTGGTCGCATCGCGGACAGGTGGGACCGCGTGGGTCAAGGCGAAGCAGCGGAACTATATCCCGACACTTGGCGTCAGCGACTCGGACCAAACACTGCGGCGGATGTGCTTGTTTTGGGGAATCATGCCCCATAAAGTCCAAAACATGGACAATCCTGAGATGCTGTTTGATGAAGTGACCCGTTGGGGTAGGGATTCCGGCATCCTCGCCGCAGGGGATCGAGTCGTTTACGTGACCGGAACCGGATTGCTCAACAATACCCATAATTTGTTGGTGGTCCATGAAGTCCCGCAAGCCTGACACCTTGAATTTGCCCCTTCTTAGTTGCTAATGCGCCTTTCGAGGTGATCGTTTCGGCCAAGAAATGGCGTATCATGAAACGTCTGGCGTTGGTGCGTGGCGTGGTTCGTCAAAGGCTTCCAAGTCAGCAAATCCAGATACGCTCCATTCATGCGTGGGACTTACGAATTGTGAATATGCCGATGGTTACGAGGATTCTCCTCATCTGGTCGCTGGTCGTGACAGGGGGACTGTTTCTCGCGACTGGGCCCTTCGACGTCATGCGTGTCGATGTCATGCGTGTCGGTTTGGGGGCGGTGCACGGTCAGGATGCCATCGAGGGATCCGGTAAACCGGCGGATGCACTCAAGCAGGCTCGTCTTATCCGGGTGCCGGTACCCACTACGGTGGAAGTGGAAAGCCGAGTCATCAACACCCTTGAGAGTTTGACTGCTCGCCAGCAAGGAAATGATCGCCCGATGGCGATTCTCGAATTTGTAGCCGCCGATGAGCTGCGTAACGGCGATGGGAGTATAACGGCGATTGGACAAGGCACCTCCTTCGAGCGAGCGTTGGCGATTGCACGATTTCTAAGCGGTCCGAAAGGGGCTCGGATTCGTACCGTCGCTTACATTCCCGAATCGATTCGTGGGCATGCGGTGCTGATCGCGCTCGGATGCGAAGAGATCGCTATGAGTCCTGCTGCGGAGATCGGTCAAGCGGGGATCGATGAGTCGCCGGTAGAGGCGACGGTTTTGCAGGCCTATCTCGATATTGCATCGCGGCGTGGCGTCTTTCCATCCGCTGCGGTCCGGTCCATGTTGGACCCGGGTGAAGGCTTGGTCCGCTTCCAACTCGATGATGGCAGTTTTGTTTACAAGACATCTGCCGAATTGCAGAACGCATTGCGTCCTGAGAACGTCGCCTTGGAATCCTCGCTAGTGCCAGTCAACCAAATGGCAACTTTTTCAGGGCATGAATTGCGTTCGTGGCGGTGGATTACTCATACGGTACCCACCCGAGAGCAATTAGCGCCCATCTTGAAATTGGAGATGGATGCCCGTGAGAAACCGACTTTTGATTTGCCTCGAAAAGCGATGCGCACTCACCTTCGAGGAATCATCGGTCATCGACAGGTTAACCGGGTCATTCGGGCAATCGAAGACTCCATCACCAACGATCAATCGAACCTAATCCTGATCGATCTCGATTCCCCAGGCGGGAATTTCGAGGAAAGCTTGCGACTCGCCTTTTATCTGAGCAGCATCCCTCCCGATCAAGCGGAGGTGGTGGTCTATATCAGCGGGCAAGCGAGATCCGATGCCTCGTTGATCGCGATGGCAGCCGATACCATCAGCATGGGGGAACGGGCGATACTTGGGGGTTTCGGAGAAGCTAGTATCGCACCGGCAGATGTTGAGAGTCGTAAAGAAAGCTTGATGAAGTTCGCGAGCGTCGCCGGCCGCATGAACGGCGACATCGCAGGGTGCCTATGTCCTGATGTTGCCGTTCACGAGTTTCGCAGCGCGGACGGGCGGCGTTCTCGTCAAGTCGTTGGGTGGCAGGAGGGCGATGGTGGCAAACTTCCCTTGTGGGTTCAAGGCCCCGCGGAGAATTACAGTGACGGACTGAGTGCGGAAAAGGCGATGGCGCTGGGAATCGCGTCCGATCGAAGCCCTTCTTTGGAAGCCGTCGGTCGCGGTTTCGGGCTGAATGCCCTTCCCATCGAAAAGCAGACCAATCGGGTCGAGCAAGCCGTCGAGTGGATAGCTTCGCAGCGCTGGTTAACCTTTCTTCTTTTCATGGTGGGGATTATTTGCTTGAGCACCGAGCTCAGCACGCCCGGGGTCGGCGTTCCAGGTGCGATCGCTCTCGTCTGCTTCCTCCTTTTCTTTTGGATCAATATGTTCCAAGGCACCGTCGAGTGGCTTGAGATCCTTTTGATCGGCGGTGGGGTCTTGTGTTTGGCGAGCGAGATTTTTCTACTGCCCGGTTTCGGCATCTTTGGCATTGTTGGTCTAGGAATGTTGGCATTAGGCTTGGTACTCGCTGGGCAAACGTTCGTGATACCGACCAATGCCTATCAGCGAGAGCAACTGATCCACGGTTTTGGGCAGCTAGGGTTCGGAGTACTGGTGTTGTTTGGGACTGCAATTGCCTTCCGCAAGCAGCTGGCGAACCTACCAATGGTACGATGGTTTGCGCTCCAGCCACCATCGCAGGATCGTGTTGAATCACAAGACGAACAAATGCAAGAAGAACGCCGCGCGCTTTTGGGGCGTCGGGGAACCACCATGACGCGATGCAATCCCTACGGTAAAGCCATCGTTCTCGATCGGGTGGTGGAAGTAACTTCGGGTAGTCAATGGATTGATGAAGGGGTCGAGGTCGAAGTGGTCGATGTTCATGAAAATCATTTTGTGATCAAGGCTCTCTGATGGTTTCGCGTACATCGATGGGTTGCGTATCAAGGACGACGAAGTTGAAGAAATTATTTCGAAGAACGCTGGCGTTGCTTTTCGCTGCAACGAGTTGGATGTCTATTTTCCAAGCTACTGTGCTGAGCCAGGCACCTGGGGAATCGGTAGAAGATCCGCTATCGGCCGCAAGGGTGTCAGAGAGTGTCATCGAAGGATCAAGCGACGAGGATGTCATGGATAGTCGTTGGAATCTGCCCCTTCCTACTTTAGGAGGCAAGCAGTTTTGGACGGATCATCGATGGTGGTATGGCTGGAGGGTCCAGTACAACAAGATGGCGGATTCATGGCGGTTATTGGATCCCTCGTCGGTGCGCCGTGCGTGGGGGACCAAGGAGGCGATGCTTGCCGAGTTGGCGAAGATCCAAGCGGATAATGAAAAGTCCCATACGGAACCAAGCGATGTGGTGGTGTTGCTGCATGGACTAATGCGAAGCGCATCGAGCATGAAACCGATTCAGACGGCGATCGATGAACGTTACGCATCGAGGGATTCTGACCGCAAGGAACCCAGGTCAAATAAGGTTCCTGCGGTGGTATTGTTTACGTATTCCAGTACCCGCGAGTCGATAACCTCGCATGCAGAGGCGTTGCGAGAGGTTGTTGAGCATCTTCCCGGACGGCCACGTTTGCGATTCGTCGGCCATAGCTTGGGAAATATCGTGCTTCGAACCGCGATATCCCAGTGGCGCAGCCAAGGGGACCCGACCTTTGCATTGGATCGCATGGAGCGGGTGGTGATGCTCGGTCCTCCGAACCAAGGCTCCTCGTTTGCGAAGACGCTTGGTCAGTTGGGATTGTTTGAAACAATCACCGGCCATTCTGGGATGCAATTGGGACCGTCGTGGAATGAGTTCGCAGAAAGCTTAGACAGGCCTCCGTGTCCATTCGCGGTGATTGCTGGGGATCTGTCCCCGCTCAGGATTCGGAATCCCTTTCTCAAGGGACCCAGCGATGGAGTGGTAACCATCGAAGAAGCAAAACTCGAGGGGATGGACGAGTTCATTACGGTTCCGGTCCTGCATTCCTTTCTGATGCGAGATTCAACGTGCGTGCAGACGACGGTGGATTATCTCTTCGAGGACGATGCGGGAGACGGTCACGCTGCCACAGAGCCGGATACGAAACCGTAGTCCGTGATGCCCGCTAGAATGGACCTGTCCATGGATGCTCAACCGATGCTATTCGTTTGACGTCGCACTCAGGCAATACAAACTGGTGCGAGTTCTGACGATCAAGTCTTTACCGACGGCGACAGGGGAGGCCAAGCAGCCCGCATCGAGGGTGTTCTCGTTAAGCACATTTCCTTCTCGGTCGACGACATGCGATTTGCCTTGCTCGTCGAAGCAGTAGATACGGCCCCCTGCAACGATGGGTGAGCTGCTGAAGTCACCTCCCAAGCGTTTCTGCCAAACCAATTCACCCGTTTCCGGATTCATGGCGGACAGAACACCGCGATCTTCGAGCGAGCAAAGAAGATTGCCCAAGAAAACCGGTGAAGGTTTGCAGCCGATGGCGCGTGTTGATTGCCAACGGACGTGTGTTTGTGTGATATCACCATTGCCGGTTGGATCGATCGCCAGCAATTTGGCTTTGCTGAATCCCGAGCTGAGGTAAAGGTGCCGTCCATCGAATAGTGGACGGATAGCGCTGGAGTGCTCTTCGTAACGGACTCGCCACAGTTCTTTGCCAGTGCTGGGCTCGTACGCGATGACCGCTTTCGCTGCAGGGCTGATCAATTGGAGTTTATCTCCGACCTGGATCACGTGCGGCGTGCTATATGCTTTTTTCCAGTCGCCATCGTCGGTTCCATATTCGATAGCTCGGTCCGTTTTCCAAACCGTTTCCCCCGTATGCTTGTTGAGCGCGACGATGTACTGATAGTCGAATCCATCCATGCTGAAGATCAGCAAGTCGTTGAAGAGAATGGGACTCGATCCCGCTCCTCGGTAGTGATTGCAGGGCAAATCGCGCCGTTGCCATACGATCGATCCATCGTTCGGATTCAATGCCGCGGTACCGTAGGCACCGAAGGTGACATAGACATGTTGGCTATCGCAAATCGGGGTTGGGGATCCGTAGGAATTGAACTCGTGATAGTCTTTCTGGGTTTTCTCGTTGGTGAATAAAGGGCGATCGATCAAGATCTTGCCGTTCTCGCGATCGACTGCGAGGACGGACATAGTCAGTCCGTCATTGGTAGCGTTAGTGATCCAAATCTTGTTTCCCCAAACAATGGGCGAGGACCATGCTTTTCCGGGGACGTTGAGCCGCCATCGGACATTCTCACTCTCGCTCCAACGGATGGGTGGGTCGGCATCCTGGGCGGCAACTCCGTCTCCATGAGGACCCCGGTACTGAGGCCAAAGGCCTTGGCCCGCTTGTTGAATCTCTTGCTTCGTCCAAGCCCACTCGACGAGTTGGTTGTCGGGAGTGGTGCTAATGGTAACAGGTCGTACGGTTGCAATCGATTGCTGAGCCATGGCGTCGGGTGACGCGATGCATGAAATCGAAGCCGACAGAGCCATGAAGCCCCAGCGAGCTATGCCCCCCCAGCGAGCCGTAGTACTGTCGCGGTTCAGGACCGAGGAATGCAGGAAATGCGGCAGCGCGAGAGAGGGGGATCGCATGGTGGGAGTTACTCGTGTTTGGGGGGAAGGTGCTCGTGTGGAGCCAATCATGACCGTCCCCATTATAGAAGAAAACGGCCGATCACAAGTTGTCGATCCACTTCCTAGTTCAAGTTCCCCGCGGGACACTATCAGCGAGAAAGAATTGCGATTCGGTAGCGATCGGCCAAGGCGAGGGTCCGTGTTCGATCGATAACGATCGTTTTGCCTGCTTCGATCGCGATTGCCCGACCTCCGGCTTTCGCCATACGTTCGATTGTTTGAGGGCCGATCGTGGGCAGATCAAAACGCATGTCTTGCTGAGGCTTGGCGACCTTAACGAGCGACCAATGCCCCATGGGGCATAACATACCTGTCCGTTCGATGCATGCATCGGTACCTTCGACGGCTTCGACCGAGAGCACGGTTCGGTTCTTGACCGTGATCGATTGTCCGATGTCTAGCCCTCCCATGTGCTTTGCGATATCCCAGCCGAAATCGATATCGGACATTACGGAACGGCTCGGGCGACATTGCGTGAGGAGTCCGGTTTGTGCAATCAAGTCGGTTGCGTAGTCGGTACCCGGGACAACTTTCATTGCTCGTCGCTCAAACGAAGCGACGACGGCACCGAGCAGCGTGTCGTCGGTCGTGGATCCATGCTTGGAAAACAGCGGGCGAATCATGGTCCGCATGCATTCCAGGTCGGGTGCATGCTGAACCCAACCGAGTCCATGAAATAGGATCCGGTCTTTAAAAAGTTTTCCTGCCAAACAGACTCGCTCCACATCGTGTTCGGCGAAAAATCGTTGCATTGCTCCGAGTTTGCAAACACCAAACCATTTCATGTGATCGGCGAGCGTGTTGAGTTCCTCGGACGCATGATCGCGGATGGCAGCGATCGTGACAGAGCCTCCGAGTGCTCGCACGGCGTTAGCGACCTTGCCAGGGTATTCTCCCCAACCTGCGACGATACCGACGCGAAGGTTTGCGACGTTTGACACGGTGCCGTCTGACACGGTGCCGTCTGACACGGTGCCGTCTGACACGGTGCCGTTTGAGTCGGTGCCGTCTGACTGAGGGGCGGGTCGAAAAATGGCCAGGCTAGGACGGGTTTTGGATGTTTGCTCGCGAGATGGTTGGGGAACCGATGCCATGGTGGGTAGGGTTAATGGGATTCGTTGGTTTTGGATTGAAGCAACTGCTGCAATTCTTTCTCGAGTCGTTTGACGGTGCGTCTCATTTCAGGGAGTTTATTGATGGCCGCATAGATGGAGGCTTGTTCAAACCGAGGGATCGCGGGGCTTCCCAGGACGATCAGGTCGTCGGCGATGTCCGAGGCAACTCCAGACTGCGCACCAACCATCGTACGGTTGCCGATTTGGGTATGATCCCGCATACCTACCTGTCCGGCCAGGACTACATAATCTCCGGTGCTGCAACTGCCAGCGATGCCGACTTGGGAGCAGATCAAGTTGTGCTGGCCGATGTTGCAGTTGTGCGCGATTTGAACAAGATTGTCGATTTTGGTCCCTCGGCCGATGCGTGTTGCGCCGTAGGTCCCTCGGTCCACGGTGCTATTAGCACCGATTTCTACATCGTCTTCGATTTCGACCCAGCCGAGTTGCGATGTAGGTTGATGATGACCTTCGACCATTCTGTAGCCGAAACCGTGGGCACCCAAAACGACACCAGCGTGCAGTGTCACACGATCTCCCAGAATGGTACCTGGGTACAAAACGACTCCTGGATACAGCTGACAATCGCGTCCGACATGACAGCCTGGCATCAATGTTACGCCTCGGTGGAGATGCGTTCCGGCCCCCACTGTGCAACCGTCATCTACAGACACGAATGCATCGATGAAGCAATCGGAATGGATGTCTGTTGTCGGGTGAATGCATGCGGAGGGATGGACTCCAAAAGAACGCTGCAGCACATGGGTTGGTCGAAAAATTTGACAGATTTTGGCAAATGCGTCGTGGGGGTTCGTAACCACGATTTGTGGGAGTTCCAAGGAGTCGAACGATTTCGGAGTGACAACGGCCGACGCAGGAGAGGACTGAAGTTTCGGGATGTGCTTCTCATCATCGATGAGGGTGATGTACCCTGGCTTGGCATCCGACAGAGGCGCGGCACCAGTTACCACGGCGTTGTGATGACCTGCGAATAATTCACCGTGGACTCGCGCGGCGAGGCTGGCCAGATCCATTGCTGTCATTTGCAGATTCCTTCCTTCGATTGTTCTTCTGGGGCACCGGTGCCCTGTGCCAGAGTTTAGCTAAGTTATCTCCGTTAAATCAACGTCGATTGGCGTGGCAATTTCGCTAAGGATTCGCTACCGTACCGTCAAACTTCGAGCGATAGGTTCGGAAATTCCGGAGCAAAAAAACTCCAAACTTGGGTTAACTCCCGAGTCAGTTCCGGTTGGACGGTAGACAATGCTGTCCATGCGGCCTCGCTGAAATGGATTTTTAGTGGCAGTATTTCTTAGTGGAAGTATTTCAAGGAGGGAGAGCGGATCGCGAATGGCAACAGCGGATACCAACGCAACCAATTCGACTCAACCTATGTTTTGGAAGCACCTTTGGAATGTATTCAATTCAATACCGAGAGCGGCTTTGCTCAGTTTTATCGGCCCTTCGGTGCTCTTGCTGAGTGGGTATCTGGGTTGGCGGTATTACGGTGCGAAGGCGTTGGATAGCACTTATTACGCGATCAAGCCCGAGAACATTCATTTGACCAACACCCCGGCGTGGCTCAAGACCGACATTGTCCAAGAGGTTTATGACGGCAGTGGGTTATCCCGCATGTCGCTTTTAGACGACCAATCCGCGGCGGTGATCGCGAGATCGTTCGATGCCCATCCGTGGATCCGCAAGACGCATCGCGTTCAGAAGATGGCAGGTGGTCAAATCATGGTGAACGTCGAGTATCGGACGCCGATAGCGATGGTTCATTGTGAGGCGTCGATCGACGAAACGAGCGGCGGGCGGGCTTCTGAGAGTTTTCTGCCGGTGGATACCGATGGGATCCTTTTACCTACGCGAGATTTTTCTCAGAGCGATATCTCTGAATACTTGCTAATTTACGCGAAGAATATCCGCGCATCCGAGTATCGACGGGTAGGAACACCGCTCGGCGATTCTCAAATCGAGGATGCGGTGCTGCTGTGCCGTTTGCTCTCGCCGATTCGGAGCGATGCGAAGCTGGCGAGCGTTTACGTCTATCCATCACGAGAGAATGGAGTCGCCAAATGGAAGCTCGAGATTGCCACGCGCGGTGGACCTCGAATCCTTTGGGGAAGTGCGCCGGGACGCGAGAATTTCGGCGAACCCAGCGCGAACTCTAAATTGAAACGGCTGCTCGAAATTGCTGCGACCAAAGATCTATGGTCGAAGTCCGAGATCGATTTATCTCAAGGGGTATCGTTGACCCCGAAAACTAATCCTTTGCCCAGTAATCGATGACTTGGACTTTGTCCAAGTGCGGTTTGAGTACGTCGACGAACGCCTTGTGCGCGGGATGCGGCAGATAAGCAGCGCGGTCGGCTTCCGTTTTGAAGGTAATCAAAAAGCAGTGGGTGAATCCGTTGGCCAGTCCTTCTGGGCTGTTATCGGTTCCATATTCGAACGCGGCAATCTCTGGGATTTTGCTCTTAAGCCCACGAAACGCATCGACGACTTTCTGCAACTCTTCCGCAGAACTGGAGTCCTTGAACTTCAATAAAACAACATGGCGCAACATCTTGGCAGGTTCGTCCTTTGCAGTAATGTTTTCCGAGGAAACGAGTGAGAATGCGAGGATCGCAAGGAGAGCGAGCGAGGATAGTGCCATCGCGGTGTTGCTGAAGCCAGACACAGTAAATCGGTCGGGAAATCGGTCGGGAAAACGGTTCATGATTGCGGGGGCTTTCCAGTCCCTGGGGGACTTGCAAAAGTTCTTGGGAAAAGTACCGGGAGAGGTATCCGATGGCTAGTCCGATGGCTCGTCGGACGTATGCCTCCATCTGACGAACACCGAATTGGCATGGGCCGATCGGCATCATCGTAATCTAAAACGGTCTTAATATCTTACAGTCTAAGACGGAGTTCCGTTGAGAACAGCCCTGCGAGGTAGTGCAAAGGGGATAAAATCGAGTTATCATCGTGCCTTGAGTTCGTGTGGTTTTTGAAGGTACCTGCGGTACTTGCACACGGCGATGAACCGGTAAAGGATGGGCGGGGTGAGCGGCAGAAATACGCTCCCTGACGAAAATCCTCTACCGATGAAGAATTTATCAATGAGGATTACGTCGATGAAACCGAATCAAACAAATGCACCTCACAACTCGGCTCGCCGCAGTTTTATCAAGGGGGTGGCAACGACCGGGGCTGCTGCGGTTTTGTATCCCTCCGCCGCGCGGGCCGCAGGTTATGTTTCGCCCAACGATCGACCCGTTTTCGCAACCATCGGTTTGAGGAATCAAGGCTGGACGATCACTAGCAAATCCTTCAAGTTCGCGGATTTTGCGGCGCTCGCTGATGTCGATGCGAATGTGCTCGGCGTCAATGTCGAGAAAACAGAAAAGGCTCAAAAGAAGAAGCCGGATGCGTACAAGGATTACCGCAAGATCTTAGACCGAAAAGATATCGATGCGGTGATGATCGCTACGCCCGATCATTGGCATACCAAAATCGCCGTCGAAGCGATGTTGGCAGGGAAGGACGTCTACTGCGAAAAGCCACTGACATTGACGATTGCCGAAGGTAAGTTGATCGAAAAGGTTGTCAAGCAAACAGGACGCGTCTTCCAAGTGGGAACCATGCAGAGGACGGAATCGGATCTTCGATTCCTGCAAGCAGTTGCCTTGGTGCAGAATGGACGGATCGGCAAGGTTCAACGTGTCACTTGCGGTATCAATGGCATGGAAGCATCGCCTGTGATTCCTGTGGTGCCTGTCCCCGAAGGACTGGATTGGGACCTCTGGCTCGGGCCCGCTCCGAAGGTAGACTATCGTGCACTGCCCGAACTGCGTGAAGGTTACGGCGGCGGAGTACCGCTCTTTAGCAACGCTCACTATTCCTTCCGAAACTGGCACGAGTACTCCGGTGGAAAGCTAACCGACTGGGGTGCTCACCATGTCGATATTGCGTGCTGGGCGATCGGGGCTAGCGATACTGGACCGAGCAAGGTGACGCCGGTCGAGTTCAGTTTGCCTGTCGAGTACAAAGATGGGCATCCTGTCGTGGCCGACCAATACAATGCAGCCACCAGCTTCAAGATCAAGGTCGACATGCCGAACGAGGTCGAAATGATCATCACCAGCGAAGGCGACAACGGAATCCTGTTCGAAGGAACCGAAGGCCGATTCTTTGTGAATCGAGGTAAAATCGCGGGCAAGCCAGTCGAGGATCTCAAGGAGAAGCCATTGCCGGAGGATGCGATTGAAAAGGTTTACGGCGGCAAAGTGAGCGAAAACCATACCGCCAATTTCATCGAAGGAATGAAGGCTCGCAAGCAACCGATTTCGGATGTTTGGACCCACAACCGAATGCTAGAGATATGCCACTTGTCCAACATCGCAATGCGATTGAACCGCTCCCTCGCGTGGGATCCGGTCAAGCGAGAGATCGTCGGTGATGCCCAAGCGAACTCGTTCCTTTCGCGCGAGAGCCGCAAGGAATACCAGATCCATATGTAGTTCGACGGCTATTGTGTCTGATGGATCGAATGGAGTTTCTCCGTTCGGTCCTTGAACTGGATCGCATCGAACATTCATCGTTCTTCGAAGGGAACTATCTTGAGGATTTCAAGGCTTTGTTGTTGGCTTGCTGGCTGCTGTCCGGATTCCATCTGGCGGCACCGCCTTCCGTCGATGGTTGGCCGGTCGCTTGCCATTGCCACAGGGAGCATGTTGCTTTTGGTATCTTTCGTCGATGCCTATTCTTTGGGCCAAGAGTCCAAAGAGTCGGCTGCAACGCAGAGTGTGTCACAGTCGAGCACCACCCCACCGGCGGCTGATTTGCGGAGAAGCGACTTGATTCTGACTGTGGATGGCGATCCCTATGCTCCTGACAAGCCGCTCGCGGGTGAGTTGGAGATTTTTGGCTCCACGAGGATGCAGCAGTTGGCTTCGCTCTGGTCGGAAGAATTTCGGCAAGTCCATACCGAGGTGGCATTCAAGATCAACTGCCAAGGTTCCGAGGAATCCTTTCCCAAGTTGGCGTCGGGCAAGAGCGTTTTGGGACTGATCAGCCGTGAAGTCAGCGATGAAGAGCTCGAAAAATGGAGCAAGGAACTCGGAACTCCGCTGACGGCGGTCACGGTCGGCTACGATGTGTTGGCATTGATCGTAAACCCGCAAAATCCTATCCGAGGGTTGAGTTGGAACGCCAAACTCGGAACGCCTCTCAGTTTGAATGATGAAAAGTTGGTAACGAAATGGGGAGAATTGGGAATCGAATCGCCCCTTGCAGAGCAGTCGATCTCGCACCATGTCCTTTCGAAAAAACATGGATTGCGGACAGTTGCAGATCGCGTCCAGTTGCCTGCGAAGGTGAATGAGGGGGCGGTTCATGAGCATGAGTCGCAGCAGGATATTATTGATGCCGTGGCCAAAGACGTCGCCGCATTGGGGCTGATCAGTGCGGTGCGTTGCCCGCAGAAAAAAGTGAGACCGCTTGCGATTTCCGTGGATGCGGCGAGGTTCATCTCGCCGATGGATACTCTCGCAACGGAAAAAGGGTATCCCCTAAAGCGTGCGTTGACGCTCGTCGTTGCTAAGTCGGAGGATGGTGCGGTCAAGCAATCGCTGGTCGATGAGTTTGTAACGTATGTGCTCAGTCGCCAAGGTCAGGAAGTCCTTAGCAAAGATGGAATACTACCCCTCGATGGGTCCGAACTGTCGGCTCAAAAAGAGAAACTCGGCTGGACAGTCCTGAAATAACCATCAAGGAAAACCGAAAATGAAATCCATCATGACCCCGTTTTTGCGCCCATCATGTTTTATGAGCCCATCGCGATCTTCTCGGCTGTTGGTGTTTGCTTTTGGGTTAGTGCTATCCTCTTTGTCGCCAGTCATGGCTCAAGATGCCCGAGATCGCGATGCCTCAGGAAACGATCCTTTTAGCGATCAAGGCTTCAACGGTATGGAAGTCGGGTATGCGCGTGGAAACCCGCAGGAACGGTACTTGCCACCCAACCAACTTCCACCCACGAACTTCAAATTGGGGATCTACTCGCGCAATACCCCGACAGGTGTGGTTGTTACGAGCGTCGTTCCTGGGTCCGTGGCGCAGCAGTCTGGGATCGAAGCCCAGGATACTATTGTCGCAGTCGGCGGCTACCAAGTTGGCATTGTCAATGGTCGTACGTTCGATATTGCCGAAGAGTTGGCTCGACGCGTCGACGCGCAAGGTCGGGTGACTCTCTTGGTTCAGAACCATCGCAACTCCCAAATGGTGAATATCCCTGTCCAGTTCACCAACTCGTACTCCACCAATCGAATGGTGGTTGGCACGGTCAATACTGGAAGCCGTGAGTTGGCGATCCCTGGTAGCTTGCTCACTGTGCGGCTGATCGATACCAGTTTCCCACAATGGCAAAACGTCACGATCGCCGAGGCGCAGGTGCCGGTCACAGGCCGTTGGCCTATCGCCTATCGGTTGGACTTTGATTCTTCGAGTATTCGGTCTGACCATCGTTACGCGATCGACGCGAAGATCACCCAGCGGGGGGTCCCCGTCGTAGAATCACCGTCGCCCTCACCCGTGAATGTAACTACAGGTAATGGACAAGCGAATTTGACGCTGGTTCCATCGGTTCCGAGCCGACCGAGTCCCACGGTGAATCCTACGCAACCAAATCTTGGTCGCCCCATCGATCAAGTTTCATCGTACTACATGCAATTGCTCGGAAGACCCCTCAATGACCGGGAGCAAGCGGTTTGGCAGCGCGAGTTGGCTAAGGGTAAAACCACGGATGAAATCCTTGCAACCGTGCTGTGCAGTTCGGAATACTACGATCGTTATCGAGGGAACGTCGATCTGTACATCACGGATGTTTACCAATACGTTCTCGGCCGCAACCCCGCCCCCCAAGAGGTACGGGCCATTCGTTCCCAGATGGCTCTCTCGTCGGACTTGCGATACCCAGTCGTCTTGGCTTTAGTTCGCCAAAGGAATCGCTAGGAACGTTTCTCCCGGGGCAATATGCAAACATCGAGTGTCTGGAAAAATCGTCTGGCTTTGGTCAGCGGAGGAACATCAGGCCTCGGTAAGCACCTCGTTCTCGAATTGGCTCGTCAAAATAGCCGATTGGCGATCGTCGGCCGAGACCTTGGACGGCTTGAGGTGACACGTGACGAAGCCCTCGAGGCCGGTGCAGCCTCGGTTGACGTTTTCTCGATCGATGTTACCCGTATCGATCGTATGCGGGAGCCGACTATGGAAACATCCGTTGAAGGCCACCCGTCTTCATCATCGGTTGACCAATCCTCCGATGAAGAGTGCGGGCGGTTTCGAGATTTTCTCGCGCGCGAACGCTGCGAATTGCTGATCAACGCTGTTGGGCGATCGGATCGAGGCGAATTGCAGAATTTATCGCCTGCTTCGGTGCGAGAACTGTTTGATATTAACGTCCTCTCTTCCTTGTCGATGACGCAATTGAGTTGGGATTCGCTTCGCCGCGGTTCTGGGACCGTGGTCAATATCGCGTCTTTAGCCGGGCTAGTTGCGGGTCCCAATATGGGAGGCTATTCGATAGCCAAGCATGGGCTGGTTGCGATGCATCGGCAATGGCGATCCGAGTCGTCGGGGAGCGGGGTTCATTTCTTGCTGGTTTGTCCTGGTCCTATCGACCGACCTGACAGTGACGATCGTTACACGCAATTGGCTGCCCAGCGCGGGCTGGATTCCAGCGTGGCCAAGCCTGGGGGTGGGGTTCGGCTCAAACGATTAAATCCCGAGCGTTTGAGTCGGCAAATCCTAGCCGCAGCGCATTCGAGGGAGTTGGAATTGGTATTGCCTGCAAAGGCAAGATGGCTGGCGGCACTCATGCCCCTTTGGCCATCCTGGGCAGATCGTCTATTAAGAAACAGCATGCGCCGTTGAACTAGCATAGCGTTCAATGACGGTCTCGGGCCATTCGCAAGTTATCGATGGCATGGAGCAAGTCGTCCACTCCCAGTCCATACTTCGACAGCACGGTCGCCATTACCCCGCCGACGTGCTCACATCGGTTTCTCCGTTGCATTGGTTTGCTTGAAGAAGTAGGCGAAGAGGTTAACGTTGTTGAATTGCGACGTCGTTGCGTGGTTGGTTCCGGGGGAGTTGCTGGGTGGCAAATGGTTGCATGCGATGTAGTTTCCATGACAGCTAACGACGCAGCAGGCTCGCTGCTCGCTAGATCGTGGCCAACCAACCTGTCGGCAGTGCTCTCCCAGTCGAAGGTTTGCTGGATCATTTTGCTTTTGGAGGTAAGTGTTGCTGCCATGGTTTGACTTGCAATTAGCGGGATTCAAATGTCGATTCATCGCTGCTTCGGCGACCGTGTTGCTCTAAGAATCGCTAGCCTGTGGACACGTTAGGTCACTGCGAAAAAGAATTTTGAAATTTGAGAAACCGTTTGCCTTTTTGAAGGCCTCGATAACGCCAGGCGCACGTCCTAAAACGCGTTAAAGAGGAAATCGAGCAAGCATTCTTTCGGCTGGCTTTGCCGGCGATGAATCCTGCTGGGCTGCGTTTGCAGGAGGTTTTAGAAAGCCCTGTGGGCTGCGCATTGCTTTCCCAGGGCGGCTAGAATAGGTCGCTATCGCGAGAGCGCACCCGATGGTGTCTCGCTTGCTTTTACCTGCCCGTTTTGTTTAACCGACACCGCTTGAATCCTCAGGACGAAAAAACATGTTCCCATTACTCCCCCGAGATCGCTGGTTTGTTGTGTTGTTGGGGACCGTGCTGTTTCAATGCTGCTTCCATGGCGATAGGACAGTTGCCCAAGAGATCGACGATCGATTCATCGATGGGAAGATCGCTTCGTGGGTTACCCTTTACGAAGAACTGCACGCGTCGCCCGAGCTATCGTTTCGGGAGGAAAAGACATCCACGAAACTAGCCCAGAGGTTGAAGGGGAAAGAAGTTGACGTGACCACAGGGATCGGCAAGACCGGCTATGTCGGCGTGATCAAAAATGGAAATGGGCCGACCGTGATGTTCCGAACGGATCTGGACGGGCTCCCTGTCGTCGAGCAGTCCGGTGTCGAGTATGCCTCCAAAGTCCGCGTCAAAGATGCTCGAGGCGTGGAGGTAGGCGTGATGCACGCATGCGCGCACGATATCCACATGTCCTGCCAAATCGCAGCCGCAGAATACTTGCTCGAGCATCGTTCGCAATGGCAAGGGACATTGGTGCTGGTCGGACAACCCGCCGAAGAAATCGGCGGTGGTGCAAAAGCCATGCTGGCCGACGGACTGCTGGTTCGATTTCCGCTACCCGACTACGCGATAGCACTGCACGTCGATTCTGAGATGCCGACCGGAATGCTCGGTTACCGTGCCGGGAACATGATGGCCAGCGTGGACAGTGTCGACATCGTCGTCAAAGGCAAAGGTGGTCATGGGGCTTTCCCTCAAAAGACGATCGACCCGGTCGTCCAAGCAGCACATTTGATTCTGGACCTGCAATCCCTGGTCAGTCGCGAAAACAATCCGCTCGAACCTGCCGTTATCACCGTCGGATCGATCCACGCGGGGACCAAGCACAACATCATCGATAGCAGTTGCAAATTGCAATTGACCGTGCGCAGCTACTCACCCGATGTGCGTCAGCGATTGCTCGACGGCATCGTGCGCAAGGCCAAAGCGGCTGCGATCAGCGCCGGAGCCGAAGAACCCTCCATCGAGTTCTCCGACGATACGCCAGCGACGATCAACGATTCGGCACTGGTTTCCCGATTGGTACCAGCGTTTCGCAAGGTCTTAGGAACAGAACGGGTGGTCGACGTTCCACCCGTGATGGGAGGCGAGGACTTCTCGCAGTATGGTTTGGCCGGTGTTCCAATCGCCATGTTTCGAATTGGAACTCAATCGCCATCGCGAATCGATGCCATGGCTAAAGAGGGGAAAGCTCTTCCGTCGCTTCACTCCCCGTTCTTTTTCCCAGAGCCCAAAGAAACGATCCGTACAGGTACCAAAGCATTGGTCGCCACCGCCCTCGATTTGATGCCTGTCAAGAACTGATGCGCTATAGGGTCCAATTGCCTCGAGCATGCTTCGACATTTTTGATTCACCTAAAGTTACCCCTTCCCTCCCTCTCGATTTCGGGAACGCCATACCATGCGATATCTATGCTCCCTGCGATTCACTCGAATGTGCACAAGGCTTTTGATAGTACTTTTCCTTGGATGGGTTGCCTGCTGCGGTTCGTCGCGAGCGGATGGCCCCAGCGACAATGTTTCAGACAAGGTACGCCCGATCCCTCCCAAGGGGATGGAGCTACCACCGGAGAAGAGGTCTGCGATCGAGACGGAACTTGCAAAATTGAATACGCTGGTCGCCGAATTGTCGGAGTCGAAGGATAAGGACATTCAGGAACTTCTTCCCGATGTCGAGATTTTCTATCGCGCCGTACGCTTGGCTCTCGACGAAGATGGTTTTTTTGAGCCTGCGGATTTCGATCGTGCATTGGAGTTGATCCAGCAAGGGATCGCGCGAGGAGAGGCGCTTCGACAACGCAATTTTTTCTGGCTCGGTTGGGAATTTAAGGTTTCTGCTACGGTTCGAGGTTTTCGCTCGAAATTAGATGGATCCGTTCAACCGTACGGTGTGGTCTTTCATCCGCAACAAGTTAAAAGTCCTGAGGATGGAATTGTTACCAGTCGATTATCGGGACGCGCTGATGTTTGGTGCCGTGGAAGGAGTGAGAAGGGACTGGAATTGCAGTTCCTCGCAACGCGATTGAAGAACCTCGATCCGGCACCTGCGCCAGGGACGATCATGATTCATCCGTTTGGTCGGTATTGCAATGCGAACAAACTCGCCGGCGAAATCGATACATTCGAGGCGCTTGAGCACGCGATGAAGAGTTATCCTATCGATCCCGAGCGCGTAGCGATACGAGGTTTTTCGATGGGTGGTGCGGCCGCGTGGCATCTCGCCGTCCACTATCCAGACAAGTGGTTTGCGGCGACACCCGGAGCTGGGTTTTCGGAGACCCCGGACTTTCTCAAAGTCTTTCAGTCCGAAGAGCTGAAGCCCTACTGGTTCGAAAAAAAGCTTTGGCAGTATTACGATTGCCCTGTATGGGTCCGAAATCTGAGGAATGTTCCGACCGTCGCTTACAGCGGAGAGATCGATAAGCAAAAACAGGCCGCCGATATCATGGCCAAGGCGAGTTGGGGGTTGCCTGCTCATGAACGGTTTGAGCTAGCGCATATCGTCGCACCAAAGACTGCGCATTCGATTTCGCCCGAGGCTCGGACCGAGATCGAGCGACGATTGAAATTGCTCGATGAACACCGGCCTGTGTCAACTCCGGATCAACTCGTATTCACGACCACGACGCTCCGGTACAACAAGCTCCACTGGTTGACCGTAGGTGCGTTGCGCGAGCATTGGGTTCCAACGACCATTTACGCAGGACGGCGAGGTAGCCAGATAAGCATTCTTCCGGATAGCAATGTTACCGAGTTTACGTTGGATCTGGGACTCCCTGAGCTTCCTGATGGCGAGGATATCATCGAGGTGACTATCGAAGGAGAGAAAAAGAAGTTTAATATCCGGCGTCGCTCGGATCGATCCTGGGGAGCTACGTTCGAGTTCGTCAACGGCCAATGGGAATTGCGATCGCCATCGGCTCCAGCATCCACCGAGTTGAAAAAGAAGCATCTCCTTCAAGGACCGATCGATGATGCCTTCATGGCGCCGTTTCTTTTCGTACGTCCAACCTCGGATGGAATGCATCCCGAAACGCAGCGCTGGGTCGAGCAGGAGTTCGAGCATGCGGTGCGGGAATGGCATCGGCAAATGCGTGGGGATGCTAGGGTCAAGTCGTCGGAGGAGGTTACTGATGCCGATTTGCAGAAGTACCATTTGGTTCTATGGGGAGACCCAAAAAGCAATCCGATGATTGCCAAGGTTTTGGAAAACCTGCCGGTGGCTTGGAACTCAGAGACATTGTCGATCGGTGGCGGAGACAATGATGCGAAGTATCATATGCCGGTCTTGATTTACCCGAATCCACTTTCGCCGGATCATTACGTTGTTCTCAACAGTGGATTTACCTATCGAGAATACGATTACTTGAACAATGCGAGGCAAGTGCCGAAGTTACCGGATTGGGCAGTGATCGATATTAGAACCCAGCCAAATGCGCGTTGGCCTGGACGCATAGCGGATGCGGATTTCTTTGACGAGCAGTGGAGGGTAAAAAAGACCCGACCGATTTTGGATCAGGAATAGTCGTAAGCGGGAATTTGCAAGCTGAAGTCGCGGATTGGATTCGCAGCGCGAATGGGGGATTGGATTCGCGATGCGAATCCCGTCGGAGCCCTAAGCGTGAGCGCCGGGAGGAGATGCGCCGAGGCTTGATCGGTTCAGCATTTCGATCATGACTAGCGACGGGGGCTATCGGTTTTTGGCGTCCAGTTGCCACTTGCTTACACGCGTGGCTCGGATGGGGCGATACACCTCTCGTTCGGTCGAACGAGAGGTGTTCACAGAACACTCAAATTCTCAGCCTAGTAGCGATATTGATCAGGCTTGAATGGGCCGTTGGAATCGACACCGAGATAGGATCGTTGCGATTCGCTGAGCTTGGTCAACTTGACCCCGAGCTTTTCCAAGTGCAATCGGGCAACTTCTTCGTCGAGGTGCTTCGGAAGCGTGTACACTCGCTTGTCGTACTTGCCGTTATTGCGTTCTTGCCAAAGTTCCAGCTGCGCGAGAACTTGATTGGTGAAGCTCGTGCTCATGACGAAGCTTGGGTGGCCGGTGGCGCAACCAAGGTTCATCAAGCGGCCTTCGGCCAGAACGAGGATGCTTCGCTTGGTTTCGTGGAAATACCATTGGTCGAACTGAGCCTTGATATTTCGGCGTTCGGCCTTGCCACCCTTTTGCAATTTTTCCAAACCAGCCATGTCGATTTCGTTGTCGAAGTGGCCGATATTGCAAACGATCGCTTTATCCTTCATCGCTGCCATGTGTTCCGCAGTGATGATGTCTTTGTTACCGGTCGCAGTTACGAAAATATCCGCAGTGGCGATGTA
>CAIYZV010000286.1 GCA_903930765.1 uncultured Pirellula sp.
TAGTCCAAGCAATGAACCAGAAACGATCTTGATTGTCTCAGCGATGATATCGTTTCGAGCCACATTCGGATCCACACCCTCTTGGCCAGTACCATCCGGGGCCGTCCGCAGGAAACCCGTTGCGGCCAATCGCTGAATGTTCTCCTGCGAGAGGTTCTCCCACGGCTGCGGCACCAACTCGTCACCAGCCATTTGCTCCACAACGAACTGATCGATCGGCAAATCATCGTTGAAAGCGCGAATGACATAGTCGCGATACTGGTACGCCCACGGTCGCTCGATGTCTTGTTCGGTATACCCATCGCTGTCTGCATACCCGGCGACATCGAGCCAGTGTCGCCCCCAGTGCTCGCCATAGCGAGGGTCCGCTAACATCCGATCAACCAACCGCTCATAGGCATCCGGCGAAGCATCGTTGACAAACGCAGCGACCTCCTCGGGCGTCGGCGGAACACCGATTAGATCCAAGGCGAGCCTACGAATCAAAATGGGGCGATCGGCCGAAGGAGAAAACGTCAATCCTGCAGGCTGCATCTTTTGAAGCAAAAACAGATCGACGGGATTGTTGCTTTGCAATGGTTCGCTCCCGATTCCATGGAGCGTTTCGAGCTTCGTTACCTGAACCGGTTGGAACAACCAGTAACTTCGTTCTTCCTCGGTCCACTGCTCGACCATCGGCTGCAAGGGCTCTTCGCGTTTGGTTTTCGCTCCTGTGGCGATCCAACGATGCAACAGTTCCTTCTCCGAAGCCGATAGCGTTTTCCCTCCAGGAGGCATCTCCCCTGCCTCCACCCGATTCCACACCAGACTCGCTTCCGGTTGGTGCGGTACCACCGCCGGGCCTCCTTCTCCACCAGCTTGCATCAACCGAGCTAACCTCAGATCCAATCCGGATTCCTTGTGGTCCGCTTCGCCGTGGCAGTGGAAGCAATGGGTTTTCAATAGGGGCCGGATATGGGTCTCAAAGTAAACAGGTGTCGGATCCGCCTCCGGTACCGCAAGCGGGTTCGCACCCGGCTCGCCGGCAAAAACAACGCCGACAGTTGTACCCCATGGCGCACCAAAGAAAGATTCGCTCTGTAGATTCGTCAAAGCAAACGCAGCAACGGCGATACAAACTGTCCATACGATCCGGAGAGCGGACTGCGTTCGAAAGCAATTGCTAGCCGCGATGTGGCAAGCTCGACCGAAACAGAATTGAATCAAAGGCATGAGACGCATGTGCCAAACCCGCATGCGGTAGGTGGGAGGGAATGGAGGGGCTCCGAGATCTGATAAAACCATTTCCCGAAGGCCCCATAATAC
Source organism: uncultured Pirellula sp. (assembly GCA_903930765.1). GTDB lineage: Bacteria > Planctomycetota > Planctomycetia > Pirellulales > Pirellulaceae > JBKCUI01. The sequence continues at coordinate 1,306 of CAIYZV010000286.1, forward strand.
CATACCGTTACCGCAATACGAATCCAGCGAATTGCTGGGAACCATTTTATCGATCGATTATCTAACCTCGGTCTCTTATTTCAATTCAACTCGGGTGGGAGTCTCCTAGGTTGACATACGCAGTTCTGGTCCCCGGCGCGGTTCTTAATTGTCTCGATGAATCCAGTCTCAAGCATCGTGGTCTGTGGCTTGCCAATTGGACCGATGTCTCCCTTTCCAGCCAACCGACGCGGGAATGGTTGACGATCTCAAGCGATGAAATTTCAACGATCTCGATCCGGAAGAACTCGAGCCCGGATGCGTTCTCTAGCGACGAACCCCCAACGGGTACGCTGATGAGAAGCGTACCTTGGAAAACCGTCCGCGCCGTTCGCACCCAATCAGGAGTAGGTGGCGGCACCCTCCAAGTTCGCGTCGAGGACGACTGGGTCGATATGCTCCGCTTCTCCAACGCGCACACCACGCGATTTCACAAGATCTCGCGATTGATGGAAAAGATGCGGGAGTCGCCAGAAAACTGGCAGGATTCGCTGCATCGAGCCTCCTCGTCACCCCACCTCGGTCAAGACGATGCCTCCTTCGATCCGCCCGAATGCCCAATCTGTTCCTTAAGACTATCGTCGAAGGATGAGAACTGCCCCCGATGTGTCCAAAAAGGGCAGATCCTTCGCCGTGTTCATGATTTGTTGCGGCCCTACCGAGGTGGCGCTATCCTGCTATGCCTCCTCACGATTGTCGGAGTTGTTGCGGAACTCATCCCTCCAAAACTTCAGCAATACATGATCGATAATGTCTTGGCGGGACATGTGTCACCGGACAACCCGGCGTCGACAGATGCTCCTCTACCCGATTTTAAGACAGCGCTCCTACTTATCGTTCTAGCACTCGCGGGGTCGCGCGTACTGCTCTCCATCGTCGGTGTGTTCAAAGGCCAATTAGCCACCCGCATCGGAACCGGCTTAACCCAAACGCTCCGCGCGGAAATGGTGCGCAAATTGCAAAGCCTCGCCGTGGTGTATTACGATCGCCACCAAGTTGGATCGATGCTCGGCCGGGTCGCTCACGATAGCGAAGCGATGCACGGTTTGATGCACCAGATCACCGGTGGCTTCCTGTTGCAAATCGCGCAGCTGTTCGGGGTCGGCGCAATGCTGATCTGGATCAACCCGAAACTCGCCCTATTCACGTTGATCCCAGTCCCTCTCGTCATCCTAGGCACTTCGGTCTTTTGGAAAAAAGTCTACCCGCGTTACTACCGACTCTGGGATGCTTCGTCCAAGCAGATCACGGTCCTTAGCGGGATGCTCTCCGGGATCCGTGTGGTCAAGGCTTTCGCGCAAGAAGATCGCGAATACCAACGCTTTGCGAAATCCAGTGACGAACTTCGAAACTGGCGACTCTGGGTCGAAAACGCGAACGCTTGGTACTCGGCAACCATGTCGATCGTATTTAGCCTCGGTGGATTGATCGTTTGGTACGTCGGCGGTCGCGATGTCATCGGCAATTCGATGACCCTCGGCGAATTGATCGCTTTCCTAGCATACCTTGGAATGTTCTATGCCCCCCTGAGCGCCTTGTCGAACTTCACGTCATGGCTGACCAGCTTCCTCACCGGCAGCAAACGCGTCCTCGAATTGCTGGACACCCCGCTCACTGTTTCGGAACCGACCAACCCAGTCCAATGGGATTCCCCCAAAGGTGAAATCCGATTTGAAGATGTCTCGTTCGGTTACGACCGAAACCAACCCGTGCTCAAGAACATTTCCTTCCACGTTCAACCTGGGGAAATGATTGGAATCGTCGGACGCAGCGGCTCTGGGAAATCGACCATGGTCAATCTGCTGGGACGTTTCTACGATGTCCAAGAAGGCAGGATTCTCGTCGATGACATCGATCTCCGCGATCTACCCAGCAACCAACTGAGAGAACGCCTGGGCATCGTGTTCCAGGAATCGTTCATGTTCCGCGGTACGATCTGGCGCAACCTCAGTTTTGGAAAACCTAACGCAACTCCTGAACAAGGGCTCGAAGCAGCCAAAGCAGCGGGCGCCCATGATTTCATCTGCCGACAACAACTCGGCTACGAAACACTGCTCGGCGAACATGGAGCCGGCCTTTCTGGAGGGGAAAAGCAACGCCTATCGATCGCACGCACCCTTCTCTACGATCCCAAAATCCTCGTCCTCGATGAGGCAACTAGCAATATCGATGCGGAAGCCGAAAAAAGTATCCAAGACGCCCTCAAGGTTCTCATTCGAGGTCGCACAACGATCGCTATTGCTCACCGACTATCGACCCTTCGCAATGCGGATCGGATCCTGGTATTCGACCAAGGCCGATTGATCGAACAAGGCTCCCACGAAGAATTGCTATCCATGGATGGGACGTACGCACGGCTCGTTCGTATCCAAACATCGGTCACCAAAAACCCTGATATCGACCGCTTGCTCCATCACGCGACGGAATCCATCAAAGAAAACTCCGCGCGGCAGGTAAAAACAGCGAATAAAGAATCGACGAAACGCCTCGCCACCAAAGGAGATTCCGTCAACGACCGGTATCACGATTCCGACCGCTCTACCGCAGTCATTGACGCGCCGGAAAACGAATCGGTCGATCCTGAACCACCTGCCTCGGATCTTCCAAACGAAGAACCCAAACCACCCTCGCTCCATTGGTTCTTACCCCTCCAAGCCCAATTCCGTCCCAGCGATCATGATCGGATCGAGTTATGGGTCGACGGTGTTCGGCAGGCATCTTCCGTTTTTATCGTTAGAACATTCCCCGCAACACGCCCTGACGAGTTTCTCAGTGTCCGTACCTGGAACGAACACGGCGAGGAAATCGAATGCGGGATCATTCGCTCGCTCATTGATTGGCCTGAACACGACCGCACCCAAATCGAAACATTGCTCGCGCGCCGGTACCTACTGCGGCAAATTCTCCGGGTCCATCGAAGCCACCTCGCATCGGGTTACCTCACTATCGATGTCGAAACGCCCCACGGCCCAGAGCAGATTACGATACGATGGACGCAAAGCCAAGCAATCGATTACGGCGACCATGGAAAACTCCTCATCGACACCCGAGAAAATCGCTACTTGATCGAGAATGTCGATCAATTACCATCCGATGACCGCGAACGATTCCTCCAGTACATTTATTGGTAACCCGATGCTGAGGCTACGTACTTCCCTGTGCTGGAGCCTAGGGAATGGGGAAACATCGTTCTTTGCTCCGAGCATTCAGAATGCACCTCGAGTGCCTCCGACTTCGCCCTAACGAAGTAGATCAGACGCTCCCCCGGGCACCGTTCGTATCGTTAGCTACGCAAGGATTTCATGCACGACTCGGCCATGCACATCCGTAAGCCGCCGATCGATGCCCGCATGCCTATACGTTAACCGCTTGTGATCGACTCCCAGCAAATGCAACAGCGTGGCATGAAAGTCATAACAGTAACAACGTCCTTCGACGGCTTGGTAACCAAGTTCATCGCTCGCTCCGTAGGCAAATCCTTCTTTAACTCCCGCGCCGCAGAACCAGCTAACGAAGGAGCCTCCATTGTGATCGCGACCAACGCTTCCTTGCGCAAAGGGAGTCCTTCCGAACTCCGTCGTCCACACCACCAACGTATCCTCCATCAACCCTCGCGCATAAAGATCTTCGAGGAGCGCGCCGATCGGTTGATCAACACTCTTGGCGATCGGAGGCAATTCACCGATGATGCTGCCGTGATTGTCCCAGTTGTTGGCAGCCCCCGACGGACCACTCCAAACTTGAACAAATCGCACGCCACGCTCGATCAGTCGCCGAGCTAACAAGCACCTGCGACCGAAATCCTCAGTCGCCGCTTGATCGACTCCGTACGCGCGGTGAGTCGCCTCCGTCTCGCTCTTTAAATCGAATGCCTCCGGTGCGCTCAGCTGCATTTTGGCGGCCAACTCGTAAGCGGATAGTCGCGAAGCAAACTGCGAATCCTCGGTACGGTCCGCTGAATGAGACCGATTGAGCTGTCGCAATAGCTCCAAACCCTCGGCATCGGATGCTCCGCGCGCAAACTCGAAGCGCTGATTGGGTTGCAAGTTAGGAATCGGTTCCAGCGCAGACGCATCCAGCACGAGCCCTTGATGCTTCGCCGGCAAGAACCCAGAACTGAAATTCGCACGCTGGTTGTACGGCAACCCTCGGTTATCTGGAAGCACGACAAATGTCGGCAGATTGTCAGCGATGTTTCCCAATGCATATGAAACCCACGCCCCAAAGCATGGAAAACCTGGAAGGATGAACCCAGTGTTCATCATGTAACTTCCGGGACCATGAACATTGGTCTTGGAGGCCATCGACATGATGAACGACATCTTATCCACCCAGCGCGCCTGATGCGGA
>CAIYZV010000287.1 GCA_903930765.1 uncultured Pirellula sp.
AGGGTGACGAAAAGCAATCCAGCGAGGATCAGCCATCGAAACGTCGCCCACAAATTCCATTCCATGGAGAAACCCTTTGATTGCGGTGGATCGCGTTGGGGCTCTGGCGGTTTATAGAGTTGGTTGGCATTCCGCGGATCGCGATTACGGTTCTGGTCTGGCTGGGGATTCGCAGGTTGAGGTTTGGGGGTATCTCTCGCTTCGGGTTGGTTCCTTGGATTCGATTCCGCATTCCTCTCGGTCTGCTGTCCCCGATTGGGATCTTGAGAGTTGTTGTCTGTATTGTTATCCGACCTGTTGTTGTCAGCCGTATTGCAACTGTTACTGGGGGCCGGGTTGCTCGCGTCTCGCTCGCTGCTGGGTTGGCCGCTCGATGATTGAGGCTCGTTTCGGGATTCCTGCCCCGATCGATTTTTCTGCTGGTCGCTTGCGGAGCTTGGCTTGCGCGAGTTGGAGGATTCTTCGCCGGAAGAGTTCTCGCCGGAATTTTTTTGACCGGATGAACTGCTGTTCTTGTTTAGATTCGAACTGCCAGGTCCGGTCGCACCAGAACCACCAGGGCTTGAGCCGTTAGGATTGGATCCATTGGAATTGGTATTATTTGATTTGGGGTCAGTACCTTGATTGTCTGCCGAAGGACTGTTGGCTTGATCGGAGCTGCTACCGTCACTTGAACCGCTGTCCTTGGAGTTTGATCCTGCGTTTCCGTTTCCGGATTGTGGCTGCACCTCTTGGCCGTTGGAAGATTGGTTCTTTGGTGGTTGTTGGTTGGGAGCAGGCTTTTGCTGGACTGCCGGATGGTCCTGCGAGTCACCTTGTTGGCCCGCATTTCCAGCACCTTCATTCCCCCATCCCCATCGGCTCGATGAGAGGTCGGTACGACTCGTGATTCGAAACGGCAGCTCCATCATGTTGGAGCTGAGCATCGGGAATGGCAGAATCGCCATCAGAATGATCAAGCCGAGCGTTGATGATATTCCTGCTGTAAGCCACTTCGCACTGAGTGAGCTTTCCATTTCCACGCCCCGTTGCCGGACATACTTTCTGAGGGAGAGCAAGGAGATCACGACCAACAAGGCCAGCGCCGAAAATAGGTAAGCGATCATGCAGACAAACGCGAGCTTGCGGGCAGGTGCGGCTTGGATAAACAGCTGTCCTAAGCCGAACACTGGAATTGCGAGGAGGGCGAAATAGAGGATCCAAACGCCTGGGTTGTGTTTCCGCTTGCCTTGTTTGGCATTGGCATTGGCGTTGGCCCGTTTTAACAAGCCGAGAGATTGCAGTAGGCCTTCGCCATTCGATTCGCTCGCGTCGTCTACGGAAGTGGCATCCATGGTGATCCGATCTGCCAAGTACGCGATCAGGCATAGCAAGGTGACGAGGATGGGTAGGCTGAATGAGGCCATGGGACCATCGACGACGAAGAATCGCGGCGCTACAAAAAGCGTTGCGCCTCCGAGGAGCCCAAGGTAAACCAGGGATTGCGCGCGCGATTGCTCGATCGCGATCCTGCTGATGAGTACCGAGGCAAACGTGAACAATCCCAAAATCCACATCAACCGAGCAGGAAACTCTCCTTGATAGAGAGTGCATAGTAGAAAACAGACGAGAGAGCCAATCATTAGAATGATGAGGCCTGGGGAGAGCGCCGCCAGTGCATAGTCAAGCGAGGTCGGTTTTAGTTTCGATTCTGTTTCCATTGGCACTTCGGCTTATTTCAGACGGACGAAGGGTAGATTCTAATCATTGCTGGGGCTTTTGTGCACAAATTTGAGCCGGTTAACTGGTGAGAGCGATGACTATTGAAGAGGAAAACGTAGCGAGGGCGAGGGATATTGGTGGTTCTCCGGCTGGAAATGGTGAGTCTGAGACTTTGCTACGTGGCCCGAGATTGTGGCCTATTGTTGGCCTTGGGATGTTGGTGGTCGGAACGCTGTTTCTGCCGAGTTGGCTTGGTATGGCGGACTCGGTCCGTTTCTTAACGATTGCTATAGGGGCGATGGTTGAGTTGCTATTACTGGGCGGGTGGTTGGTTTTCGCGAGTCGGCTGCGGGCTTTTGAGCGTGCCTGGATATGCATGTTGGGTGCGGCGGTACTGGTGATTTCATTTCTTTTGCAGCATGCTCGGATCGGTGTATCGATTCTGCTTTATGGGGTGCCGGTGGCGATTTTAGCGTTGGCCGCGGCTGTGATCCTTACATCGCGTATGGATTGGCAGCGTCGGCGTTGGGTTCTATTGTTGGTTTGGAGTGCGCCGATTCTGTCGTGGCTGCTTTTACGAAGTGAAGGCTACATGGCGAGTTTTGTACCTCAATTGCGATGGCGTTGGACGCTCGACAGCGAAGCGACCACGGAGAGGCTGGTTCGGGAAAATGTTGCGGTCGAAGACTGCAAATGCAATCTTCCCGATAGCGTCGAATTACGCAGTGGGGACTGGCCTCGTTTTCGGGGTCCGGGGAACGACGGCCAAGCGATTCTTGGTGATTTTGATTTCCGGAATCGAAGCATTCAAGCCGAGGAGGTTTGGAGGAAACCGGCTGGGCCGTCTTGGGGAAGCGTCATTGTCGTCGGTGGTTATCTTTATACGATCGAGCAGCGGGGTGACGATGAGGTAATCGTTTGCTTGGATGAAGCAAGTGGTAAACACATCTGGGAGTCTCGACACGCAGCCCGGTACATCGATCCGACTCAGGTTTCGGGCGTGGGGCCACGAGGAACCCCTGTTTTCCACAAGGGGATGATTTACTCGGTTGGAGCATTAGGGCATATCAGTGCGCTTCGAGCAAACGATGGGTCGGTGGTTTGGGAGCGGGATTTGATCAAAGATTCCCGAGGGAGTATTCCTCAATGGGGGCTTTCCACATCTCCGATCTTCGACGGGGATCGATGCATGATCATGAGCAGCAGTGAATCTGGGGGGGCTGTGGATGTGATCTGTTACGATGCGCTCACGGGTGACATTCTTTGGATGGGTGATGATGCCGGATCGACTTACAGTTCGCTTCAGCTTGCTCAGATTGATGGAGTCATGCAACTGCTGATGTTCTCAAATGCTCGCGGCGGAGATGCAACAGGTCAGCGGATCGTCAGCCGCGCGACTGACGATGGAGCATTGCTTTGGCGATATCAAGGCAAAGGAATGGGAAATGCGATGGCGACACCGTTGGTCATTGATGGGAGTCGAGTGATCGATTTCGATGGCAATGAAGGTGCTATTGCTCTCCAGATTTCAAAACGTTCGCAAGACGGAAAGTCGGAGTGGATTGCCAATAGGCAGTGGAATCAGAATCGGATGTTGGTCGAGTTCAGCGATGGAATCGTGCAGGATGGTATGCTGATTGGTTTGTCCAAGGGATTGCTGACCGCTGTCGATCTGACGACTGGGGAATTGTTGTGGAAAAAATTGCGATTGGGAGGTGGGCAGCTTATTGGATTGGCAGCGCAAGGGATGGTGCTGACAATGAGTGAGCAAGGCGGGTTGAGTTTGGTCCAAGTCTCTAGGGATGGTGCTGAGGTTGTTACCGAATGGCAAGCCCTCGAAGGGAAGACTTGGGCTCATCCGATTCTGGTGGGGACTCGAGTGTATTGCCGCAATGCCGAGCAAGTCGCCTGCTATGAGCTATTCAATCTGGATGTCTCGCCGCTGTGATATTCGTCGGATTCTCGCTGTGATAGCGATTTGGATTACGTGGTCTCGTCCGACGGAGTCGGTTCGGTGACGAAGCGGTAGCCGGCGTCTCGAATGGTCAAAAAATGTTTCGGATGCGCGGGGTCGCTTTCAAACGTCTTGCGCAGCCGAAGGAGGAATTGGTCGACGCTTCGGGTCTGCATGTCCCCAGTCATGTCCCAGACTTCCGACAAGAGTTCTTGCCGGCTGATCACGCGACCTTCATTTTCCACAAAGTAGCGGAGCAGTTGAAGCTCCTTGTGAGTGAGTTTTACCTCTTTGTCATCAACCCGAACCTCATAGGTATCGAAGTTGATATGAGCATGCCCAAAATCGATTTCGATGACTTTGGTCGACAGATGGTCCGAGTTTTTTCGGGCTTGTCGTGGATACAGCCGTAGCAAATTTTTGATCCGTGACAGGAGTTCATCGAGGTCGAAGGGTTTGGTAAGGTACTGGTTCGCGCCGACGTCGAAGCCTCGCGCTCGATCTTCGGATAGGCTCCTCGCACTCAGCATAAGGATCGGGATGAGGATTTCCTGTTCTCTCAGTTTTTCACAAACGGCGTAGCCACTCATTCCTGGAAGCATTAAGTCGAGGATGAGAAGGTCGTAGGCGTAGTGGTCTGCTTCGATCAATCGCAAGGCTGTTGGACCATCCGATGAAATGGTTACCTTGTATCCTTCGGCCTCAAGGTTGTACTTTAAGCCTTGGGCGATACTGGATTCATCTTCCAGCACTAAGATCCGGGGTTTCATCGACGATCGGGATTCCACTCAGAAGGATGATTGGGGGCTGTTTCGGAACTGGGTTGGAACATCGGGTTGTTGCCACGCGCTCATTCCGCCATCGATGTAGATGGTTTGCCCATGAATATGTTCCGCGAGATCGCTGAGTAGGAACGCGGCCATCGGACCGCAAACATCCGCTTCGGGGACTTGTCCATTGGGTGTATGGAGTTCCATCCATGCCAATGCGGACTTGTCCGACGCGAGGACTTGGTTGGTCAGTGGTGTTCTTACCAAGCCAGGTGCGAGGGCGTTGACTCGAATGCCATGGGGGGCGAGGGCGACACAAAGGGAACGCACCAATCCCGCGATGGCTGCTTTGGATGCGTCGTAAGCCGTATGGTCGGGCTCCGCTAGCAAGCCGTTGACAGACCCGGTGAAAAGAATCCGTCCCGGGATCTTGTTTTCGATCCAATACTTGGCAAATGCTTGAGCCAAAAAATAAGGAGTCTTCAGGTTCAGTTGCAATGTCCGGTCGTACGTCGACTCGTCCATCTCTAAAAACGGTTTATCGATGAAGGTACCCGCGTTGTTGACGAGCAAGTTTAAGCGGGGAAACTGCGAGAGAGCTTGGGCAACCAGCGTTTGATCAATTGCGGAGAACGCATCGCACAGATCGCAGCAGAGCAGTTTTGATCCTGGCGTGAATGCTCGGCATGCTGCTAACGTGTCGCGCGCGTGGTGATCCTCCGTCAATCCATGAATGAGAACGGTTGCTCCGGCTTTGGCTAAGCTTTTGGCGATGGCGGCACCGATGCCTTGGGTGCTACCCGTGACGAGTGCCGTTTGTCCAGTAAGGTCGATCATTCCACCGCCCCGAAACCGTGCTCGTGGTGTTCTAGAGTCAGGAAGTTACCGCACTGGACTCGAGGGCCCCGCCACTGGATCCGTCCGCGGCGCTCGGTGTATTTCGTTGCTTGCGCCCGTTGTGACGTTCGATGGCCGCTTCGATAAATCGAGCGAACAACGGATGAGATTTCGTCGGTTTGCTCTTAAACTCGGGATGGAATTGAACTGCGACGAAGTGAGGGTGGCTGGGCAGTTCGATGATTTCGACCAAGCCGCCATCGGGGCTGAGTCCCGAAAAACGGATTCCGTGGGCTTCGTACTGTTGCCGATACACGTTGTTGAACTCGTACCGGTGACGGTGCCGTTCGGATACGCTGTCGGTTTGATAAGCGCGCTGTGCAATCGAATCGTGGATCAAGTGGCAAGGCTGGGTTCCCAGTCGCATCGTGCCTCCCAGTTGGGTTACGTTGCGCTGTTCATCGAGCAAGCAGATCACGGGGTGTGGCGAATCTTTGTCGAACTCGGTGCTGTGGGCACGTTCAAGTCCGATTGCGTTGCGCCCGAACTCGATGGCGGCGCACTGCATGCCTAAACAAATCCCAAAGAACGGAATTTCCCGTTCTCTCGCATAGCGGATGGCTTGGACTTTTCCTTCAACGCCTCGTTCGCCGAATCCGCCGGGGATAAGGATGCCGTCATAGCCAGCCAGCAATCGCTCGGGACCTTCTTCTTCGATGTCGCTGCTCTGAATGCGAGCGATGCGGATTTGGCACTGGTGGCGGATGCCGGCGTGATCGAGCGATTCGTAGATCGATTTGTACGCATCTTTATGTTCCGCGTACTTGCCGACCACCGCGATGCTGATTTCATGCTTTGGATTGCGAAGCGAGAACATGAGGTTGTCCCACGCTTCGAGTCGGAGGGGTTGGGCATTGAGTCCGAAACGTTTGATGATGAACTCATCGAGTTTGTGATCGCGGAGCGACAGTGGGACTTCGTAGATCGAAAAGTCTTTGTCCTTTTCCTCGATGACCGCTTGGACATCCACATTGCAGAACAAAGCGATTTTCTCTCGCTCTTCGCGCGAGATGCTTTGTTCGCATCGGCAGATGAGCATGTCGGGTTGGATCCCGATTTGACGGAGTTGCCCGACGGAGTGCTGGGTCGGTTTGGTTTTGATCTCTGCGGCGGCTTTGAGGTATGGAACCAAGGTGAGGTGGATGAACAAGCAGTTCTCGCGACCGACGTCCTGTGGGAATTGCCGGATTGCTTCGAGGAATGGCAGGCCTTCGATGTCACCGACGGTTCCACCGATTTCGGTGATCACGATATCGGTGTTTGGGTCGGCCAACCGAAGGATCGCTTCCTTGATCTCGTTGGTGATGTGCGGGATGACTTGGACGGTTTTCCCGAGGAACTGCCCACGCCGCTCTTTTTCGATGACCCGAAGATAGATTTGGCCGGTGGTGTAGTTTGAGTCGCGGGTCAACGGGCCGCTTGTAAAACGCTCGTAATGCCCTAAATCGAGATCGGTTTCACTTCCATCGTCGAGAACGTAGACTTCCCCGTGCTGGTAGGGGCTCATGGTCCCTGGGTCGACGTTGATGTAGGGATCCAGTTTCTGCATCCGAACCCGCAGCCCGCGAGCTTCGAGGAGCATCCCGATCGATGCACTGGTCAGTCCTTTACCGATCGAGCTAACCACGCCGCCGGTGACAAAAATGTGTTTTGTCATGGATTCCTTCGCTAATCACAGTCGCACAAGAGTCGTTTCACGCCACTGTTCGACCATCTTAACGTCGACTCCCAAGGATGACAAACAGAAGAAAAATTCGGGTCTTGGAAAAAACGCCGAGGGGGAAAAATCGTGGAGAATATCGGGTGAGCTTGCAAGGGAGGTCGATTGCCATTAGCCTACAATGCCCTCGATCGCAATAATCCGCCGATCGACGAGAAATCTTGAGACTTTTCACGCACGGTTCTACCTCCAAGGCACCCGATCCATGCCGACAGCTCTTCCGAATCCATACCCTCCGAACTCGCCTCTTCCGAATCGGCCGACGAACGGCAACACGGAAACCGGCAGTAACAGCCTCGTCCGAGTGATTCGCTCGCGTGTGTGGACGTTTGTCCTGCTGTATGCCGCTGGTTCGCTCCTGTTGCGATTTGCGCCCCTGCCTGAGAACTTTGCGACGTTTGGTGCGCTGGCTTACTTTTGCGG
>CAIYZV010000288.1 GCA_903930765.1 uncultured Pirellula sp.
ACTCAGTCCGACAGGACGGTACTCGTACTCAGTCCGACAGGACGGTACTCGTACTCAGTTCGGATCGTTGAATTGTACCACTGCGTCCTGGTCAACGCACTTTTTGGTGATGGATTTTCGAGATGGAAGGTGAATCAAAGGCCGAGGAGACAAAACGCGTTGCAGCGTGCCGTTTCGCTGTGGCGAACAATCGTAATGCCGCGATCGACGACGAGCCATCGAGTACGAGTACGAGTACCGTACGCTTGCGCGTCCTGAGTACGAGTACGATGGGATCCTGTTCCGCGATGGCCAGGACTATCGTATTACTCGGTCAAGGTCGTTGGTTCGCTTCGTAGGGGAAATTGAGGATCATGACTTTGAGTGGCTGCTTTGTGTTCGCCAGCACGCCAAAAACTTCCCTGGTTCATCGCCATCCACCATGCTTGCAACCATCCCAGGAGCGAGTTGGCCAGCCACAATGCCCAGGCTAGCATCAACAGACGGTAGTACCAAACCGAAATCGAGAATATCCACGGCCTCGGTATCAACGCATCGGAACTGGGTGAGAACCAGAGAAGCTCTCCGCGGAACGAGCCGTTCCCCGTGATGTACATCTCGGGGCTCCCAAGGAGCCGTGAACCGACGACAGTTAAAAGCACACCCACCGCTGCAACGGTCATCAGGATCAAGAACAACTGCAAAGTGCGATGCGCGAGTTTTGACAGGCCTCCCAATGCGGCATCGCTGCGCCATCGAATTGCGAACAACCATCCCACAACGAGCAAACCGGCTAACGCATGGACTTGGGTCAACCCGATTCCCAAAAGAATCCATTCAAAGGTCTTCAACGGTGTTTTAGGTGTTTGCCCCAAAAGTACTGCAGCCAGAATCGCGACGGCAAGGATCGTCCAAAAGCGAATCGCAGGACCTCGCGTAGGCCCATCGACCCAAAGGATCCATCGGGACTCCGGAACACTCATCTTCATTCGAAGATTCGAAACATCCTCGGGCAACTCAATAGAAGGCGTCCGAACGAGGGAAGTCATCGGTTCGTCGGAAGTCCATTGAAGATTGATGGTTTGCAATCCGGGCTGCAAAGGGATCAAACACTCCGCTCCCTGCCGCCTGATTGGAATAGGCCGCCGATCGACCTCCAACAAGGTAACCGTAGCCGACTCCGGGATCTTGAGCGGGAAATCCCCACCGAGACTCGATTCGACTTGTACCTCCAAAGCGCTGGTTCGTTGCCGACTACCCAAGGTTAAACTCTCGGTCGCCTCCTTGATGGTTAGCAGCTTCCCAACCACGGCAACCGGCTTCCGAAATGTCAATCGGACTTGTTCGCCGGGCCAAGGATTCCAAACGGGAATCAACTCCTGCCGACTCGACTCATAGATCGGTTGCAATCCTTCAAAACCGATGTTCCAAACCGGCGATGGATTCACCGACCAACGCTCAACCATCACATTCGAAGTCTTGCTTTGCAACAGCAACTCCGATTCAAACCCGAGTTCGCTGTCCCATTCAAAGGTAGTTGCCTCCGCGTTCAAATTGACCTCGATATTACCATCGCTCTGCGCGATGTTCGGGGTCAACACACGTTCTCCACTCACGAGTGGTACTTGGACAGAGATCGCTTTTCCCACCGACGATAACCGGCGCACGGTCGTATGGATTTTCCAAACCAAACCGATCTCAAACGCCCTATCGACTTGAACCACCGACCGAAAATTCTTCTGATCGTAACTGGCTTCCCCCTCGTCCTTTTGCTCCTTGCGAACAAAGAACATTTGGCTCTCAGGTTTTCCTTCCTCTCCCAATCCGGTCACATTCCAATCGGGCGCATCCACTTCGAGGTTCCGGGGTGGCAATTCAAAAGCCCAGACCCATTCGGTGCTCTCACCGAGCAACCCCCGTATTTTTAGCGCATGCACCCCCTTGGGAACCCAAATCCACAGATACCCATCGTCGCGTCGACATACCGTCGCATCCTTTCCATCCAATTGCACTTGGATCGGGACCCACGTCGGCATTTTCCCCGGCACTGGAACCGCGCTGTCCGCTGCGGCGTGGACTTCCCCGTCTACCTCCATCTCACTTTCGCGGATCGTGAGTTTGAGTTCAGGAATTTCGGCTGCCGTTGGAAACGCCTCCGCGGGTCGCAACAATCGTTCACGAAGCTGTGCCAGAATTTCAGGATCTGGGTTCTGAGCGTTGGCTGCGCCACCATGAAACACGGTAGCAAGGAACACCAAAAGCGATGCGATGGATGCGTTTCCAGTTACCGATGCACGGTTCGTCTGCGGTATCCATAGCGTCGGTTTCCATCCAGCCCCGCCTCGCAACAGGATCGCCAGCAACGCCCATAGGAACACCAACCGAATCGCGGTCATCAGACGATGCATGTTGCATGAGATGAGGACCGGACGAATCGTTTGATCCTCCTTCACCGGGCCGTCCCAAGCGCAGACCACTTGGTTGCCATACCACTTCGGCTTGGCAATCCCCGTTTGAATACTCGTTCCAGGAGAGAAGGCCATATTCGCAATCTGGCTTTGCTGCTGAATCATCTGCCCACCAGCCTTGTCCCCTCTCCCCGCGAGCGACTCCGTGACGGTTTTGCTCAATCGTCCATCAACAGACTGCCGGTAATCGGATACCTCATCTCCATTACGGTAATAAGCGGTGCTGTCTTCCATTTCCAGCACCACCCTATCGGCCACGTCGGCACTCGCGTTGTGGGTCGCTTGCAACCATTCAAACATCGTGCGCGATTCGTACGGAACACCGATCGGTTCCAATTGCGGGTAGATCGCGTTTTGGACCTGAATCGCAGCGAACGGGATTAAATTTAACAGCAGTACAACGACGGCGATCCCGCGCCACACCTGCAACCAACGCGGATGCTTTCCCTCGCGAATCACGCGAAGGATAGCAAGCGGGATCAGGAGAAAGAACCACGTTAAGCGCGGAGAACCCATCTCATGATACGACAGCCCGAACGCAACCAAAGCGACGATCGCTGGGACAATACCCCACAGTCGGAATACTGCGATTGTGAAGACCAAGAGCAAGAACAAATCGAGCAATGTCCAAGACGTCAACCAGTCGCCTCGCACGGAATCCGGTCCAAACAATGCCAAGACTCTCCAACCAGGTGGCAAGTAGATTCGCATCGAGAGCGAGTCGACATCGGTTTTCCATCCGGTCGCTGCCAATGAGTTCAACCCGGGCGCTCTGCCAATCGCTTCCACGGAAGGATTCCGAGTTCGGACTTCGAAGCCATGGGAACGGGTTTCGGGGTTCTCCGTGATCAGCTGTCGGTTTCCATCGACTCGCACCACACCCAATTCATGCTGTTCGGCCACATCCAAACGGGCGATTTGCTTTGGCTGGCCATGCATCACGTCTTGATAGGTTACCCCACGCCCATCATCGTCGAGCCACAAATCCCGCTGCACCTGAAACTCATCCGGTTTCTGCAAGCCCATCCCACGAGTCTTTTCGACCCAGCGCAATGGGGTCGCGTGGTTCCATTCAAAGACCGAAAGATCTCGCCATTCGTTCGGAAACGTCGTCAACTGCACATCGATAGGCGTAGCCCCCTGAAGCTCCACCATGCGCATTTCCGGATTCGCTCGAACCGCAATCCATTCCGAGGCAACTGCTGGTTGGATGCCGTCTGCGAATTTCAGTTGCTCTAGGTCCTGATTGCGGAACGCTTCGATCCGAACACGCCACGTCCCCGGACGAAGCTGAGCCTTGAGCCGTCCCGCCTCGTCCATCGCAACTGGAATAGGACTGGATACCAAGGACAATTGCCAGCCTTCTGGAAGTACATACCCGATCTCCTCTTCGCGACTCTTCCCGGAAACCGAAATATCGATCCAGGTCTTCAGCCAAATCGGAGAACCATCTGCGATCATCCGATGGATCTGAATAAGGGTTTGATCTTCCTCCGCCTCCGCAGTTTGCGATCTCTTCAACCACAGCGAACCGTTGGCCTCCCAAGTCGGGTTGCGTATCGATTCGTTATTAACACTTAGCTCGATCAAGCCGTAGGAACGAGGAATCGAGATTGTTTGGGGCGTCTGCTTCCAAGACCAATTCCCTTGCAATTGATGCTCCCCCACTCCCAATCGAATGGAAGGGACACCATTGCGTTCGACCACGATCGCCGGTTTGCCCCCAACACTCACTTGCAAAGGCCAATGATCAGCGTCTCCAGGGATCGGGACCCAATCCTCAGCAAAGACCCGCAACCCGACACTCCACGTACCTCGGCTGTCCCCCGCATCGACTCGAAGCCGTGACGGCCAATACGTAACTACTTGACTAGCGTCATTGAACAGTGGCGGGGCACCGATCGAGCGATCGTCCCACAACACCCACGGTATCCACGGCACGAGCGATTCCGGTACCACCCGTCGATTCGAATCAGCCGCGATTTTGCCTTCCGCATCCGATTGCCCGATCGCTGTGCT
The DNA here is from genome assembly GCA_903930765.1 of uncultured Pirellula sp. Lineage (GTDB taxonomy): Bacteria > Planctomycetota > Planctomycetia > Pirellulales > Pirellulaceae > JBKCUI01. The sequence goes on from CAIYZV010000288.1 coordinate 4,467, forward strand.
GAGTGGTCTCAAAAACAGAAGCCCTACGAAAACGAGGACCACCCAGCCTATGCGATCAAGAGGTTTCATCATCGACTCCTACCAACCCATTCGGGTTGAAGATGCTGCCGCAAAAACTCAAAAGTTCCGACGCCGTGAATCGTATGCGGTCCGGGGAAAAACTCGATGCGGCACTTGTCAGGTTGCCCGAGACGCGCAGCGTACAACCGCTGTACCTTGGCATACTCCAACGCCACGCGTTCATCGGGCGCAACGCCGTCGAAATGACCACGCTCCACCATGAATGGACGCGGTGCGATGAGCGCCGCCATTTCAGCATAGTTGAACTTGCGCCCGAGATCGAACTCGAAAATCTCGTACTCCATCGTCCATACATAGCTGTAGGGACTCGAGGTGCTGGCATTTTTCCAAACCCAGTCGTTGAAGTCCGCCGAGCAAATAGACAAGCAGTACTGGGGTACCAACGCTGGAATTCGCATGGCGCTCTTGCCGCCGTAGGAGAGCCCATAAAACGCAATTCGCTTTGGATCGATCTCTTCGCGTTTGCCGAGAAAATCTACGATCTGCTCATGCTGCGCGATGATCGTAGAAAAGAGGGTTTTCCCGAGCAAGTTGCTCTTTCTCTGAAGCGTTCGAAAACGGTCCGTGAACAAGTAAAGGTTTTGTGGTGCGAAGACCACGTAACCCTCTTCCGCCAGTCGCGCTGAAACATCGTGGTATGCGGGATGATCATGAACGATCGTATCGGTCGGTCGACCTTCTAGCCCGTGTTGGAACACGACACATGGCCGCCCTTGGATCGGAGTTTCCGACTTTGGGACCAGCAAAACACCGTACGCGATGACATCGTCAAAGACATCGAGAACGACTTCGTAGCCGCGGTACTTTTCTCGATCGTAGACCAATCGTGTTCTTGCATTCAACGGCTTCTTCGGAATGTCCCAACCGCCGATGATCTCTTTGCGAAATTCATCGCGGTACGGCTCAACCGTCTCCTGAAACCGCGCCATCGATGACGTATCAAGCGACTTCCAATACGAATCCCGCTCTAGATGCGCAAGTTCCAGTGTTCGCTGCTGCATTCGATCGATGGATGCTAAAATCTCCGCTCGTCGATGTTCTTCGGAAGGTAGCAAAGCAAATGCATCGGTCGGGGTAGCCCGCATGGAACTATCGAAAAGGGGACGCCCCTGAGTGGCGACTGTACCCAATCGATCGAGAGCTTGCTCCCAGACAATTCGCGATCGTCGTGCTGGAGATTCATACGCACTAGGGAGCAGGATGGCAGCTTCGAGCTCCCATGGCTTCAACAACCGTTGGGCCTTCTCTACCTCCTGTGCCGAAGAATACAGAGTGGGGCCATTGATTTTCCCAGGTGCTCCTCCGTCTCCACCAATTTCGACGTCCGGACCAGCAAGTCCATCGATCACCAGGGTCCTCGGAGCGATGAGAGCCGCTAGTTGTGCATCGCCGAAACGAGAGAGCAACCCATGAACATTCCGATGGATAGGCTCACTCCAAAGTTTTTCTTTAGGCCCAAAATGGCCACACACGACAGTGACGTCAACTCGAGTGTCGACAACCCCAGTCGCCAGCGCAACCCAACCACCTTCACCCCAACCCGCAACCAACAACGGCTTATCCCCGAGAGCTTGTTCCAAGAGATCCAACGCGGATCGATTCTGATGGACATGTACCCCGAGCAGGTGTCGACCTAAAACGAATGCCGACCGATAGAGGTATTCTTGATCCGTCATCACCGCCCGTCCCAATCTCGCCTCGCGATTGCGGCGTACGACGTTTGGTACGACGACCATACCACCGCACCGTGCTAGATAAAGAGCGGTTGGATTCTTCGTCTCGACGATCCCACTCAATTGCTCAGGTGTTTCACCGGCATCAGGCACTACGACAGCACCGAACTTCGGCTCTTTGGGAATGAGCATGAGACCACTCGCATCGAAACCATCTTGGACCTTCCACTGGATCTCGACAATTCGAATCCCCTCAAAAACACCCACCTCGGTTGAACCAACCTGGCCACTAGCCTCTTGCCAACGAGAACGGACCGACCATGACACTGGTTTTACTCGTGTATCGACCAACCCGATCCGTCTCGCGTACTCTTGCCTCAACGACTCCGTGACAGCCGAATACGCATCACCATCAGTAGCCGCCGTTCCCGATTGGACCTTCAGATCGGGTTTCGGCCAAAGCTCCCTACGCGCTTCGATCGAAGCGTCGATCTGCTTGAGCAAAAACCGATCCACCCCATCCACCAAATCCGAAGCGATATCGCCCGTATGCACCAAAGGTTCCGTTCCGGGCAGCGGCCCCTTCCGATCCTCTGCAATCGTGTCAAACACTGGCTTTGCTGACTGGGCGTGCGACTGGCCCAACATCCCGGTGTCGCAAACCATTCCCGAGCCACAGACAATTCCTGCAGCCATAAGTATCGCTTTGGTGCAACCGATTCTCCAACCAACGAACAAATATCTCTGGACGGACTCCCCCAGAGTTCGTGCTGCCCCCAGAGTTAGCGATGCCCCCAGAGTTAGCGATGCCCCCAGAGTTAGCGATGACAGTGTGAATCGATTTTTTGTAGTACGCAGTCGCATCATCGACGGTCTTCCATCCTCGATAGGTAACAGAGATCCATTGGATTCAAAACTGCGTGCTTGCAGGCACGCAACAACATAACGACAACAACATGACGACATCGTCCAGATGTCCATAACGTCTCGATACGGGCACGTATCCATTCGACCGTCCGCATTGGCATTAATTCGCGAACGGCGCAAATCGAATGTAAATCAAATGCCTGTACAATTCGCTTTGCTCGAGCAATTGCGAATGGGTACCAACAAACTCGATTCGGTGATTGTGCAGCACGACGATTTGGTCGGCCGACCTGAGCGTCGCGAGACGGGTTGGCAAAACGACAACGCATGCACCCTCGCTCTTTAATTGTAGCAGAGCGGTTGTGGTTTCGTTCGCGATGCTGGGTCCCACCGTGCCGGTGGGCTCATGAGCCACCACCACGCTCGGTCGTTTGACAAACCCTCTCGCAATTCCCAGTCGAAACATTGTCTCCGAGGACAACCGATCATCGGTGGGGGAAACCAGCGTTCTCAAGTTATCCGGCAAATTGAGAAGCGACTCAGCAACGTTGGCTTTTCGAGCCACTTCCATCAAATCCACCGTGGCATCTGGTTGCCCGCCAACCCAAAGATTGTTCTCGATCGTATCCGAGATCAACGGGCCCGTAGGGGAAATCCACAACGATAACTTGCGAAATGCATCTCTCGCGATGTCGATGGCGTCGACTCCGTCGAGCATGATCCGGCCACTTGAGGGTTTTCCAAACCCAAGAATCAACTCCGTAATCGCTTTGGCCTGGACAGGGTCCGTCGAGATCACGGCGATCAATTGCTTCGGTTGCAGTACTAACGAAACGTCTTCCAGCAATTTGCTACCATCGCTCTCGCGCATGGTGACATGATCCAATTGAAGCGATCGCTCCAGTCGCATTGGACTCTGCAACTCAACCTCCGAGGGGACTGCCGTATTCTGTCCCAAATAGTCCACGACGTGTTGCAAGATCCCGGAGGACTGGCTGATCTGTGCACGGGCCTCGCTCCACTGTGTGAAAGCGCGCGTCGCAAGTGCCGCACTGCAGCACAACGCCAACAGTTCCCCAAGCCCGTCCGGCGATTGGCGATCCAACACGCGGAGGGTGAGTAGGCATAAAAAGATCGCAGCAAAAAGAGTAAAAAAGATGCGTAACCACACGGAATGACTGAATATCGGAGCCATCAATCCAGCCGCCGATTGCTTGTACGTACTCAAACTCGTATCAAAACTATGCACGGTGTCCTCAGTATCGCGGATGGTATCGAGCAAGGGCGAGGTAACCGAAAGGTACGTTAACTGCTCTCGCGACTTGTTCCATCGCTCGGTTACAACGATTCGCTCTCTCCGATTCGAAGTCTCGAACCACTGTGTCAAAAAACGCACGATGAGCAGTGCGATGAATGCCGCGATCGTCATCCATGGGTGGATCGCACAAGCGACCCCGAGAAGGCCGATGATGTGCACCCAGTCGCGTGGGAACGAGCGGTACCAACGATACACAGCGTCCCGAACCTCGATCACGCCTTTCTCCTGCATCTGCTCCAACCAGCGACTCTGACTCGATAGACCTTGTTCGGGCGCCAGCAATCGGGATTTTTCAAACAGCAAACGCCTTGCTTGCACATCGAAATCGATCGCCGCATTTCTAGCAGCCATGCCATTGATCGCGATCGCCATAATCTTTAGGACCAGCACCGCAACGATGGCGAGAATCAACACAAAAGCCCCTCGCAAAACGCTTCCATGGGCCCCGAGCCAACGCGTCGGTAGGCTGAAAGGACCAACGACGAGTTCGTCAGGAACCACTCCATCGCGTCCTTGGACGATCAGGTCGACACCCCACCCTCCCATCACCAAAAGGATCGGCAACAGCACTCCCGCTATCGCACCGAAGAGACTTGCGATCCACGAAGAAACCGGTCGTTCCAGTCCTACCGAATGCCGCCAAAAGTTTGGGAACACGTTGAGCCTCGCCGTTTGTAAAGTGGGGTTGGGCTGATCAATTCAGAATACTTGAAACAGATCCATTCTGACCGGTTCAGCGGTATCGATTTTGAGGATTTTGAGTGTCTGAATGGTTTTTGCTACGCATTTCGGACCAGATGCGTTCAAGCAACACGGGTCAAACCCCACCCGTTGCCTTTTTGCAACCTACGATTCCACATCCGCCAACTGCGTCGATGGTCTATTGGATGGACTTTCCAAAGAAAGCACCCGTTGCCGTTGGTGGATTTCAACGTCGTCGACCAAGAACGCCACGTTCCATCCCGATCCAACCATTTCCAAACATATGGCCAGCCCGCGCAACAAACCCGAACTCCCGAAAATCCTAGTCGCCGACGATGACCGCTGGTTGCTCGAGTCGATGGCAGACTGGCTGTCGGGAATCGGCTATCAAGTCCAAACGGCGAGCAATATTGAGCAAGCCAAAAAAGCATGCGCGCATGGAAAATATGATTTGATGCTTTGCGATGTCCGTTTTGAAGACGGAGATGGTTTGACGTTGCTCAAACGCATTCGCAGCAAGCATCCGACCTTGCCCGTGATCATGATGACCGGGTACGCTGGTCCCGACGCTGCTTGCGAAGCAATCGCAGCCGGTGCTTTTGATTTCCTCACCAAACCGATCATCGATCAAGAACTCCAAACCGCCATCGAGCGGGCGCTTCACCAGCAGGAGATCGCCGAAGAGAACACGCGGCTCAAAGCACAACTCGACCGAAAATTCGGGCTTGAGAATATCGTCAGCCACGATCTCCGCATGTTAAAAATTTTCGATACGCTCGACAGCGTTGCCGATGCCCGGGCCACGATCCTGATCACCGGTGAAAATGGGACCGGTAAAAGCATGATCGCTCGCGCGGCGCATAAAAAATCAAGCCGGCGCGATGGGCCCTTTGTCGAAGTCGCCTGCGGTGCCCTTCCTGACAACCTCCTTGAAAGCGAACTCTTCGGCCATGTGACCGGCGCGTTCACCGGTGCGACCAGCAATAAAGCAGGCAAGTTCCAATTGGCTCACAACGGGACCTTGTTCCTCGACGAAATCGGAACCGCCACTCCTGCACTCCAAGTCAAATTGCTGCGGGTCCTTCAAGAACTCCAGTTCGAACCCCTCGGTGGCAACGAAACGATCACCGTAGACACTCGGACAGTACTGGCAACCAATGAAAACCTCGAACTCGCAGTCGCTGAAGGACGATTCCGGCAGGATCTTTTCTACCGGATCAACGTGATCGCGATCGAACTTCCTGCACTCCGAGAACGCATCGACGACATTCCACTCCTAGCACAGCATTTCCTCAATCGAGCGTGCGAAGAGTACCAGCGAAGCGTCGACGGATTCTCCCCGATGGCCCTTCGGGCGATGCAGCAGTACCGATGGCCAGGCAACATTCGGGAACTCGAAAACATGGTGCAGCGCGCCGTGCTACTGTGCAAAGGCCGACAGATCGATTGCGACGTTCTTCCGAACGCCATGACCTCCGGAGATGCACCTCAACTTTCCGCAGCTGCCAATTCCGCCACACTGAGCACCATCAACTACCGGGACGTGGCGGGGTCGAACCAAAATGCTTCCCCGCAATCAAACTCCCTAGGAGCGCACGGATCGGGAAACCAAGCTTCGGGAAATCAAGCAATGAATAAATCGCTGAGCGAAGCTTTGGAAGAACCTGAGCGTAAAATCATCCTCGAAGTCCTTCGGGCCAACCAATGGAATCGGAACGTAACCGCCGATCAGTTGGGAATCAATCGAACGACGCTCTACAAAAAAATGAAGAAACTCGGCATCGATTCGCTTTGCCCCCAATGAGATGGCTCAGGTTGAGAATCGCCCGCAGAGAAATTGCCCACAGAGAAATTGCCCACAGAGAAATCGCGAACCGCTGCGGCTGAAAAATAAAAAAAGCTCCGCACAGTCAGTCACGCCCGATATCTGACCATGCAGAGCTAATCCCTATCCAGCTTTGAGTCACGCCCGTAATCTCAAAGCCGTTTTTAGCGGGAACGAACTAATTTTATCGATGTACTCACAATTTAAAACAGTTTTCAAGAAAATTATTTCTAAAAAAAGCCCCTAAGCGACCCCAAAAGGGGTGATATCTACCCTTGCTGCTTTTTAAGCTGCTCATGAAATGCGCAGGCTGGACCTGATGGCAGGGGCACGCCTGAGCCCCGGCCGAGAATGACCGCACCGACGGCTCAGCCTACCTCGGGGAGCCAGTAGGATACTTCCTCGACAATCTGTTCATGTTCGAGGTCCTCATGGGCTAGGAACAAATCGCTGACGGCAGCGATCGCAGCCCAATAATCGTCCCGCTCGAGCGTTTTTCTGAGGATGGAAATCAACTGCCCCAACCAAGCAGCCCGCTTTTCTAGGCTCCAACCTATTCCCTCCGACCCCACTCCATCCAACAGAGCCAAGGCTTGCTGCATGTCCCTTGACCAAGGGGCTGCCATGCTCATCACCGGAGTTTCTTGTCGGTAGATCATCTCCGCAATAGGCCCAGCGAGGATGGCGAGCGCTTGGTCTTTCCGAGTCGCTCCCTCGGGCCAATGGATTTCTACTTCCCCGTAGCGGTCTTCTTGTTCAGGAGATATCGACGCGAAATGCACGGTGGCACCCAAAGCAATCGCCACGACGCAGTGGCCCGCTTCGTGGTAAGCCGTCCACGCGGCGTTCGGATCTTCGTCATCGAAGCTATAATCCCCGTCGCTATAATCCCCGTCGCGAGAATCCCCGTCGGCGGGCTCACTCTGTGGCGCCATGCATGCATCTCTCTTTTTCTTGTGAATCCGATGGGTTTCCCGTTGATTTTTTGGGGTGGTTCTCGGTGATTTTTTGGGGTGGTTCTCGGGGCAAAGAAGGTGACCGCGCTGGCGATTCGAGTGCGTTGCGTCCTTGCCCCCGATCCGATACCTTAGCCCACAACTGATTCAAGCCCAACCCCGAGTCCGCCTTTATGAGTTCCACCGTTACGATCGATGGCGTCACCCTTTCGTTAGCCAACCCGGTCAGCAACAGCGCCCGTTGGATCGGTCAAGAAGAACCGTTACGGCAACTTGCTGCGTGCTGGCTGACCGTGGATTCTTCAGACTTGCCCCTGACCCCGCGATTGGTGGGAGTACCCGGGGTAGGAAAAACCGCCTTGGCGATGGCCGCAGCGACCGCCCGCCAGCAAGAACTGTACATCTACCAATGCACCTCGGACACGCGCCCCGAGGACTTGCTCGTCACTCCTGTCCTTTCGAGCAATGGCAAGATCGCCTACCACGCGTCGCCGTTGGTCACAGCCATGCTGCGAGGCGCTGTCTGCGTGCTCGACGAAGGGAATCGGATGAACGAAAAATCGTGGGCATCGCTCGCCCCACTTTTCGACCAACGCCGTTATGTGGAGTCCGTCGTGGCAGGTATCACGATCCCCGCGCATCTTGATTTTCGGGCGACGGTGACGATGAACCATGACGATTCGACGTACGAAATTCCGGACTACATCCTGAGCCGCTTGCAACCGACCCTCCAAGTCGGCTTTCCCAATCGCAAGGACGAGTTGGCGATCCTGCAGTACCATCTTCCGTTTGCGGAAGCCGAGGTGTTGGCGATGACCGTCGACTTTTTGCAAAACGCGCACTCGCTGCGATTGGACTTCTCGGCGCGCGATGGCATCAACGTATTGAGGTACGCGATCAAGCGGCTTGCCCAAGCGGGCTCATCCCACCCGTTGTCGAAAGACCAAGCGTGGCGGGAATCTGTCGCGGCGTGTCTGGGCGACGAGGCGCTCGATCTATCAACCATGGCCCAGCGAAAGCAACAAGCCCTTGGAGGCAACACTTTGCCGATGGGACTGGACGACTTCTTCTTTGACCCAGATGATCCCCTCCGACCCGAGGATGAGTAAGGTATCGATGTCTGCACAGCCATTGCCAACGACACCCGTCGAACAACCATGGGATCAATGGATACCTCGCTACATGGTCCCACTCCAACCCAAACGGATGGGCCATTATTTCACCGACGTTCTGATCCTAGGCGGGGGCTTAGCGGGCTTGCGAGCCGCTCACGAAATCGACCCGTCGCTCCGGACGATGATCTTGACGAAGGACAAGCTCGAGGAGTCAAACAGTTCCTACGCTCAAGGAGGTATTGCGAGCGTTTGGGATCCGGAAGACCGCTTCGACAATCACGTCCAAGACACCCTGGTCGCTGGGTGTGACTTGTGCGATGAATCCACGGTCGACATGGTGGTGCGCGAAGCCCCATTGCGTGTTGCGGAATTGATCGAATGGGGAACGCAATTCGATCAACTCGATGGCCAGTTGGTTCTGGGCCGCGAGGGAGGACACTCGCATCAACGGATCATCCACGCGCTCGGTGATGCGACAGGCAAAGAAATCATGCGGGCCATGATGGCCCATGTCCGCGAACGCCGGAACATCGAAATTTTGGAAGAAGCCTATACCATCGATTTGATTACCTTCGAAGGCCGATGCTGCGGTGCTGTCGTTTCGATCCAGAACCGCCCCCCCATCCTCGTTTGGGCGAATGAAACCATTCTTTGCACCGGGGGCTGCGGTCAAATTTTTCGCGAATCCACCAACCCACGCGTCGCGACAGGCGATGGACATGCGATCGCGTTTCGCGCCGGCGCCGTCATGCGCGATATGGAGTTCATGCAGTTTCACCCAACAGTGCTGTATATCGCAGGTAGTTCACGGACACTCATCACCGAAGCGATCCGCGGTGAAGGAGCCTACCTCGTCGATCAGTCCGGGTACCGCTTCATGAAAGACTACGACCCACGGCTCGAATTGGCACCCCGCGATGTGGTCAGTAAATCGATCGTAGGCCAGATGGAAAAAACCCAATCCTCTTGCGTCTACTTGACACTGAAGCATCTCGACGCGAAACATGTCCGCAACCGCTTTCCAGGAATCGCCAAAGTCTGCGCAGGGTTCGGACTGGATATCGCCACCGATGCCATCCCGGTTCGACCGGGTGCACATTACATGATCGGGGGCGCGCAAGTCGACTCTGACGCTCGAACTTCACTTCCAGGACTCTGGGCTGCCGGCGAAGTCACCAGCACCGGACTGCACGGCGCGAATAGACTCGCCTCCAACAGCCTCCTCGAAGGACTCGTCTACGGGTCTATCGCAGGACGAAACGCATCCCAGTCCGCGTTCAAGCGATCCTCGACCGAACTTCGCGTACTGCCAATCTCCAATCCCGCTCGAACTCCAACTCACCCACCCTTTGACCTCGCCGACATTCGCAACTCCGTACGATCCGTCATGTGGCGAAACGTTGGCGTCCAACGCAAACGAGAACGCTTGGAAGAAGCCCTTCATGAAATCCGTCGGTATTGCAGCTATGTCCTAGCCCACGATCTCGAGACCGTTGAAGCCTGGGAACTCCAAAACATCCTCACCGTCGGATTGATGATGACGCAAACCGCGCTAGCACGCACCGAATCCCGAGGCGTCCACCTACGAACCGACTACCCCAAAACCGACAACACGCACTGGCGAAAACACCTCTCACTCGTACGCTAGCAGTCTCGCTAGTCCGCGACGGAACGATCCAGGCCCCAAACTGCCCAAAGCGTCAAACCGCCAAACTGCCAAACCGTCAAAAACCGACACGATGGCACTTGCAATCGTTTTGCACAAAGCTACAATCCGTTAGTGCAGTTTGTTGACAAAGCGGTTTCTCAACCCATGATGGAAGGGTCCACCGAACGCGAAACGCGCTCGTGGTGCCGGGATCTGCAACATGCATTTGCGTTCAGAAAAGTAGAAAAGCAGGTAGTTGGCGCTAGTTCCGTTGGGCTGCAAAACCATTTCGCTTTGCTCGCGTACTCTGTTCAACCAAGCTATTTTTTGGGTCCCTGTTAAGTTCGGGAGCTGTTAGAACCGTGGAAACTCGCAGTATTTTTACGAACCATTGCATCGACCGAATCCGTAATCGCAGTAGCGTTTCACTGGGCGACGTTTCATCGGGCAGCTTTCTATCGGGCACTTTTGCTATCCCACCAGGGCACCAAATGTCACTAAACAACAGCGAACGCACCACGGCTCCGCGCCGCGGATTTACCTTGGTGGAATTGCTGGTCGTGATCGCGATCATCGGCATCTTGGTGGGACTCCTTCTGCCAGCTGTCCAAGCGGCACGCGAAGCTGCCCGACGCGCACAGTGCACGAATAACCTTCGTCAAATCGGGTTGGGACTCACCAATTACGAAAGCTCTTTCAAACGGTTCCCAAGCGGTTGGGTCGACAATTTCCGCAGCAACCAAACCACCCAGCCAGGATGGGCTTGGGGGCATTCGATGTTGCCTTTCATCGAACAAGGCCCCTTGTACCAACAGATCGACCACCGATTCGACGTCGACTCGGTGACCTCGCGCCCCTTCCTAACCAGCGTCGTACCCACCTTCCTTTGCCCCTCCGATCCAGGGGACTCGACCTTTGAAATCGGCCAGGACACCGGCGAGGAAGAGGAAGAAGAGCATGTGGGGCATAACGTCGACGAAGGTCCAAAGCTCTTCCGAATCGCGAAGGCCAACTACGTAGGTGTCTTCGGTACGCTCGAAATCGGTGAGAATCCTTACAACGGCGACGGGGTGTTTTTTGGTAACTCGGCAATCCGAGCCCGCGATATCGTTGATGGCCTTAGCAACACCATGATCGTTGGTGAGCGATCCAGCCGATTGGGGGGATCGGTTTGGCATGGAGTCGTCCCCGAGGCTGCCGAACCCCTCGCTCGATTCCTTGGGTCCACAGACCACACACCCAACAGTCCAGTCGGGCACTTCGATGATTTTTCGAGCCGGCACGAGGCTGGCGCGCATTTCATTTTTGCCGACTGCTCAACTCGGATTCTGTCCAACAGCATCGACATCAAGGTCTACCAAGCCCTCGCGACACGGGCCAACGCGGAAGTAACCGGCGACCTCGATTGATTCGCGAAAAGCCTCAAAACTCGAGCGATCGCTCTCTTCGGAATCGGTCTCAATCGGCTCCCGGTCGCAGTTGCTAACATAAGATCGCTTCTGGAAAGCCCACCGTCAAGGTCTTCGTAGACCCTCCAATCGGTAGGCCGCTGCAGGCTATCTTCGATTCTCGGCGGAGTTCCCTCGATTCGCGCTTTTGGATTCTTCGACCAGTCCCTATGTTTGCTGTTTTCTCGGCTCGATCGAATGATGGAACGTCGATCCTCGTCGTTGCGGCTACCGCAAATGTGGTATAACCGCAGCGGATAACGTTAGCAGTCTTCTACTGAATGGTCCGCTATGGCGTCCGGAACCAACGAAGAAAATATTGAAAACACCAAGAAGCAAATTCGTGGCTTGGTGAACGAAATCGCCGAACTGTCCAAGTCGGACTTGGTGGCGGCGGAGTTCTATCCTGCCGTTCTGCAACGTGTCGTCAACGCGCTTGCAGCCGTCGGCGGTGCGATTTGGTTGCTCGATGGCGAGACGGGTTTACGGCTCTCCCATCAAATTCAGATCTCCCCGAACTTGATCGAACCGGAGAACGACGAAGCGATCCAGCATGGTCGCCTGCTCACACGATTGATCAAACAAGGCCGCGCAGAACTTATTCCCCCAATGTCCAGCTCCCTCGAAGAAGGTGAGGGAAATCCAACCCGCTACCTTCTCGTTACCGCCCCGCTGGCTTCTGCAAAGCAAACCGTTGGACTTTTAGAGGTCTTCCAACGCGCCGATACTCCGCCCGACGCACAACGCGGGTACCTCAAATTCGTCGAGCACATGTCGAAACTGATCGGGGATTGGATCAAAGGCCACACCCTCCAAGAAGTCTCCACGCGCCAAGAACTCTGGCAGCAGTCGGACCAATTCGCTCGTTTGGTTCACGACAACTTGGACCTCAAGGACACAGCCTTCACCATCGCCAACGAAGGACGTCGGTTGATCGATTGCGATCGTGTCAGCGTGGCGATTATGAAAGGTGGCAAAGCCAAAGTCATCTCGATCTCTGGTCAAGACTCGATCGAGAATCGCTCCAACACTGTTCAATCACTGAACAACTTGGCAACGCGTGTCATCCGCAGCGGTGAACCCCTGTGGTACGACGGATCCACCGAGGATCTACCTCCGCAAATCGAGGAAGCGATCGAGGACTATGTCGATCTTTCTCACGGACGCACCGTCACGGTCATGCCCATCCGTCAACCCGAGCGAAAGCTCGAAGGGGATATCCTCGCGGAGCGCAGCGAAACCAACGAAGCCAGAATACGCCGCAACATCATCGGCGCTTTGATCGTCGAGCAAATCGAAACCCAACTCTCGCGTCAAACGCTAGAGGGGCGAGTCGACTTGGTGTACGAACATGCATGTCGCGCTCTGTCCAACTCGATGGATCATAGCAACATCCTGTTCATGCCCCTGTGGCGATTCCTCGACCGATGCCTCTGGATGTTCCGTGGCTCGGCCCTTCCAAAGACCGCTTCGATTCTCGGTTTGTTGGCAACCGCGATCGCTGCCATGTTCATCGTGCCTTGGGATTTCGATCTGCAAGGGAACGGAAAGCTCAATCCAACGGTCGAACGTCAAGTTTTCGCCCATATCGATGGCGAAGTGCAAAGCGTGCTGGTGAAACACGGGGATGAAGTCACCGAAAACCAACCGCTGGTCGTGCTCAAGAATGCCGAACTCGATCATCAGATCGAAACCACTCGAGGTCAATTCAAGCAATCGGTCCAACAAGCGTACGAACTGAAACGTCAACTGAGCAACAACAGCGCCTTATCCGAGGCGGACCGCGTTCGTTTTCGACAGGACTACAACCAAGCCGAACAGGAAGCCACCAACCGCGAAGCGGAACTGAAGATCCTCGTCGAAAGGCAACAAAAACTGCAGCGGCTCAGCCCCATCGGCGGTCTGATCACCACGTGGGATGTCGAGAAGGTCCTCAATGCTCGACCGGTTGTCACCGGCCAAGTCCTCATGACGGTCGCCGACCCCAAGGGGCCTTGGGAAATCGAGGTCCTCATGCCTGAAAAAAGGATGCGCTATCTCGACTACGCATTCAAAAATGAGAGCAAGGTTGATGACAAAGGAGCCAAGTATCTCGATGTGGAAATCATCCTGATGACGGCTCCAGAAATCAAATACTATGGCCGCCTCTACCCACCCGGGGTCGGCCAACGCGCGGAACTCGATGCGGAAGATGGCGCGGTCGTCAAACTCCGTTGCGTTCCCAATGACGATGCCCTGCTGCAAATTTCACGTCGCCCAGGAACACGCGTGATGGCGGATGTCAAATGTGGCAAACGCAGCGTCGCCTTCGTTTGCTTCTACGAAGTCATCGAGTGGATCCGCGCCAACGTCCTTTTCTAACTCACTTTCCCAGTCACTGCAACTTCATCGCATTCATTCCGGAATCCTTATAGCATGGCTCAGCGTTTCCTGATCGGGTTATCCGTTGTGGCAATTGCCGTATCGTTGGGGACCTACTGGTGGAACACCAGCGAGCACGCGGCATCCTCCAACAACTCTGTCGCATCCGTATCGCTCCCGGGCAACGTGATCCATACCGACAACATCGAAGTTCAACGAGACGAACACGCTTCAAAGGTTGCTGGCGGTGCCATCCGTTTAGCCAGCGCCCAAGAACCATTCACGTTGCCCCCGTCAGGCGTTGAGGCTGCCACGGTGCCGGTCAGCAGTGAGAAACTCGTTTCCGAAAAATTGGTTGCCGTAGAATCTGACCAAGATGCACTGCCTGCAGGATCAGGGGCGACTGTGTCGCCGACGCAACTGCGAAACGTCCCTTCGACCGGACTCCGCGTTCCCGCCGACGGAGTGAACGTGCCAGCTTCCACCCGCACCGATGCGCTTACTTTTTCGGGCGTCTTATCGTTTGTAAACGACGTCTGGATTCCTGCTCAAACCGATGGCATCATTCAGCAATTGATGGTCGACGAAGGGGCAGTCGTCCAAGCAGACTCCGTTCTGATCGAACTCGATAGTAGGCTTGCCAATGCCGAAGTCCAAGTGGCGGAAAATGAAAAGACATCCGCCATTCTGAAGGCAGAAGACGATAGCCAAATCAAATTCTCAGAAGCGTCGCTGGAGGTCTCGAAATCAGTTCTCTTGCGATCCCAACAACTCTACGAGACAGGGGTCGAAACCCGCGACGACCTGGAGAAGAAGAGTTTGGAGCGGATCAAGGCTGGGTTTCAAGTCGATGTTTCAAAACGGGAACAAAAGATCAACCAAGCAGCCGTAGGAGTTAGCGATGCCAAACTCAACGCATCCAAGGTCCAAGTCGAGCTGCGAACCATCAAGGCTCCTTTCAGTGGCATGGTTGCGGAAACCCAAAAGGAACGCTTCGAATGGGTGAAGGCCGGTGATCAAATCCTGCGATTGGTCTCGCTTGAAAAATTCAGGGTGCGTGGATTCGTTATTCTCGAGGAGTCCCCGAATATCCTCGAAGGTGCCGCCGCGCGAGTGACCGTTCCGATAGGACCGGGCAAGGTGGAAACCATCGAAGGAGTCGTCGGCTTCGTCAAACCTGAATCCGTTGGCAAGAAGCTAAGCGGTAACGAGTACGCTGTCTGGGTTGAAATGCCGAATCGCGTCGTGAACGGCAAATACCTTTTCCGTGGTGGCATGGATGCAAAGGTTGAGATCTACCCCCAACGGTAATCGGTTCGCACACCGTTTTTTGGAACTCTGTCCGCAATTATGTCTCCAATAGAGCGAGAACGATCCGATTTCATTCGCAGCCTAGCTGCAGACATTCGCAGCCTAACTGCGGATACGTCATCCACCAAGAAGGAGCGAAATAGACACCGATGACCACCATGGCGGATTCCCTGGTCAATAGCGCGATGCGGCCCCTGAAGCTGCGTCGTCGTCCCGACTTGGAATCCCGGCGTCACAAGTACGATGGGCGGGTCTATTGGGTCGTCAAAGAACCCCTAGGTTTGAACTACTTCCGCTTCCATGAAGAGGAGTTCGCCATCCTCAATATGCTCGATGGGGAGACTTCTCTCCAAACGATCAAGGATCGTTTCCAAGCGGAGTTTGCTCCTCAGCGTATTTCCCTTCAGGATTTGCAGCAATTCGTCGGGATGCTCCACCGAAGCGGCTTGGTCATTTCGCACTCGTCCGGTCAAGGCAAACCGTTGCGACGCCGTGGGGAAACGAAGAAGCGCAAGGAGTTGCTCAGCAAACTCTCTAACGTATTCGCCATTCGCTTCCGAGGCATCGATCCCGATCGTATGCTCACCGCTCTGATTCCATGGTTCGGATGGCTCTTCACCACGTGGTGCATCTTCCTGGCCTTGGGACTCGGCATCGCAGCCTTGACCTTGGTCGCGGTCAACTACCAAGAGTTCCGTGGAAAACTTCCTACGTTTGAGCAATTCTTTGCAGCCAACAATTGGCTATGGCTGGGATTGACCATGGCGACGGTCAAAGTCCTTCACGAGTTTGGGCACGGCTTGAGTTGCAAGAAGTTCGGAGGTGAATGCCACGAAATGGGAGCGATGCTCCTGGTCTTTACACCATGCCTCTACTGCAACGTGTCCGATTCATGGATGCTCCCGAACAAGTGGCAACGCGTCTTCATCGGTGCTGCTGGCATGTACGTGGAACTGATTCTCGCTTCCATTGCGACCTTCTTATGGTGGTTCAGCGAAGACGGCATGTTCCATTTCTTGTGCCTGAGCGTCATGTTCATCTGCTCGGTCAGCACCGTCGTGTTCAACGGAAATCCACTTCTCCGCTTTGACGGTTACTACATCATCATGGACATCCTTGAGATCCCTAACTTGCGTCAAAAAGCGAGCGAGATTCTGAAGCGTTGGTTCCAAAAGAATTGCTTGGGACTGGAACTTCAAGACAACCCGTTCCTCCCCCAAGGAAACCGCGTCCTCTTCGCTGCGTATACCATTGCATCGTTCATTTACCGCTGGGTTGTCGCGTTTGGAATCATCATGTTCCTGAACCAGGTTTTGAAACCCTATGGTCTTCAGTCCTTGGGACGTACTTTTGCAATCGCAGGGGTGGCGGGAATGGTGGTACCAGCTTTCTTCGGGATTTACAAATTTTTAAAGACACCAGGGCGAGCGAGCAAAATGAAACGAGGAAATATCCTGACCAGCTTGGCGGTGGCCTCGGCCATCCTCGCCTTCATCGCATTCTTTCCACTTCCGTTCTATGTTTACTGCCCAACTGAAATCCAACCTTCCAATGCTGTCGATGTCCGCACGCTCATAGGTGGCGATCTCGTCCGATGGCACAGACAACCGATGGACCATGTGGCACGCGGTGACGTGATCTGCGAGTTGGAAAATTTGGACCTGATGTACCAACGCACAAAAGCTGCCGGCGAGCTCACGGTCGCGACAACAAAACTCCAAGATCTCCAAGGTTCCGCGGCCACCGATCCGACTCAGATCCAGTACCTTCGCGTCCAGGAAGAAGACGTAGAAACAAAGAAGAACGTTTTGGCTGTTCTCGACCAGAAGTTCGCAAACCTCGTTCTGAGAAGTCCCATCGATGGGATCATCTTCCGCCCACCCCCGAAAGAAGACTCCAAGGCGGCGAAGGCCCAAGAGCAATTGCCGACCTGGTCCGGCGATCCTTTTGCCCCCAACAATCAAGATATCTATTTCGGAGACGGAGACCTCCTGTGCATGGTCGCCCCCAAGGAGATCATGGAAGCGGTCCTCATCGTCGATCAACACGATCGCGATTTGCTCCAAATGGGTGACGAAGTGAGCATTATGCTCGAGTCGGCCCGCTTAGAATCCCTAAAAGGAAAAGTCATCGGATTCTCGGCTTCGGAAATCAAAGAAGTCCCCCCGCAATTGGCGATTCCAGTAGGGGGTAGCCTCGATACGAAAACCGACGAGAACGGCAAAACGGTACCGATCAGTACCTCCTACCAAGTTCGCGTCGAAATCACCTCGGAAAATGTACCGGCTAGGCCGGGTTATCGGGGTGAGTCAAAGGTCCATTTAGCGTGGCGTTCCGCAGGATGGCGGTTGTACCGATACTGTGTCAAGACATTCAATTTTGAATTCTGATCTAAGGTCGGTTGTGAGGAAGTTGCGTGCTAGAGTTTCGGAAACGAAGGGCGCTGAGTCCCAGTTCGCAGGTTGATTTTTCTTGGAGTACGAAATATGTCGAGTGAAGTAGAACAAGATCCAGCAGTCGATCAGCGCCAGCAACAGCAGGCGGTTCAGGTTCAAGTAAGGGATGAAGACGCGATCGCCCTATACGCGAATTTTTGCCGCGTGACAGGCTCGCCTGAAGAACTCATCGTCGACTTTGGTTTGAACCCACAACCCGTTGGTATTCCCAAGGATCCGATCCATGTAAAGCAACGGATCATCATGAATTTCTTCACGGCAAAGCGCCTTCTCGCCGCTCTGCAAATGTCCGTTCAACGCCACGAAGCTGTCTTCGGCGTTCTCGAAACCGATATCCAAAAGCGTTTGCGAGTTCAGCAGTAGTCAAGTGATTCGGTTGCTCTCGCAATCGAATGCGTACGCCCAATTAGTATTCAAAGCCTCGGCCTTCGACTCGTTCTTCAATGTGTCGAACTCGAGGCTTTGTTCGTTGGGTCAGAGATTCTTGGGCGGGTCAGAGATTCTTGGGCGACGAGCACTCATTTGGATCATCTTCAGGTACACGGCAATAGCAAGGCTTGCCGCCACGAATGCTGGGAGTCGATGGAGTCCGTAGAGCCCGTAGCCAGTTGCAACGCTGGGACTATGAAAAACGGGCGTGAGGAACGCATAAAGACCAAACGCAACTCCTAACGCTAAATACCCAAGCCCGAAGCAAACCATGAAGCATTCGATAAAAATCCGTATGCCGCCATAGGTCATGCAGCGGTGTTGATACCGCTCGCAAAGATGGCACCGAAACGCGACGAAAACCAAAAGAAATAACCCCGCGAGGGGAGGGCCGATTGTTACCACGCCCAACCAGAACACCCCAAGGAGAGCAAGAACGCACACTGTTGCCATGCACGCCCACGCGACCCAAAACGTTGGAGGTGTTCGATAATACCCAGAATCGTTGGCGTACGAACCATTGGACGTGATAGGCTCGGAAAGATCTCCTGGTGGCTGATAGGGATTTTCTTCATGCATCGGCGTGTCACCCATAGGTTGGCCAAGTCAATTCCCGCTCGCTTGCTTCTTGAACGACTCGAGCAACTGAAGCGCTTGGATCGGGGTCAAGCTATCGGTATCGAGTTCCTTGAGCTTCTCCACCACTTCGTTCTCTTGCCAATGGAACAGGGTCATCTGAATATGGCCGGGCTTCTTTACGGGAGGTGGGGCTAGCTTCGGTTGACCGTAACGATTCAATTGGTTCGCTTCGAGTTGGCTTAACAGGTCTTTCGCTCGCTCGTTCACCGACCGAGGTATACCCGCCAATCGGGCGACATGGATTCCATAACTCTTGTCAGCCCCACCGGGAACAATGCGATGGAGAAAGACGACTTGATCGTCCCATTCTTTGACCGAGACATTCCAATTCCGAACACTCGTTAGCGACTTCTGTAGCTCGACCAACTCATGGTAGTGGGTGGCGAACAAGGTTCGGGATTGATTCACTTCATGGAGATGCTCCACAATTGCCCAGGCCAGCGACAGCCCATCGTACGTGCTCGTACCGCGACCGATTTCATCGAGAATCACCAGTGAGTGCGGGGTAGCCGTGTTGAGAATCCGTGCCGTTTCGACCATCTCCACCATGAACGTACTTTGACCGCGAGCCAATTCGTCGCTAGCTCCGACGCGAGCGAACAGACGATCGGCAATACCGATGGTGGCTTTGCGAGCAGGAACAAAACTACCGATCTGAGCCAACACCAAGATCGCAGCCGTTTGCCGAATGTAAGTGCTCTTACCGGCCATGTTGGGACCGGTGATCAGTTGGATCCGACCATGCTCAGAACCGAGCATGCAGTCGTTCGGGACAAAAGTACCCTTGGCCAGCATCACATCGAGGACCGGGTGCCGGCCTTCGTAAATCTCTAGGATCGGTTCCTCGGTCACCATGGGACGCACGTAGCCTTGTTTGACCGCGAGTTCGGCGAGCGACCCGAGACAGTCGAGCTCGGCGATGATCGCCGCGTTGATTTGCAGTTGGCTCGTCGCCCGGTGGACTGCGTCTCGAAGCTCCAAGAAAAGTTCGTACTCGAGCTGCTTGGCAGAATCATCCGCCGTCAGCACCTTTTCCTCGTACTCCTTGAGCTCAGGCGTGATGTAGCGTTCGCAGTTCTTCAGCGTTTGTTTCCGAATGTACGATGTCGGAATCCGATCGCGATGGGTGTTGGTAATCTCGATGTAGTATCCGAACACCGAGGTGAATCCGACCTTCAAGCTGGGGATGCCGGTGATTTGGCACTGGTCGGCTTGGTACCGGGCTATCCATTCCTTTCCTCCCGTCGCCAGCCCGCGAAGCTCATCTAGCCGCGCGTCGTACCCATCGCGGATGAATCCGCCCCCCTTCGACAACAAGGGGCATTCCGCTTGCAACGCACCCTCGAGGCGCTCCAAAAGGGACTCGCACAGTTCCAACCGATCCTTCAGTTGCGACAACCGATCCGATGCTCGCTCTTCCAAAATCGCTTTGAGCTTGGGGAGTTGACGGAGAGATCGCCCGACATGTTGCAGATCCCGTGGACTGCATCGTCCAGTAGCCACACGAGCCAATAATCGCTCCAAATCGTACACCTCGCGGAGCGATTCCCGGATCGTCCCACGCAGACGTGTGTCCCGCACCAGTTCCTCGACCGCCCCCAATCGGGATTCGATTTGCGGTACGGAAACCAACGGGGAGGATAGCCAATGGGACAGCCGCCGCGCCCCCATCGGAGTCACTGTCCGATCGAGCACCTCGAGCAGCGATCCTGCACGAGAGCCCGTCCGAATCGTTTGCGTCAATTCCAGTGAACGGCGTGTGGCCGAGTCGATTTCCAAGCATCGTTGCAGGCGGGCAGGAACGAGTTGCTGGATGTGATCGAGGGACGTTTTTTGGGTTTCCTGCAGGTAAGCAATCGCCGCACCGGCGGCGCTAATCGCGAGCTTGTCATGCGATTCGCTTGTACCAGCCAACCCATTTTTTGAGGTGCCAGCCGATTCCTTGGTCTTGGATTCACCGAGTTCCCATCCCATACCGGTCAAGTCGAGCACCCCGAAATGCTGGTGCAAGACCCGCTGCGACTCCTCGAATCCATACTGCCAAAGGGGTCTCCGCGTTAAAACCCAGCCGGACAACGTATCCGCCGTGAGGCTTGAGTCGTCGTCGCGAATCAAGATTTCCGAAGGGCCAATCCGAGCGATCTGATCGTGGAGTTGAGAGAGCGGATAGGAGGCTGCCTCAAAGCGCCCTGTCGACAGTTCCACCCACGCGATCCCGATCCATGAGTCACCCGACTGGCCGGGTTTAGGCACATACGCCGCCATCAAAAGATTGCTCGTATGAGGGTCGAGAAGGGCATCATCGGTCAGAGTGCCGGCAGTTACGATCCGCTGAACTTCACGCCGAACCAATCCCTTCGCTGTCGCCGGATCCTCGACCTGCTCACAAACCGCTACCCGAAACCCCTGACGGACCAACTTGGATAAATAACCCTCGAGCTGATGGTGGGGAAATCCAGCCATCGGGATCGGATTCTCCCCTTTGTCGCGACTGGTCAGAGTCAGCCCCAAAACACGCGCCGCCGTTTTCGCGTCATCGTGGAAAAGCTCGTAAAAGTCCCCCATGCGAAACAGCAGGATGGCATCCCCGCTGGCTGCTTTGGCCTCCTCGTATTGACGCATCATCGGGGAAAGATTCATCGCTTCAGACGCCACTCCTTCGTGTTTTCAGAGCCTTGTATTTTCTGAGCCTAACGCCAGCCTAACGCAAGACTAACAATTGTCAGAGCTGACCGCATCTGCCAACCTCGAAGAGGCCTCATGGCTTTTACGAATGCCCCGAGTTTATGTGTGCAATAACCACCGTGGGGAATCATCCGGTGCTGGATCTGACCAAGGTTTCGGCGATTCGCAGCCAAGCTGGGTAGGTGACAGGAAGTATGGTGCCGGAGTCGCTATGTGGGAAGACGCCCCGAAAAATTCCGCCTCCACGATTTCGAATCGCAGGTGCAGCGGTCCAATTTCTAACCAACGCAGTGCACCCATCCCCACCCGACTCACGTGACCACGGCCTCCAGAAATCGGCCCTTCGTACGACAGATAAATATCTCGGTGCATCGGCAGCCTCAAAAACATGCATCCCACCCATGCATCCATTAGCAACCCTGCACCTTTAGGTTGGCATAAGAGAGGGGCAGGTTGGCTTAAAAGAGGGGCTTCGGTAGCAAAGGCAATCAAGTTCCGATCGGGCCCTTGCTGGCTCAATCCGGCCGCGATGACTGCGTTGTCCAACCCTAGGTCCGGCACGAAAAAGGAAGAATCTTTGGACGTTTTTTTTGCCATTGATGGCTTGGGCAGCTCGAGCAACCAGTCCCAATGATCCCCTCGTTTTCCGGTTTTTAGGCCGGTATGGTGCAGTACGACGAAGCGAAAATCCATCTCTTTAAAAATTTCTACTATTTCTTTTCCGGTCGGGGTGAGGGGAACTATTCCGGTCAATTCGCATCAAAATCGACGTCAAAGACCGCAAAACCGTTGTTTTCGTTGTCCTTTGGCACACGGATGGTGGCGATTGCAAAGGAAATTGCCCCAAAAAGGCCACTCCCGAAACCCTTTTTTCGGGGATGAGTCCTGCGTTGAGCCGGTTCGGGACCAACCCGACCACTCCCCGCATTCGGCACAAATTTGCATCCCAAAACCACCCAATTATACTCGAAACCAAGTGTTCCGCGGGAGCGTCGTTTCTACCTAAAGGCGACTTTCCTGCCATTATAACCCACCAATCCAAATTGGTACTAAGGTTAATCGCAAATGGGAATTGATGAATCCAGGTCCAAGAACCGAAGTCTTTCTCGACTCAAGAACCGTCGAACAAGCTTTCGATCACTCCTTTGCGAGCAGCTGGAACGCCGCGAAGTCATGGCAGGGGCCATCTTTACGCCGGGCACCGACTCGAACTACATGGACCAAGTCCACGACCGCATCGAGAACTTCGCCCAACAGCAATTGGGCGGCGGTGGCAATCAAATCAATCTACTGGGCAATCGTTGGGTGAACCCAACGGGTGGTGCGAGTCCCAACAATGGTGACCCCGCAACCATTACTTGGAGTATCGTTCCCGACGGAACCCAAGTTTATAACGCAACCAATGGAAACCTTGGTTCCAGCAACTTCGTCGCCTTCATGGATGGAGTTTACGGGAGCGCTGCCGGTCCTATTTCATCGCGACCTTGGTTCAATCTCGTCAAGCGAGGTTATGACAACTGGGCTGAGAACAGCGGGTTGAATTTCATTTACGAACCGAAGGATGACGGCGCACCATCGAGCGGCCCCAGCCGAGGTGTGTTGGGTGTTCGCGGTGACATTCGGGTGGGTGGTTTGGCAGTGGATGGCAACAGCGGCATCCTCGCCTACGCGTTTCCTCCTTATGGCAGCGGCAACAACGGCATCGATGGCGATATCGTTTTCGACACCAACGATAACTTCTACAGCCAGAACTCCGATGGTCCCAACGGTGAGAATCGGGCATTTATCAACGTGATGATGCACGAAGCCGGCCACGGCATCGGACTCGGCCACGTCCTGCCGACCGACCAGACCAAGTTGATGGAACCGTTCATTTCGTTGGCTTATTACGGTGCCCAACTCGACGACATCATCGCGACCCAAACGCTCTACGGCGACAATTTCGAGAACAACGACGGCAATGGCCAAGCGTCCAACCTTGGGTTGGTCGGTAATGGCGTTCAGCAATTCGATAATCTTTCGATCGATAAGAGCGAAGACACCGACGTTTACTTGCTGACCGTGGGTGCTGCTCGCGTTCGTCGGATCACGATGATCCCAACCGGCAAGCAGTATCAAGTGCAACCCGAAGGGGGTGCGTTGACGACCGAGAACACCTTGGTCTATCGAAACCTGTCCTTCCAAATCGAACGCCTCAACGGTGAAGTCGTCGCAACCTCCGATGTCAACCCTGCCGGTGTGCCTGAGGTCATCAACAGCCCGAGCTTGACCGCTGGCACGTACTACTTGCGTGTGTTTGCCAGGAACGCTGGCGAGACGCAAATGTACAGCTTGAAGATGGAAGCCGATGCAAAGACCTCGGTTGGCCCAACACTCATCGGCGTTCAGCCCAACAACAGCGAGTTGATCGAGAACGGTATTGTTCGCTCGATCGCACCTCGTGAATTGACGTTCCGTTTTGATGATGCGCAGATCATCGACCCATCGACCGTTTCTGGAATCCGCGTCACTCGCGCCGGCAGCGATGGCAGTTTCTCCTTGCCGAGCATTGCGACCGACTTCGGCACCAACGGCCGTGTCGATGTTCAACTGACGGCAAAGAACGCTTCGGATTCGCTTCAAATCAATGTCACTCGCGCGGACCTCGGGGCAGGAACTCCTCCGAAATTGACGATCACCGGAAACGTGATCTCCCTGCAACTCAACTCTCGCTCAGGTTCCACCATCGGCGCTCAGCAGTTGGTCGATTTGATCAACGCTCCAAGCTCCCCGGTCGCCACGAAGCTGAGTGCAAAGATCAATGGTGGATTGCCTGCTACACAATTGGGAGCCGCCGATCCAGCGAACTACTCACCAATCATGCTCCAAGCGAGCAATGACATCATCGTCGCACCTGGGGCGGTGATCGTCGGTGACAGCCCGAACGAAAACGAAGTGACGTTGCGGTTCGCAGAAAACCTTCCCGATGACGTTTACCGTTTAGAGGTTTTCGGCTTCGACGATTCCTCCCGAGGCATCACCGGACTCCGCAATACCAGCGGCGACCTCTTCTTGCCTCGCGATCCAAACACCCGTCAAGACACGATCGAGTTCCGATTGGACCTCGGTTCCAAAGTCACCGCCGTCGTTCCACAACCTGTGGTTCGCAATACATCTGGCGTTCTCGAGCAAAAGCGCGACACGATCGTTGTGTACTTCGACAACGAGAAATTGTTTGTTGAAAACGACATCGCTGGCAATCCAACTGCGGGAAGCGCCGAAAACCCAGACTTCTACCAGCTTCTCTACACAGCAGACACTGTCCGGAATACGGACGACATTACCTTCAAACCCGAGAAGGTCACGTACAACGCATCCGCGAACACTGCGACTCTTCGATTCTCACAAGACATCGATTCCCTCCCAGGGCCGTTCATTCCTTCGAGCTCCTTCCGTTTACGTGTAGGGACTCGCGAGTCGACGCCAATCCAACCGGTGCGCAGCGAAGCTTCTGCATCGGCGATCTCGGACCTCAACACCAATGGACTGGCGAAGGTCCGGTTCCAAGCAAAAACATTGGGTGAGGCTGGTTCGGGACTCCAAGTTGCTTTTGTGAACTCGAACAGCGGCGCTGCACCGACCGTCTCGTTGGTGGGTGGTATCGTCACTGTCGATATCGGCTCCAACACGGCGACCGTCGGCGCCGTCGTCGATGCTCTCCAGAAATCGACCATTTCATCACCATTGATGAGTGTCACGCTCGAACCAGGTACCAACCCCAACACGATTGTTGGTAACCGCGTCATCAATTATTCGCCAGTAACCCTCTACGGGTTGGGCTCTTCGTTCAGCACCGCATCGAACTTGGGCACCATCGGGTCGTCTGCAGTTCCTCTCACCAGTGTCCTGTTGACATCCAGCATCGATGCCGAAGTCCACGCGTTGGACTTGATCGGTGCAAACAATGATCCGGGTAGCCGCAAGGTTCCCGAGGCATTCGAAAACTATATCAACCCAGCCTTCACCGGAGATAACTTCAATGGCATCCGAACCATCTATTACAATTTCCAAGATGGATACGGTTCGGTAGGCGGAGTAACCCAGTCCAATGCGGTTACCGAAAAGCAAAAGGCACGTATTCGCGAAGCGTTTTCGATTTGGGCAGACAACATCGGTGTGCAGTTTGTCGAAACGCCAAACAGCGGTTTGACCATGGCACTGGGCAGCCTCAATGCACTGCCATCGGCCGCTGGTCTTCGCGTCGAGAATGCAGCGAGCGGTTTCTGGGGCACTCGAATCGACCCAACCTACCAAAACAGCCTTGCCGTTTTCTCAGCTGACAACCAGTGGGATGACAATTACGGCGAAAACATGACCCGAGCCGCGATGTCCAGCATCGGCTTGATGCTCGGTCTGGCTCGCGCCGGCGATGCGGATCCGTCCACCTTGATGAAGTTCGATAGCAACTTCATCAACTTCACTGCAGGATCCGATCGCAACTTTGAACCGGTCTTTCCAGGCAACCTGGATACGATGCGAGCGCAATACCTCCATCGTCCAGAGAGTAGCGATATCGATCTTTACCGATTCGATGTCGACTTTGGACCCAACGGGGATAGCCGTCGAGGTACACTCACGATCGAATCGTTCGCAGAACGAGCTAGCTCCAGCAGCCCACTCGATACGCGATTGGCCTTGTTCAAGCAAACACAAGCCACTGCCGTATCGAATCTCGGAGCCGGTGGCGGCGTCGAAGTGCTCTTCACCGCGGTCAAGCCAGGTAAAGAAGGTAACAACCTCCAAGTCTTCGTGACTCGTAGCAATCGAGGCGTTGGTGCACAGCCAATCATCAACACCTTCCCGAACGCTATCACCATCGATCTCAACTCGTCCATTGGAAGCGAAACCACG
>CAIYZV010000289.1 GCA_903930765.1 uncultured Pirellula sp.
ACTGGCGGCGTATCCATCACAATGAAATCGTATTCCTGGCGAGCTTCTTCGATCAATTTTTCTAGCCGACCGCCACTCAGCAACCGGTGCGGACTTCCCTTCAAATGCCCAGCCGATAGTATATGAACCGACTCGCTCCAGTCGCGATCGACTAAACTTCGCCAATCCGATTGGCCATTGAGGTACCCAACCAACCCAGCTGTCATCTCGCGACCGAAGACGTGGTGAACGTCGGGTGCACGCATGTCGCCATCGATCAAAAGAACACTCTTTCCGGTCGCCCGAGAAATACTCACCGCGAGCTGGCATGACACACTCGTCTTCCCTTCGCCCGAAAGTGCACTCGTGATTGCAAACACGCGAGAGTTTCGGAGATCTTCTCGAAGGATCAGATTCGTCGACAGCGAATCGACACTCTCTTCGAACAATCGAAGTTCCCTCGAATGGCTCGACTTTCGTTTCCCAATCCGGGAATTCGCAGCGACCGGAATGGTTGAAATCTCTCCGAGAACAGCCAAGTGACTGCGAGACTCGAGTTGGTTCGCATCGTCGACTTTGCGGGAACGCAATTCGAGGAGAACAGCGAGGAGAAACGGGAGCGTGAGCCCGGCTACGGTGGCGATTCCTAGCTGCTTGTAAGGGAGTTCTTCCACCGGGAGCCGCGGCGCTACAGCGCGTTCAAGTTCTCGAACTGTGTCCGTTGCTTCGCGTTCCGTCTGCAGTTGAATACGTCGGTCATGGACGGTTGATCGAATCGATGCCCACTCCTCGAGATCGGCTTCGGCGAATTGCAAATCTACCGAACTCGCGCTCGATTGCTTGAGAGAAGTCATATAATCACGTACTTGATTCTCGAGCGTTTCCTTCTTCAATTTTAGCTCAGCAATAGTATCGCTCAGTTTCTCTAAGCGGTCTCGGCGTGTATCGCGAGTCGAGACCGCGGTTCGAAACGACAATTCTTTGCTTCTCGCACCGCGCACTCGCTCCAACTCCGCTTGGAGGACTTCGATCTTTCGTTGCGCTCTGATGTAAACAGGGTTTCTTTCACCCACATTCGTGCTTCCCTTAAGATCCAGCAATTCCTTCTCAGCAGCCGTCAATTGATTCCTCGCCGCAACAACCACGACATCCGAGTCCAGAACTTCGTCCGAGATGGACAATCCCTTCTCATCGTCCTCCTTCTCATCATCGTTGGATTTGAGGTCCTGCTCATACGCCGATCTCGCCTCTGCGAGATTCAGTTCGAGAATCGTTATTTGGCTGGCGAGTTGCATCCGTTCCATCCGCATATTGTCCAGGTATGTGGTATCGATCCGGCCCGATTCCGTCTCGCCGACGACCGTGTCACCCTTGACCCCCTGCATGCTCAGGTCGCGAACTCGCTGCTTGGCAGCTTCTACCTCGGACTCCGCCTTCGTCAACGCAGCAGAAACGTTTCGCTCTTGGTTGGAGGCTCGGATTTGCTCAATGGTCCTCCGAGCTCGTAGGTACTCATCGACCACCGTATTGACAACCGACGCGGCCAACTTCGGATCTTGGTTCAAGTACTTGACATCGATGAGACGATTCCCAGCCCCTGGCTGAACCTTGATCTCTTTCCTAAGGGCTGCCACGGGATCTCGCGACTTCACGATGCTCGGAATTGCAGCAATCGTCGGATCCGCAATCGCTTTGTCGAGCACACTGTTCCCCAAAAGAATTGCCCTCTGCAACTCCACGAACTCAGGGGTGTAGCTTTTATCCGACTTGAAGACAACGTAGTTGGAATGATCAACCTCGAGTCGAAACCGAGCCTCATAGGTTGGCAAAAACAACGCCAATACTGCACCACACGCCAAACTCGCAATAAGCAGTCCAACGGGTAGGATCCAAATCCATCCCTTTCGGACAATCCCCCAGAAAAAAGGGAAATCCATGGTCGGCAGCTTCGTCTCGTTGGTTCGAGCCACCGACTTGACGGGCCGACGAATCGGGGTGGTATCAATGGGGCGCGAATTGGTAATCAACTCACCGGAAACGGGTTTTACTTCACTCATTTTTGCTGTTCGTCAGGCGGTAATAATGCCGATGCGATCCGTCGCATGCGTACATCCAGGGCGTTTTATACTCGTTGGAGAGATGCTTGATCCATTGTCTGAGCATCTTGGACTAACCAACGTAAATACAGGAGCGTCAGGCCGAAGAGGCCTGCTGCAAAAACAATCATCACGTAACCAGCAAGGTCATGGGAGAAGTGCCGGGCGGTTTCTCCACTGAACCATTGGAAACATAATCCAGTCGCGATAATCCGGGCTGCGTTCGAGATAAGAGCGATTGGGACCGCTGCGAGGATGAGGAGCACACGCTCCCACCATGAGCGACGAACCAGTACCGCGTAAACGTAAGCGAGGGCGAACACACCCATGAAAATGCGCAGCCCCGAACATGCACGCTCCACTTCCAAGATCTGATCCCCGAGTAGGATCGTTGTTCCTTCTGCAATCGCAGGTTGCCCGAGCAATTGGAGTGTGTAGCAACTGGCATTGGTGGCGATCCACTGAAGTGGCTGGCTCAACTCATTCTCAATCCGGAATGGAAGTGGGATCATGAAGAACAAAAAGCCGAGCGCCGGCAGTGCCCAATACGCCCATTGCCTACCTCCGAATACCCACGCCAGACCAATCGCCGTTAACGGGATTGTCCACCCATCGAGAAAATCGAAATACGCGAATCTCGCGAACACTCGCAACAACGCGATACACGCCAACATCACCAACCCACCCCAGCTCAATGTGGATCGCAATGGCGGCATGGAGTCTTTGAAACTCCACAGCAGATAAGCGGCAATTGGGATGACGAACCAACCATGGGAATAATCAGGCTCACGTTCCCAAAGAGTGACGAGACTCACCCATGTCGGCCAATACGACCAAATGAGAATCGCTGCGGAAACCACAGCGGCAGCGATCAGCATGGACCTCGGCACGACAGGTCCCGTATAGTTTTCCTTAACGATCAAAGGGGCTCGTTCGACGGCTGTTGTCTTGGTCAAGCTCGCGGCTGACGACTTATCCGGTCCAAGAGACAGACTGGTACGAGCGTTGGCATTTTCGGGCGTTGAGTCTGGGTTCCGAACGGTGACTCGATTACGGCGTTTCTTCATATCACCAAATTCCTAGGAATTCCAACAAAGTTGCAA
>CAIYZV010000290.1 GCA_903930765.1 uncultured Pirellula sp.
CGCACGATGTTTTTGGGGGTTGGAATCGCTAAGTTGGAATCGCTAGGCACGACATTTAAGGATAGGTCGGTGGGTTATCTTGCGTCGCCGCTTCCGAAGCCGGTGAGTCTGGAGGCGCATCGGTCGATCGAGCAGCAGAAACTAAAAGCGATATCGCCGTCACGATCACCACGGCGACCACCAGCCAGTTCACTGCCTCAAGCGGCAACTCCTTGACGATGAAAGCAGCGATGGCAACCGCGGGCAAACCGAGCAATGTCAGCCCCAACGCACCTCGCGGATCGTATTTCCCGGTCTTCACAAATCGATAGCTCGCTACAGGCATCAAGAACGCGCACGATCCCATCATCAACGGGAAAGCAGCCTTCTGATTCATTCCGAGCAAACTGACCATGATCATGATCGGTGCATAGGCTCCGATACCGATGGTCATCAACGCGCCAAAGATGAAATTCCCGATGAGCCCGATGATCAAGCTCATTCCGGTCAGGCCCATCGACTCGCCTCCTTCTGGAATGTATTTGAGGAGCTTCGCCAACAGCAAGGTGACTGCAACCAACAATGCAAAACCCATCCCGAGTTGTACTTTGCGCTTCGGCAACCGGGTGACAAAACTCGCACCTAGATACGACCCCACGCCCGATGCGATGATCAACAACCACAATGTCCACAGATCAATCTCGATGGTATTGATGTAAATCAACGCTTGCAGGATCGTCGGCAAGGTATGCCCGACATTCAGCGTCCCCGGTATCTTCTCGTCTGCGATCGGTTTCGTATACGCTGGAAACTGGTTGGAAAATTTGTAGAGAGATGTCGTCGTGGCGAACGAACCCACACCGAGCGTATCAAGAAAGTCGGTGATAAATCCAATGACCAATTGAATCGGCGAAGGCATCAAACCCTCGGAGACTTTGCGACGGAGTGAACCGTACCACGCCACCGCAAAGACAATCGCGATCGCCGTTAGCAGTGCCAACAACGAGTATTTCGCAATCAACAAACTCGTATCAGGATGTGCGAGATCCATGGATTCCAAAACGTTCTAAAATCAATAGGTTCATGAATCGCCGCACCCTCGAATGGTCCACGCATGCTTCGACTAAAACCGATCGCTGCGTGCTGAGACGTGAGTATCGAAGACGGGACGAGAGCCGGCAACAATTCCAAGGCTGCAGTATACGAAGTTCCGCCCGCAGGAAGGCTTGTTTCCGAAGGAAAATCGTGGATTCCATCCCCCAAAATCCTGCTCGCAAGCGGTCTTTCGACGAACAAACCACTCGCCGAACACAACCCATTGCAAATGGCCTCGTCCGGCCGTCGATGTTCTACCCGGCCACGCCCTGATCCCTTATCCAATTCCCCAATCCGCAGGAACAGCACAACCTGCACAACCCCACCTCGAGCCAATAAAGGGCTCACGAACAGCCAAGCCCAATTCGGATTTAGACGAGGAATCGACCTAGGCTTGGTCGTCTACTTTCCAGGCATTGCGTTCTAGACCTTGCCTTTGGTGTTGTTTATCCACTCTGGCAAAAATCCCTAAATGAACACCGATACCTGTTGCGAGGATCTTCAAGAGTCAACCATGGAATCGACATCAGGAATCAACTTGGGGCGAGTCAGTGACTCCGAGGCTCAAGAGCATCCAGAGAACCGAACCAATTCATCCCCAAACGAAGCTATCGCCTGTGGATCCAAGGCATCGAATGGATGCGAAACATCAGCCTCGAACCAACAAGAACGGGTTTGGAACCCCAACGAGCATTGCCTCGAACTCGATGGCGTGCGCGGTGTCGCCATCCTAACAGTGACGCTGTATCGGTTCTGCAAGGAACTCGATCCGTCAGCGAGTCCTGTATTGGATTGGATCAAGGATGCGTCGGTCGTCGGGAGTCGCGGAGTGGATCTGTTTTTCGTCCTATCCGGGTTTCTGATCACTGGTATTTTGCTGAAGACGAAATCGTCGCAAGGCTACTTTCGCAACTTCATGGTGCGACGCGCCCTACGTATATTCCCCTTGTACTTCGGTGCATTAGCGTTGTGCCTATGGGTACTACCGGCTTGCCTCGGGACTTCGGTCTTCGATGTCCCGAGAAATGAACAAGGGTACCTGTGGACTTACTTGTCCAACGTGCGGATGTCTTGGGAGAACGCATGGTGCTTTGGACCTCTCGATCACTTTTGGTCCTTGGCCGTAGAAGAGCATTTCTACTTGGTTTGGCCATTGGTCGTATTCTGCCTCTCGCCCAAAGCCTTGTTACGCCTTTCGATCGGTTTGGTGATCGGCGTCGGTTTGGTTCGAGCTGCAGCATCGCTCCGTCCTGAATGGAGCGTCGCCGTCGATGTCCTGACGTTATTCCGTTGTGATGCTTTAGCGTTCGGCGCGATTGCAGCGATCCTGATGCATACCCTGCGAGCCGATGATCAAGTTGCACGCGTTCGTCGCGTGTCGGTCCTCGCATTGCCCTTTGTTCTCTTGGTGGCGGTTGGGCTGACTCTGTTAGGCAAACGCTTCCTCACCATCCCCCATACGGTTGTTCCCATGGTCTGCGGAGCGGCGCTGTTGGTCTTGGTGACTGGTCCCAAACTGGGGTTACCCAGTCGCATCATGCAATCATCGACCCTTCGTTGGTTCGGACGTTACAGCTATGGGATGTACGTCGTGCAACTGCCATTGATGACACTGTTGCCACTCGCAACGGTGAGCACCGCGATAGCGGCAGGGCAATCCTCGCCCATCATAACAGGACTGGGCTACGTCTTTGGAATGTTGGGTTTGACCAGCGCGATCGCGTGGGTCTCCTACAATGCGATGGAGAAACACTTCCTCGCACTCAAAAAATACTTCTGACATCCCGAATCGCTGGCATTGCTCGTCTCAACGAAATCCTCGCACTTGAAGCAACGAGGATAACTGCCATGCCGGCTAGGAGCGGGAACGACTCCAGGCTCCGCATTCACATGCCCTTGCTTGATACGGTACGAAAAAGCTCGTACCATTGCGAATGCGGCTGGGCTAGATAGGCCCTCGCCTCACGAGAGAATTCCCACTGTAACTATCCTCACTGGTGGCATTTTTGCGGCGTCCCACCAGTGGCATCCTTATGTGCCAAAGGCAACACCATGCAGATTTCGGGCAAGACGATTTTAGTCTCCGGTGCCAGTTCGGGACTCGGTGGGGCATGTGTAAAACAGATGATCGGATTAGGTGCTCGCGTCATCGGCATCGATCGATCTCCCCCAAGCGGTCAGCTTACAGGATTTACTAACGACCAGTATTGGCATGGCCAATCGGACGTTACCGATGAGCAATCGGTCCGCGATGCCATCGAACAAGGCACCTCGCGATTCGGAAATCTCTCCGGTGCTATCGCCTGCGCGGGAGTCTTGCATGGCGAACGACTCCTGGGTCGAGACGGCCCAGCATCGCTCGAAGCATTCCGGCGCGTGGTCGATATCAATGTGTGCGGAACCTTTAATATTGTTCGGCTCGCAGCCGAGTCGATGGCAAAGGGTGAAGCGACCCAACCGGACGGCGAGCGGGGAGTCATCGTCATGACCTCCTCGATCGCCGCGTTCGACGGACAAATCGGCCAAGCTGCCTACGCGGCGTCGAAGGGTGCGGTCGGCGCCATGACGTTGCCACTCGCCCGAGAGCTCGGACGATTCGGTATCCGAGTTGTCAGTATCGCCCCAGGGGTCTTCGAGACTCCGATGATGCAGGCAGCGTCCGAGAAAGTCCGACAGCCCTTGCTCGAAGACTCCGTTTTCCCAAAACGGTTTGGATACCCCGAGGAATTTGCGGCAACGGTCCAGCAAATCTTTGAAAATCCGATGCTCAACGGAACTGTCCTGCGGCTCGATGCGGGCCTCCGAATGTAATCTCGGCGTGCATCCTCCGCATGCAAATCTCTACGAAAATGCCCGCAATACACGGTATCTTTCGCGCCATCCCAGAGAATCTCACCTCGTCCCGAAAGCCTCCCTCTAGATCATTCGCTATACTTATGAGACGTGGCCCTCACACTGTCCGAGATCTTTATCTCTCCAGAACTTAAGGATGGTATTCCATGGTCTTGTCCACAGAAACGCCGACCAAAGCGGCACCGGCATCACCGAAACCAGCCTCCGATTCGGGTGCCGACGCACTCACCTTGATCCTGACTCAAGCGGGTAAAACCGCCGATGAAATCGCTTCGCTGTCCACGCTCGATGATGCGGATCGGATGGCAGAGAACCAGTTCTCCGGCGAAGCACCCACGCTGTCGACCTTATTTGGAACCGGCCGAGCCAGAGAACTCGACGCGGGAACATTTAGTCCATCCCCCGAAGTCGCATCGACGATGGCGGCATGCATCGAGTTTTTGATGCAGCGAAAGAAAGTGGGGACGCTACTCGATCACGAGAAAATGCTCTTCCAGGATGAAACCATCTCAGGCCTAGCATCGCTCGGCTTCTTTGGGTTGGCGATCCCCAAGGAATACGGAGGAAGCGGTGCCAAACTCGGGGACCTCGGACCATTGCTCCGCGCACTGACACTGATCCATCCAGACCTCGCCGTCATGTTCGAGGTCCACAACTTTTTGGGACCGGTGACGCCGCTACTCGATTTCGGGACCAAGGAACAAAAAGAGTATTACTTGACCAAAATGGCCAAGGGAGAATTGCTCGGTTCCTTCGCACTCACCGAACCAGGCGTCGGCGCCGATCCGAGTAAATTGTCGCTCGTAGCGCGTCGGGATGGCGATCGTTATCTGGTCTCGGGTGTGAAATGGCCGATCACCAACGTGATCTATGGCGGCATCTGCGTGCTCGTCCTCAAACTCGAAGGAGAAGGTCTCCCCAAAGGCCGCGACTCGGCCATGCTGGTCCTTGAAGTTCCCAAAGCAGACACGGCGAACTTCCGTATGATCCGCAATCGCCTCACGGCCTTTGACTATCTTTGGAATGCCCGCTTCCGGTTGACCGACTATCCGGTCCCAACATCCGCATTATTGGGCCCTCCAGGGAAAGGATTGGCACAAGCCTTTAGCTCGCTCGCCAAAGGCCGCGGCGGAATTTGTGTGAACAGCGCCGCAAAGATTTTCAGACTTATGGCCCAATTGATCCAAGACCCCCTCGCGACGGAGTCGAAATCCGAAGGTACCAAACGCAATAAATCCGGAGGATGGATCGCGTTTCGAAGCACCTTTGGTAAACCGATCGGCCAATCCCCCCGCATCCAAACATGGCTCGGACGGGCAACGTGCCATGCTCTCGCAAGCCGCGTTTTAGGGGACGTCTGCTTCCGACTCGCTGCCAACGGTGTCCGAGATGAAACAATGGGGATGATCGCAAAAGTCTACGCGACCAAGGCATTGCTCCAGACCGCGATCCACTGCTATCAAATCCAAGGAGGCAGGTCCGTTCACGTCGACGAGCGCCGCCATGCCATCCGAAGCTTAGGGGAGCACGCCGTTGCCGAAAAGAACGACTGGATTGAAAACTACATCGGCGAGAACATGCACGAGTTTACCATCGCGACGGTGTACGAAGGCCCCAATCCCGTCTTGGCCGACGTCGGCGCCCCCAATGCGATGACCCGTAGCCTCCGGACCGAGTTTCTCGAACCGATCGGCTTGGCCGAAGCCAGCGGTAAATTCGGATGGAAGGAAAAAGCATCCTTCGGATGGTATGTCGCGAAAACGATCCTAGGTTCCTTCAATCCTTGGGCGGGCTCCCTCGATGGGATTCGAAACCTAACCCCGGACCGCGAACGTTGGATCCGGAAGGGTTTCCGTCGCAATCGAATCCTTGGCCGCCGGATCCTGTGGATCATCGCACGCTACCAAAAGAGCTTCATCGAGCAAAGCTTCCTCCTCGGCGACGAAGGTGGAATCTTCGATCAATTGTGCTATTCGATCGCGAGCCTCACCTATGCCATCTCGCTCGACAAACCCCAAAAAGAGTATGCGCTCGTCGCCAAGGCATTGGATCTCGAAGCCGACTTGCATCTCAACCATCGACCAGCATCACCGCAACTGTACCACTTATGGGCCGAGATCGGACGCAATGTCATGGACCCTCAATCGCCGTTGTACCAAGACCTGATCGCTGATATCGAAGTCAGTGGCATTCCACTCGACCCTCGCACGATCGACCGCCATATCTAACCGCTGTAGGTCCAGGAATTACACAAG
>CAIYZV010000291.1 GCA_903930765.1 uncultured Pirellula sp.
GCAATCCCTTTTCTTTCCCAACTACCGATGGCAGCTCTATCGTCGCTTCTGGTGGGTTACTGCACCAATGTCCATGCAGGTACCGACGTCGAACATGTCCTAAACAACCTTCGCGCGTGCGCCTTGCCCGTCCGCGAAGAGTTGAGGGCCGATTCGCTCGGGATCGGGCTGTGGTTCTCCGAAAACGCCGCCGTCGAAGCCCTCCGCGCGGGCCCGCTCCAGCGCATCCGTGAACAGTTGCACGAAATGCGGTTGATTCCCTATACCTTTAACGGTTTCCCCCAAGGGGACTTTCACTCGGCGGTTGTCAAGCATCGGGTTTATCAGCCGACATGGTGGGAACATGCTCGCGCGGAGTACACCCGCAACCTCATCCGACTGATCGACCATCTCCTTCCCCCAGGAATGAACGGTTCGATCTCGACACTCCCGATCGCATGGGGATCCCCAACGCCGACCGAGGAACAACTTGTGCAATCTGCCAAGCATCTCGTCGAGATTGCCATCGACCTGAATCGCTTGTTCGAATCTACGGGCCGAACCATCGTGATCGCGGTCGAGCCCGAACCCGGTTGTGCGCTGACCGACACGGCATCGCTGCGTCGTTTTTTTGACGACTACCTTTCCGCGCCGCGACTTTCAGAGTCCACCGCCTCCATCGTACGAAAGCACATCACCATGTGCCACGACATTTGTCACGCTGCGGTGATGGCCGAAGATCAAGCGTACGAATTACGGACCAACCACGAGCATGGGATCCGGGTCGGCAAGGTCCAGGTTTCCTCAGCCATCGCCATCGAATGGGATCTGCTTACTGCCGAGGAACGCTCCCAAGCACTCCAGCAACTATCCCAATTTGCAGAAGACCGCTACTTGCACCAGACCATGGTGATCGCCCCAGACGGAACCAAGCAACTGCATGAGGATCTCCCTGCAGTCCTGAAGGATCCAACGCTGCAGCGAGGTCAGTGGCGGATCCACTTCCACGTGCCGATCTATCTCGAGGGTTGGGGCCATCTCAAAACCACACAGCATGAGATACTGAAGTGGATCGAGATTACCAAATTGTCTGAGCAACACGTCCATGATAACGCCCAACCGAGCGGTTTTACCCAATGGCTCTATCCCCACTGCGAAGTGGAGACCTATGCGTGGGGAGTCCTTCCAGAAGCACTGAAAGCTCCATCGCTGCATCATGGAATCGCGAGCGAACTAAAGTGGCTTCGCGATTCCATGGGTTGAGCAGACCAGCGACTCATCCTGGGCAACGAGCCCAGAAAACTACTCGGCGATCCAAACCATCGCGGAACGGTATGTCAATTCCACGTGGCGATTGGCGGGTGCAACTGGACCATCAAGGTCTGGGTATACATCCTTCGGCGAGTCCTTTGACGTGTCGATGAACTGACGCCATCGAAGCCCTCGGGATGCGGGAGGGAACAAAAACGTTTTCGGTTCGGGCGTTCCGTTGAACATGATCAGGATGTCCCGTCCGAATCCATCTGGATCATCCGCAGTGGAAGGTTTACCCAGCCAGCAAACCAACGTCCCATCCGGTGCATCCCAATGGATCGGCTTGCCAGTCGATTCAAACCAGCTTACATCGGGTACGCCCCGGTGGTCCTGGGGGCGACCGGTCAAGAACTGGTCGCGGCGCAGCGACGGTTGCATGCGCCGAAACTCGATCAAGGCTTGGGTGAAACGAAGCATATCCGGGTGCTGGTCCAAGTTGGACCAGTTGAACCACGAGATCTCGTTGTTCTGGCAATAGGCATTGTTGTTGCCCCGTTGGGTCCGGCGAACTTCGTCCCCCATGACCAGCATCGGTACACCTTGACTGAGCAACAAACTCGTCAGCATGTTCTTTAGCTGCCGTACACGGATCTGTTCGACAGCCTTCTTCTTCGTGGGACCTTCAACACCGTAGTTATCGCTATGGTTGTTGTTATCTCCATCGCGATTTCCTTCACCATTCGCCTCATTGTGCTTGTCTTTGTAGCTGACCATATCGTTCAGCGTAAAGCCATCATGGGAACTGATGAAGTTGATGCTGCAGTAGGGAGCTCGACCGGCGTGCTCATACAGATCCGAGGAGCCGCTTAACCGGGTCGCCATGGCTCCCACCATGCCGCTATCCCCTCGCCAATATCGGCGAACATCATCTCGATATCGACCGTTCCATTCCGCCCACCGCAGATCCCCGAACGAGCCCACTTGGTAGGCACCGGCTGCATCCCAAGCTTCAGCGATGATCTTGGTATCTGCAAGCATGGGATCCTCGGCAATCAATTCCACCAGAGGCGGATTGGGAATCAGATTTCCGTACCGATCGCGCGATAAGATACTGGCCAGATCGAACCGGAAACCAT
Source organism: uncultured Pirellula sp. (assembly GCA_903930765.1). Lineage (GTDB taxonomy): Bacteria > Planctomycetota > Planctomycetia > Pirellulales > Pirellulaceae > JBKCUI01. The sequence goes on from CAIYZV010000291.1 coordinate 2,370, forward strand.
CGATGTGATAGTTGTGAACCCAGTGTCGCAAGCAATGGAAAATCAATTCGCGGCAGACGGGATGATTGCCATTGAACGTATTCCCGCAGCCTGAGTAGTTGCTGTAGTGCGCGCCACCCGAGTTCAGGATGTAATAGACTTGGTTCTCCAATCCCTTGAAGGATAGGACAGGTCCGCGTTCGTTTCCTTCGCAGGTGTGGTTGAACACCACGTCGAGGATAACCTCGATGCCCGCTTGGTGGAGCGCCTTGACCATCTGCTTGAACTCGTTGACCTGGGCTCCCGGTGCCTTGGAGGATGCGTAACCGCGGTGAGGCGAGAAAAAGGCCATCGGGTCGTAACCCCAGTAATTGGGGCGTTCCGGCATGTTGCCATGAATATCGAAGATCGGGAACTCGTGGACCGGCATCAGTTCCACGGCCGTCACCCCAAGGCTCTTCAGGTACGGGATCTTTTCAATCACCCCGAGATAAGTGCCCGGATGTTCCACTCCACTGGTCTTGCTCTGCGTGAAGCCTCGCACGTGCATCTCGTAGATGATCGAGTCGCTCATGGAGCGTCGGATGTGCCGATCCCCTTCCCAGTCAAACGTATCATCCACCAGAACACATTTCGGGGGCCGAATGACGCCGTCGGTGGTATGCTGGAAGCAACCCGCCAGGGCTTTGGAATACGGATCGATCAATCGGGCGTTGCCATCAAACCACTGCCCGGACTCGGGATCGAATGGCCCATTGGCCTGGAAGTGATAAAGTTGTCCCGGTTTGATTCCGTGCAAGTGAATGCTCCAGACATCTCCCCAGCGATCGTGATTGCGATCGAAGTCGATCACTTCCGATGGTTCACGGTCCTCGACATCTTTGTAGAGGAGCAGCCGCATCGCGGTTGCAGACCGGCTGAACACGGTGAATTGGGCGCCGCGTTCCGTAACGGACGCACCGTAGGGTAGGCGGTAGGTAAATTGAAGATCAGGGAGCGGATGCCGCATGAGCATAAATCGCGCAAAGTCCTTTCCAGCGAGGGGGTATTTGGCTTACGAGCAAACCAACCTTAGCACGCTGAATTTCATCAACTGAAAGCCAAGTCGCCGGAAAGGGTGTGAAATGGTATTTAGGCGTTCGGGATAGTTTGCCTAGTGAAACTAGGGCAGCACTGGCAAACCTTGCGATTTGTTCCTTTGCCTCCATCTTACTGTGAGCCCAACCGTGAGCGACAACCGATTTGCTCACCTCCACACTTTTCCCGTCGCTATTCCCTGAGCTAATCCTGGCCAAGATCAGCGTGAAGCTCGCGACTGAAAACCCCGAGCAACCCGTTGCGAATACCTCGCAGGCTCCATCCCCCGAATCACGCAACCGTTAAAATCGACTAGAACTCGCCGTTGGATTAAGCGTAGGATTCGTCAGGCCTTTTTGGTTTCGGAGACTTGTCAATGTCTTCGAGCTGAACGATCATTTTTCAGACCAGCGCATTTTTCAGACCACCGCATTTTCAGACCAGCGAGATTCCCCCGTTGCTTGAGCTTGCAAACGGTGCTTTCCTCCCATGTTCCCTCCGAGAATAAGAACCACTTCCATGAGATCCTATCGCAATTCGCACGCCAACCGTCCAAAGCGAAGTACATTCTGCCTTGCGTTTGGTTTGTCGCTGGGTTGCGCTGGTTTTGTAGGGGCCTATGCATCGACAAACGCAGGGCCGTCGGTATTTGCACAAGACAGCTCGCGGAAGGGAGATGCGCCCTCAGCCGACGCGATCGCGGCTATTAAGAAGATGGTTGGGGTTGCCGTCCAAGAAAAAGATGGTGAATTGATCGCCGTCGATTTTAGAAAATGCGGCGACAATTGGATCGATACCTACCCGCGCGTTTTGGAAATACCCTCGGTGCAAACCATCTCGGTCAGCGGACCACTAGCTACCCACGAACGCATCGTGGCTCTTGGAAAGCTTCCGAACTTGAAGGCGTTGCGATTGGAACAAGCCGCCATCACCGACGAGACCATCGCTGAGGTGGCGAAATTCCCAAAGATCGACGACGTCAATTTGGATCGATGCCCCGTGACCGACGAGTGCTTGAAGAGCCTCGGAAAATCCCCCAACATCAAACGGATCCGAGCACCTCGGACCAAGCTTTCCGACAAAGGACTTGAGTATCTTAAAGACACAGTGCAACTGGAACTTCTCGATCTCTCCGATTGCAATCAGATCAGCGACGCAGGGCTCGCCCACCTCAAGGGGCTCACCAAATTGCGAAACCTCAGCTTGTGGGGGCCTCGGATCACCGATGACGGAATGCCCAATCTAGCCGGAATGACCAATATGGTCGCGATCTCCTTTCAAGACTGCGGTGTGACCGACGCGAGTTTTACACACCTTTCGGGCATGACCAAGCTCAAAGAGTTCGACATCTTCCGAACCCGTGTTGGCAACGATGCCTTGGCTGCAATCGCCGGAGCCAAGGACATGTCCAAAATGAAGCTGCGCGACTGCGCGATCACAACCAAGGGACTCGTTGAACATATCGGAAAATTCCCCAATGTGACGGTGCTCGATATCAGCGAGACATCGATCAAAGACGCCGCGATGGTGGAGATCGGTAAATTGCCCAAGCTCGAGGATCTCAATCTTTGGCACACACGAGTCACCGATCAAGGTGTAGGGGCGTTGGTGGATTGCAAACTCAAGAAACTAAACTTGGACGATACCAATGTCGGCGATGGTGCCATCGAATCGGTCGCGAAGATAAGCTCGCTCGAGTTTCTCCATCTCGGAAAAACCGCGGTCACCGACGAAGGGATCCAAGGCTTAGCGAAGCTGACCCATCTGAAGGATTTGATCCTGACCAACACGGGCCTGAGCAAAAAGGGTGTCGCGGAACTTCAGGCCAAACTACCCAAGACGAACATTAAGTACTGATCGCTAGCGAGCGATCGAGCCGGATTACGGCTGGTCGAAAGACTGGCGTTTTCGTAGCAAAAACCCGGTTTTCTTCCGAAATACAAGCGGCTCTCCAAAAGTGCTGTTGACAGGGCTTGGGCCAGTTTCGTAATTGCTTGGATCAGCGACGAGTACCGCCGACGGCATTGGCTCGAGCGCAGGTAAACCGAGGTCGACGGACGCACCCCCAAAAGGGTGTGTTGTGGTCCTTGGGAACCGAATCACAAGAGAACAAAAAAAGGCTCTATCGTCGGTCGAGAATTTGCGGGAATGCTCGACTGGCCTTCCTCCTGGGTTGGAGCAGCATATAGCCAGCGATCTGTAGTTACTGGGTCAATTGCAGAACGCTGGTGCTTCACGATAGAGCTTACGACTGCGCACCGGGACAAACCGCATGGTTTGTCCCGGTGCCAGGGAACAGAAGGCCGATGGGAAACCATCGGCCTTTTTGTTTTCCCTTGGGCAATCAACCCGATCTGCACTTAAGACACTCGCTATAATGCCGTCTTTCCACGTGTTAACTTTTGTTTTTAGAAATGCCCCTCATGACCCTCGCCTGGGACAAACTGATTCCGATCCTTCGATCGCATCATCGATTCATTTTGACGAGCCACATTCGGCCCGACTGCGATGCCTTGGGCAGCGAACTTGGAATGGCCGGGATCTTGGAGGCGCTTGGCAAACAAGTCACGATTATCAATGGCCATCCCACCCCACCCATCCTTACGTTTTTGGATCCTCGGCAAAATATCCGAGTGCTCGGTGAGACGATCCAAGCCGACGAGGTCTCCGGCGATTGCTTGATCATCCTGGACACCAGCGCCTGGGCTCAATTGGGCCCCATGGCGGAAGTGGTGCGCCGCTTCAATGGACGCAAGATCGTGATCGATCACCATGTGGGCGAGGACGACCTAGGCACCGAGTTCTACAAAGACACCAGCGCCGAGGCAACGGGCCATCTTGTGGCGCTGTGCGCCAAAGAAGCTGGCGTGCCGATTACCAAGTCGATGGCCAATGCGCTTTATGCTGCCATCGCAACCGACACCGGTTGGTTCCGATTTGCATCGACCACGAGCGCTACGTATCGCATCATCGCAGACTTGGTCGATTGCGGCGCTTCGCCATCGACCATCTACGGTGATCTCTATGAGCGGGACACGATCGGTCGAGTTCGATTGCGAGGTCGAATCCTTTCACGGGCCATCGAGGAATGCAATGGACAACTGGTGCATACTTATGTTCGCAAAGATGACTTCGCCGAATCAGGCGCCTTGCCCAGCGATACCGAAGATGCCATCAATTTGACGCTGGCGGTGGAAGGGACCAAGGTGGCGGTCATCATGATCGAGCAACTCAAGGGTGGCTACAAAGTCTCGTTCCGATCCCGATGCCACGTCGATTGCAATGAAGTCGCACGGCAATTCGGCGGCGGCGGCCACCGCGCTGCCGCGGGAGCGTTCATGGAGGGGGAGTTCATCGACGTCCAAAACCGCGTCCTCCAAGCCGTTCGAGCCGCACTTTTGAAGGGTGCGTGACCAAGCAGGGCCGTCAAATCTTACCTAGCCAGCTTGAACTGCCCATCTTTTAAGGTATTCTCGTATTGGCCTCGGGCCCGCATTTCCTGCCACAAGGAACATCCCCACAGGGAACATCCCCACAGGGAACTTCCAGCCCGGCAGAACTTCCCGGAAGAGCTTCGTTTGCAATGAGCTCTTCGGTTGCACGGAAGTCGCGGGAAAACGAGGAAGACCAGGACGACTAGAAGATGGAATCCGTTTAGAGGGAATCAAGAGGAGCGACATGAGAAAGTTGATCGCGCGTTGTTTTGTAGTAACTGTAGCATTCGCTGCAGCGTGCTTCGTCGGTGAATCAGCGATCGCTGGATACGGTTCCAGCGGTGGGTCATCGGGTGGCTATGGCTCCACTGGCAATGGCTCAAGTGGTGGCTCGTCCGGAGCTGCTTACTACGGGACCTATACCGGCTCGTCCGGGGGCGGTACCTCCGGTGGACATGCAGGACCACTCCGTCGTTTGCACCAAAAAGTCCACGACCATCTCGCGGCCAAGCACGCTCGTCACGTCGCGCGGCGCAGCTCCTACTCGGGCGGTTCTTCGGGCGGTTCCTCCGGTTACTATACCTCCGGTTACGGCAGTTCAGGCAGCTACGGTGGCTCGTCGGGTGGCTCCTCCGGTGGCTCGTCGTACGTGACCCGCGGAAGCGGTTCCTCCGGTGGGGGCTCTTCCGGTGGCGGATCCTCGGGCGGACATGTCTACAGCAGCGCTTACGGTAGCAGCGCGTACGGTAGCAGCTATGCTCCAACCATGACCTACGGCTCCTACGAGAGCTCGTCTGTTCTCGGATCGGATTTGACCTCCTCCTATGCGGTGAATCGCATCGCCCCATCGCAGTCAGCCGAATCATTTTCGGTTGGGTCGAGCGAAATCCAGCTGTTGGTCGAGGTACCGATGAATGCCAAGGTTTTCGTCAATGGAAATACGACAACGTCCCAAGGCTCGATGCGTCGGTTTGTGAGCCGCGATCTGGGCAGCAATGAAACGTATCGCTTCGAAGTCCAAGCCATCTACAACGTTGATGGCAAGGAAGTCAATCAAACCAAGACGGTGATCGCAAAGTCAGGCTCGTCGGAAAAGGTCGTTTTCGAAGGGGCCCAAAGCGACGACCCCGTCGAAACAACGTTGACCCTGAACGTTCCTGCCGATGCGACCGTGGTATTGGCCAACAACCAAACCAAAAGCGATGGAACCACACGGGTCTATCGAACAGGTCAATTGAAGACTGGGGAAGCGTGGGAAGACTACAAAATTGCAGTCACCCATAAAGGTGTCACCAAGGAAAAAACTATCCGTTTGATCGGTGGCGACAAGCTTGAGATGAGCTTCAATTTCGAAGATCATTCCGCCAACAAAGTCGCATCGAACTAGCCAACACAGCCGGTTAGAACTAACCGTCTCCTGCCAGTCGGCAAATCCGAAAACCTCGTTATCGCAGGATAACGGGGTTTTTTGTTTGGGGAAAATCGCGGGGCGAGTTTTTGGGAGACTTAAAATCCGATACACTATCGAAAGATGGTTGGAATTCCCCCACGTGCGATTTAGCCCCATTTTGGCGGAGGTTTGCAATGGCCACTGAATTGATGGATTCCGAATTGATGGATTCAGAACTGAACGGTTCTAGAGGGTGCTGCCTTACATCCGGCTTCCGAAAATCGCTCGGAAATTGGGGGCCATTCCTGGCGGGTTCCTTGGCAGGTCTCGGACTTTGCGCTGCATTGGCCGTTGCGTTTTGGTGCGGGCGAGCTAGCTCGAACCCATCCGAATGGCAGAGCCTTTCGGCGATTCCCTCGGACCGTATCCATCCTGAACTCCGCGGAATTGAGCAACTGCGAGCATCCGCGACGCACGGCGGTCCGACGATGGCGGTATGTACCGCACAAGTGGACGAAAACGCGGAAGGATTCTTTACATTGGATTACCTCACCGGAGATCTCAAGGGCTGGGTCTACTACCCTCGCATGGCGGCCTTTGGCGGTCTCTTTGCAACCAATGTCCTCCAATACCTTGGCCCTCCAGGAAAGAACCCTGAGTACCTGCTGATCAGCGGCGGCGCCCTTCCGGGACCATCCGGCTCCAACGTCCGCGCTGCTTCGTCACTCCTCTATGTCATCGATGTCAAACTGGGTTCTTTTGTCGCGTTTACGATTCCTTGGAACCGATCGATGGAGAACTCCGGTGTTCAACAAATGAATACGTTTGTGCCCGTGGGTGGGGACTTCATTCGACCCATGATGGGTCCCGGCAATCGCAAGCCACCTGCTGTGAATCCCAACGCGAATAACAAGGCTGGGAACGCGAATCCTAACCCGAACGATCCGAACAATGGCGATCCGGATAACCCAGATCCCAATGCTCCGAATCCAAACCAGCCACCCAAAAACAATCAGCCCAATAACAATAACAACAACCGGAAGCCTGCGAAGTAGTCGAACGAAATGGCAATTAGTGAATGGGTGAGTGGACGGGTATTCAAATTCGTTCACGGTAATAACCTCGTCTACAACACCTGTTGGGAAGACCCTCGATTAGATCGTCAAGCGTTGGAGTTAACTTCGCATGATCGTCTCTTGGTGATCACGTCGGCAGGTTGTAATGCGTTGGATTATCTCTTGTGCGGCGTTGGCCATGTCTACGCCGTGGACATGAACCCGCGTCAGAATGCTCTGCTCGAACTGAAATCGTCGGCGATTCGAAACCTCGACTACGATCAGTTCTTCCAGATGTTCGGGCACGGTCGACTGCCAGGTGCTGAAGCCATCTACGCGGCAAAATTAAGGCAATCTCTCTCTTCGGTCACTCGCAAGTACTGGGATCGCTGGATTCGTTTCTTCGATGATCCGAAGAAAACGTTTTACTTCCGTGGTACCTCAGGGGCATTTGCCCACATGATCGGTAGCTATGTCCAGAAAGTCGCCCGCTGCAAGAAGGAAATCGTCGAGCTGCTCGACACGCCAAGCCTCGAGGCCCAACAAGCTCTCTATCCCAAGCTGAAAGAGAAGATTTGGTCTAAGACTTTGCAATTTGCAATGAATCGCGACACCACCCTGAGCATGCTCGGTGTCCCCAAAGCCCAGCGGCGACAAATCGACGAGCAATATCCAGGTGGAATTGTAAAGTTCGTCGAGGATTCAATCGATGCCGTATTCTCCAAGATACCTCTGCAGGACAATTATTTCTGGAGAGTCTACATCACCGGTTCCTACACTCCCAACTGCTGCCCTGAATACCTCAAACCCCATAACTTTGAAAAACTTCGGGATAGTGGCCTCGATCGCCTTACCATCCAAACCGACTCCGTCGAAGGCTTCCTGCGAAAGCACAACGGGCAGATCTCCCGCTTTGTGCTGCTCGATCATATGGACTGGCTCAGCGATCATTACTTCCCACTCCTCGAGTCGGAATGGCAAGCCATCATCAATCGCGCCGCGCCGAAAACCCGTATCCTATGGCGATCGGGCGGCCTGCGAACGGAGTTCATCGACAATGTTACAGTCCGTCGCAATGGCAAGTCTGTCATGTTGCCTGAGTTGCTCACGTATCACAAGGAACTGGCGAACCAACTGCATCAGCTCGATCGCGTCCACACCTATGGCAGTTTCTACATCGCTGACTTGGCCGATGAAACCTAACCGATTTAGCTCATAATCGCATCGAAGAACAACGACGGCACCCGGAGCGAGGATCCCCTATATCCTCGCTCCCTTTATTTCCCCGCCACCTTGGACTCAATGTCCATTTGTTCAACTCCCATTTGATGGATCCTCAATAGAAAGCCTTCCAGATGATTCCCCTTCCTCGTGGATTTCGTTTTGCCGGTGTTTCGTGCGGCATCAAGAGCCGAGCCAACGCAAAAGACGTTACCTTGATCATCTCCGACCAACCGTGTGTCGCTGCTGGTGTCTATACCACCAATCAAATCGTGGCAGCACCCGTGGTCATCTCCCGTTCTCGCACACCGAGCGATCGCATCCGTGGCATCGTGGTCAATAGTGGCAATGCCAACGCATGCACCGGAACGCGAGGGCATAGCGATGCCATTGAAATGACCCGGTTGGCAGCCCAAGCCGTCTCGCATCAAACACCGCTTTCTGATGACCAGTTCGTCGTCATGAGCACCGGGGTGATCGGTCGATTCTTGCCGATGGAAAAAGTGCGCGATGGGATCCAGCGCGCTGCGGGCGCGCTGGGTAGTTCCGAATCCCACTTCCTCGATGCTTGCGATGGAATCATGACCACCGATGCTTTTCGCAAGATCGCATACCGCACCGCCTATTGTGGGATGAGAGAGCATACGTTGGTTGGAATGTGCAAAGGAGCTGGGATGATCGGCCCCAAAATGGCGACAATGCTCGCCATCGTCGTCACCGATGTTCCACTCGAACCGCTCGATGCTCAACGTATTTTACAAGCCGCGGCGAACCGCTCCTTCAACTGCATCAGTGTCGAAGGGCACATGAGCACCAACGATTCTTTAGTGCTGTTGGCGAAAACACCCTCGGAAGAGGAACCCGCACTCAATGAGATGGATCAAGCCATCTTTGCGGCAGATTTGACGGAGTTGTGCATCGAGCTCGCCAAAAAGATCCCCGACGATGGTGAAGGAGCTACGCACTTGATCGAAATTCGCATCCAAGGCGCCAACAACGACGCCGATGCCGACGCGATCGCCCGTAGCATTGCACTGAGCAATCTGGTGAAGACAGCCATCACCGGCGGCGATCCGAACTGGGGCCGAATCGTATCTGCAGCAGGTTACGCTGGGGTTCCCATCTCTCCATCGCGAACCGCCTTGAAGATCAACGAGATCCCGATCTTTGATAAAGGGGAACCTCTTCCATTCGATGCCAAGGTGGTAAGCCAATCGATCAAATCTCAAAAGCTCACGTTGGTCGAACTCCAAGTCGGACTCGGCCCTGGCTCAGCCGTCCACTGGACCACGGATTTGAACACCGAATACGTCCGGTTCAATTCGGAATACACCACGTGACCAAGGAAGATGCCGATTTTCTGGCAGTGACGCTAGCGAAGCTCGGTGGCAAAACACGGGCCAGGGAAGCGCATCGAGGAGAAACTCTGATTCTCGGGCCCAGAAATTCGGTCGTAGAATACCATCACCTTGGCCCCAAATCGAAATCTATCATCCAACGAATGAAAGCCGCGAATCGTCCCGTCTATCGTTGCACATCAGAGCAACTTCGGACTATGATCCTAGACCCGACAAAACCTTGGCTAGCTCCGGATGCACATGCATGAGGTGAGTCGCTCACGCATCGTCAAATCGGTCTGCTCCATTTTGCACTCAGGCAGCCACTCCATTTTTCCCTACCGATTCGGAATCGACGAAACGGACGACGACGAGCAGGTCGTACACCACCGGTATTTCAAAAATCCACGTGCGAGAATACGACGTGAAGTGATGGATCCTACTATTCATGCTTAGTCAATTTTCCCAACGACCCAGTCAGCGCTGGGTGGCGGCAGACTGAAACGGCTCGTTGCAACTTTTCGATCATCGCCAGTATCGGGGGATATCGGCTTCAACGTCCCGTTGCCACTTGCTAACACGCGTGGCTCGGATTCGATTCGCTATGCCAATCCCCATCAGAGCCCTAAGCGTCAGCGCCGGGTGGAGGCACACTGATACGGCTCGTTGCAACCTTTCGATCATGGCCAGTATCGGGGGATATCGGTTCCAGCGTCCCATTGCCACTTGCTTACACGCGTGGCTCGGATTCGATTCGCTACAAGAAAACCATATGCGCATTTACGTGTCATCACGTAACGATAGGGCGTACGGTACCTGAAAGCACTCGTTCGTTGCGACCGAAACGATCGATGACGATGAGTGCCCCCGTGCTATCGATCCCGCTGGCGACCCCTTGAATGACACGATCGGGCAACGTGACCTCGACCATTCGTCCAGAGAGCCAATCCCATGATTCCCAATTCGATTGGATCCACTGTGGGTCGCTGCGCCATTCCTCGTGGACAGCGATCCAACGATTGAGGAAATGAAGTAGGACTGACTCCGGCGTGATCGCTTCTTCGATCCGAGACCCGAATGTCTCATGCAAACTGATCGCGGTTGATCGCAATTCTTCCGGCGCATTCGAAAAGTCAACGCAGCAATTGATACCGATTCCAATGATACAAATGTCGTGGCTGTTCTCGTCGATCCGCGCAGACGATTCCATCAAAATACCGCAGATCTTGCGATCCTCGAGGTACACGTCGTTGGGCCATTTGACATACGCTCGTCCATGGGCGAGTTGCGTAATGGTTTGTGCGACAGCCATTCCCGCCAGCAACGGGAGCTTGGCGGATTCTCTGTCTCGCTGCGACCACGGCATCGCGATCGAGAACATCAAGCAGCCATCGGGAGACCACCATGTGTTTCCGCCTCGTCCGATCCCTCGCGATTGGCGATCGGTGACGATAAGGGAAGGGATTGGGAACTGACCCGATCTGCATTCTCTGGCGAGATAGCGATTGGTGGAGTCAACTTCGCTGAACCACTCCACCTTTTTGAAGTGATCGAGCTCGTGGATCGCTTGGATCGCTGCGGCGCGGCGCACTTCCGAAAGCATTTAGACGCGAAGCCCCAGTCGTTCTGCCAATCGCAACAACGACCGACTAGCATCATTCTCGATCAGCTTGACATGGATCAAATGAAGCTGGCTGCGGTCGGCCCAGGCCTCGGTCATTGCGGCATCAAACTCCCGTTCGTTCGAGACTAAGTGCCCTTTGCCTCCACCGTACACCTCAGGGAGTTTCGAATAATTCCACACGGCGATTTCGTTGTACTTCCACGTACCTTTCTGCAGAAATCGCTCGGTACCATACCCATGATTGTCGAGGACAATAATGATCGGTGAATACCCGAGTCGGATCAAGGACGACATTTCTTGACCGGTCATCTGGAATGCACCATCACCTGCGATGACCAAGACACGGTCTTGGGGTTTGGCGACGCACGCGCCGAGGGCTGCGGGCACCGCGAAGCCCATCGATGTGTAGTACGCCGGAGACAAAAAGTCGGTCCGTTCATGGATCACTAGTTCCGAGGAAGCAAAAAGCGAATCGCCGATATCCGCGATCACGATGGTTTCCGCGTCGATTTGGGTATTGATCCGTTCCATGATTCGGGTCACCGACAAACCGCGATCCGGATCGACTTGGAAGGCTTGAGGCTTCTTCAGATGAAGGTCATCAGGAATATGACGTCTGGCTGGGCTGGGATTCGCCGCGATGATCTTTTCGATGAACTCATTCAATGGGACGTTGGGGTACTGATGGTAGGAGATCTGCAGTTGCTCGCTGGTTGCATAGATGCAATTCCGGACATCGAGTTTCGCGGTGTAGATCCCTAGATTGATATCGGTCATGAAGGTACCGAGGAGGAGAACGCAGTCGCTATCCTCGACATAATGGGTGACTTCTTCGCGGCCCATGGCACCTTCGTAGAGTCCGACGAAGAGAGGGTGGGTCTCATCGACCACACTCTTCCCGAGAATCGTCGCCGCGATAGGAATTCCGGCTTGTTCGGCCAACCGGATGACTTGATCCTGCAATCCGAATCGATGAATTTCGACTCCAGCGATGATCAAGGGTTTCTTCGCACGGTTGAGCCGTTCGATGGCTTCGCGGACCGCTTCGTCCAATGCGAGATGGTCGTACGAAAGGGCTGGTCGACGATACGCATGAGCGATCGGGGGAACGACATCGACCATATCCCGAGGAAGTTCGATGTAGACCGGCCGTTTGAAGCGGTAGCACGCGTCGAGGACGCGATCGATTTCGCTGAAGGCTGTCGCCGGATCATCCAATTCAGTCGCGGCGATGCAGAGCTTTTCAAAGACTTCGCGCTGGGTACTGAAATCTCGGACCTTGTGGTGCAGCAGTGGGTTGTTGACCCGTTCCTTGAGTCCAGGAGAGCCGGTCAGCACGACGACAGGTGATTTTTCCGCGAACGCACCGGCCACGCTGTTACATACAGATAGTCCCCCAACGCAGTAGGTAACGCACAACGCCCCCATACCGTGGATCCTCGCATATGCATCCGCAGCGAAACCTGCGCAATCCTCGCGAGTGCAGCCGACGACATTGATATCGCTCTCTTCGAGCATGCTGTAGAAATTGAGCACGTAGTCTCCGGGGATGCCGAAGCAGTCGCGGATGCCGTAGTCCTCGAGCCGGTTGATCAGGTACTGACCGATCGAGACGTCCCGTCGTCCTTTGCTATGATCGGATGCATGTTTCGCATGCGTATTCTTATCCATCGAACTGAGCGCATTGGACATGAAAGACCTGTATGGGCTTGAAGAGGGTTCTTGGTTGGAAGTTGGATACCGTCGAGTGTTTAGCTCTTGAGTTCCACGAGCTTTTTCTCAACGACCGACGGATCCGAAGAGGATTTGGCGGGAGTTGCGGTTGTGGGGAGTGACTGCTCATTGGCCATTTTCCGAATATCCTCGGTGATACGCATCGAGCAGTATTTGGGCCCGCACATGCTGCAGAAGTGAGCGCTCTTGAATGTATCTTGGGGTAGCGTTTCGTCGTGGTACGCTTGGGCAGTCTCCGGATCGATCGAGAGTCGGAACTGCTCTTTCCAGTCAAAAGCGAACCGCGCTCTCGAAAGAGCATCATCGCGATCTTGGCAGCCAGGACGTTTGCGAGCCACATCAGCCGAGTGGGCTGCGATCTTATAGGCGATAACTCCTTGCTTGACATCCTCGCGGTTGGGCAAGCCCAAATGCTCTTTCGGCGTGACATAGCACAGCATGGCAGCGCCGCTCCAGCCGGCCAACGCGGCACCGATGGCGCTGGTGATGTGGTCGTATCCCGGAGCGATGTCGGTGACCAAGGGGCCCAGGACGTAGAACGGCGCGCCGTGGCACACCTCGATTTGCTTCTTTATATTCATGTCGATTTGGTCCATGGGGATATGCCCTGGGCCTTCGACCATGACTTGGGTTCCACGCTCCCAGCTTCGCTTGCAAAGTTTTCCGAGCACATCGAGCTCGGCGAATTGGGCTGCGTCGCTCGCATCCGCGATCGATCCAGGACGCAATCCGTCACCCAAACTCCAGGTGACATCGTAACCGTTCATGATGTCGCAAAGATCATCGAACGATTCGTAGAGGGGATTCTGTTTTCGGTGAGCCATCATCCACTTGGCGATTAGCGAACCGCCGCGACTGACGATTCCGGTAACGCGCGAGGTGGTCAGGTGGAGGTGCTCCAGGAGGAGTCCGCAGTGGATCGTCATGTAGTCGACCCCCTGCTTGGCTTGGTGCTCCACCATATCGAGGAAATGCTGCGGGCGCATGTCTTCGATGTTCCCTCCCAGTTCTTCCAACATTTGGTAGATCGGAACGGTCCCGATCGGAACAGGGGAGGACGCAATAATTTCACGACGGATGTTATCGATATCTTTTCCGGTGGAGAGATCCATCACGGTATCGGCGCCGAAATGGACAGCCACGTGAAGTTTCTCAAGCTCTTCTGCGACGTTGCTTGTGACGGCCGAGTTTCCAATATTGGCGTTGATCTTGCATCGTGCCCCGATACCGATCGCCATCGGCTCGAGTCGCCCAGCGGCGTGGACGTGGTTGGCTGGGATCACCATCCGACCTGCTGCGACTTCGGCGCGGATCGTTTCTGGAGTCAGATTCTCTCGATTGGCGACATACTCCATTTCGCGAGTAATTTGCCCTGCAACGGCCGCCTGGTACTGAGTGGTCACTATGAATCAACTCCAATGGGAAGTTTGAAAGTGGAATTTATTGTGGATATCGCGGTCGCGAGGATCCGTATGCTCAAGCGAAGATCCGTGTGCACAAGCGCAGAGGAAAGCTTGAGAAAACCTCGGATGACAGACCCTAAAGTGTATCCATCCCCTGTAGGCTGGCAAACGGGTAATAATCCGTCGACGAGTCGGTTGGGACAACCTTTGTGGGAGGAATCCCGTTAGCGACAGTTTTTCCCCATGGGTTCGGACCATTTTCCGATGTGATCTTGCAACAATCCAACAGATTTACCCGCCCGACGCATTGGCGTGCGCGCGACAAAAACCTACCCCGCCCCCTTGCCGCGAAGCCCAACTCATGCGGGAGTTCTGCGACCGCTCCAAGGCGACTTGCTCAGGTCCGCCGAACCTTCTGCGGGGGGCCCGAAATACCGATACAATTTTCGGGACAATGCATCTCGGTCCGTTCTTACGGCACCGAGGATCAACTTAGATGGTGCAACATGAGTGAAGCTCGCAAGCAGAAATTGCAAAGTTTGATCTATTCGATCCAAACGACGGATCCCTTTTCGGTCGCTTGGGCAAAGACCCAATGCAGAGATTGTGCCCCTGCCTACGTGACTCGAGTATTGAAACAGTTGGCGCGCGATGGTCATCTCGAGGAGACGGTCGACCGCAATGAGTCGGTGTATCGCTGGGTACCGGACAAGTTCGATGCGGTGCATGGCTGGATCCATCGCCAAGTGTACGGAGAGCAGATCAAATCTGGACCGGAGTCCGATCGCCCGCGCGAGCAACTGCTGCGCGACGGGGTGTCGCGATTGAGCGATGCTCAGCTCCTCGCCATCCTTGTTCGGGTGGGAGTCCCCGGCGAGTCAGCCGTCCAAGCAGGCACTCGGCTGTCGGCTAGCTTCGCTGGGGATCGTTTGGCAGACTTGACCGATTCCAGCTTGGCCGAATTGCGGCAGATGAGCAAAGCCATACGCAAGGATAGCTACTGCCAGATCATGGCAGGGATCGAATTGGGGCGGCGGATCGCGGCGCTGCGGGATATCAATCCGGTTTTACCTGCCAGGATTCGAGGCTCGGAGGATGCAATCTCCTACTGCATGACACGTTTTGCGAGGTTAGCGAATGATGGCAAGCAGGAGGAGTTCCACATCGTCACACTCGATACGCAGCACGGGCCGATCAAAGACCATCGGATTACGGTAGGGACTCTCGATGCGAGCTTAGTCCATCCTCGAGAAGTTTTCCGGCCCGCCATTCGAGACAGCGCTTCTGCTATCCTACTGGTGCATAACCATCCGTCGGGTGACCCTACGCCCAGTCGGGAGGATCATGCTGTCACCGACCGGCTTGCCAAAGTTGGCGAACTGGTCGGTATTCGCGTTTTGGATCACATCATTGTCTCCAAGCAATGCGGCAAGAGCATCATGGCCGAACGCTAGTTG
This sequence comes from uncultured Pirellula sp., assembly GCA_903930765.1. Lineage (GTDB taxonomy): Bacteria > Planctomycetota > Planctomycetia > Pirellulales > Pirellulaceae > JBKCUI01. Next base: position 18,081 of record CAIYZV010000291.1, read on the forward strand.
CGATCCGTTTCTGAAATCCAAGCTAACAACCATCAAAAAGGTCCATTATGAACTACACGAATTTGAAACCGATTCTTACCCTGAGCCTCCTTGCCGCTTTCGCGACGACTGCTGGTACATCCTTTGCTCAGGAGAACAAGACGTCCGCCGGGGCTAGCACACAAGCGACTGTAATCCTCGACACGACGGGATCAGACTGGGTGGAGTTAGGAGCTAGCGACTTTGTCCGCGCGAATTGCGATGAAGCAACATGGACCTGGGATGGTGCAACGGTCCACTGCACCGGCAAGCCGGTCGGCGTTTTACGCTCGAAGAAAAAATACCGCAATCTCGAGTTCGTCGGCTGGTGGCGCCATTTATCCAAGGGAGGAAACTCGGGGTTCTTCCTTTGGACCCCCGAAGACGCATTGGAGAAACTCGTCCCGAATCGCTTGCCAGATGCGGGAATTGAAGTGCAGGTCCTCGACCACGGCTACACCGAACAGTACGAAGCATCATCGGGCAAGAAAGCGACTTGGTTCACCACCAACGGGGATATCTTTCCCGTAGGCAGGTCCAAACTGAAGCCCTTCCCACCCTTGTCGCCAGACGGATCCAGGAGTTTTCCAAAATCAAACCATAGCCTTGGTACCCCCGAGTGGAATTTCTACTACGTGCGAGCGATCCAGGGTGAGGTTCGCCTATGGGTGAACGGGCATGAGGTATCGGGCGGTTCTGGAGCCAATCCCGCCGAGGGCTATTTGTGCTTGGAGTCGGAAGGCGCACCCGTCGAATTTCGGAACATCCGGATTCGTGAGCTTCCGTAACGACCCGATGTACGGTCTGGCTATTGATTTTCCTTGAAATCCTCCGTTTTTCACTCGAAAAAAGGGGCGGTTGGTGCATCATGGGATGAGTACTCGGTCGATCCAGCGCCCTCTGGATGCGGCCGAAATGACTAGTCCACCTGATCTCGGAAACCACATGTCGGACCCGCGACGTAGGAAAATTCCCCAGCGTCAATTGCAGCCACGCCTGCGCTGCCTCTACCTCTCCGCCAAGGAGATGGAAAGAGCACTGGTCAAGGAGCGGATGCGCTGCGACCGTTATCGGCAGTGGTTTTCATTGATCGTGATCGAACTCCTGACCAGCACGCGGATCCATTCTGGAACTCGGCGACTGCCCAGCCCCAAACAGAGTGAACCCGAACAGTTGCTCCTTCTGGGGAAGTATCTTCGACGACGGTTGCGATTAACCGATGAACGGGGAATGCTTCTCAAGGGTGGGGTTGGTGTCATGCTCCCCATGACCGACGCCATTGGGGCTCGAACGGTACTGCGCGACATTGTTTCATCGATGCACGCTGAAGGAATTGAAATTGAAGCCAATATCTTTTGTTACGATCCGGCACCTTCGCATCAAGACCAGAGGCCGTTGTTAGACCCAGAGGATTCCGAACAGAGCGAGGTCGACCTAGATAAAGATCCAGAAGGACACGAAGCAACGCCACGCGACGAACTCATCGATACGACACTCAGCCAGTCTACAATCGCCGCCGATCACCTCGCGTATTGCGCACCATCATTCCCTGCATGGAAACGGTGGATCGATATCATGGGCAGCGCGTGTGGCATCGTCATCGCTACGCCCATCGTGTTAGGGGCCGGCCTAGCAATCAAAATGACTTCACGCGGTCCTGTGTTTTTTCGCCAAGTCCGAGCTGGTCAGTATGGGCGTCCCTTCGCCATGTACAAATTGCGAACCATGGTGGTCAACGCAGAGGACCTGAAATCGACATTGCTGGAACTCAACGAACGCGACGGCCCTGCCTTTAAGATGAAGAATGACCCCCGTGTAACCAAGCTAGGATATTTCCTTCGGAAGACCGGTATTGATGAGATCCCGCAATTGTGGAATGTCTTAAAAGGGGACATGAGCATCGTCGGCCCCCGTCCACTGCCATGCCATGAAGACAGAGACTGCAAACATTGGCACCGTCAGCGACTCGACACCAAGCCAGGACTGACCTGTATTTGGCAGATCTCAAAAAGCCGCGATGTTAGCTTCGAAGAATGGATGAGGATGGACTTGCATTATGCTCGGAGTCGGACGATTCGCCACGACATTGCATTGATGTTTAAAACGATCGGTGCCGTCATTCTCGGGCGTGTTGGCCATTGAACGCGAAATGGCCATAAAGCGAAGAAGATAAAATGTCATCTTGGTGTGGCTTCTGAGATCGATCGAGGCACATCCAGTCGATTCTAATGCATAGCACTTGTGATCCCTTGGGCGAGCTTTGGCTCTTATTGGAATGAATGTTACAGAAACTGTCGAAATCCCTCGTGCATCAGGTAAGCCGCTTGAAGAGCCTCGCCGCGTAACGATTTTGGGACTCCCTGTTGCTTGCGTCCAGATCCCAGACACTATTGCAACGCTAGCACGTGCCATCGATCTCCGATTATCGCCCAGATATTTCGTACTATTGGGGATGCATGGTCTGATGGAAGCCCGGAGTAATCCGAAAGCACTGTCGGCCTTTCAGAGAGCTGACTTTCTGCTCCCCGATGGAATGCCATTGGTATGGCTATCCCGATTACGCGGCCACAAGAACATGGTCCGCCGGGTCTATGGCCCTGAATTGATGATGTCTTTTTGTGCACAGACTCAAGGGCGATACAAACATTACTTCTACGGCGCAGGGCCCGGTGTCGCGGAAAAACTTGCAACGACCCTGCAAAATCAATTTGGAATTCAAATCGCTGGAATCGGTGCACCGCCTTATCGCGACTTGAGCGAAGCGGAACTGCTCGAGCTTTCTCGCGAAATCAATCAGTCAAACGCGGACGTCGTATGGATAGGAATCAGCACTCCTAAGCAAGATATTCTGATGATGCGTCTGAAGCCGCTGATCAACGCCCCGGTCATGCTCGGGGTAGGCGCCGCTTTTGATTTTAACAGCGGACAGAAAACAATGGCCCCGCGCTGGATGCAGGAAAATGGGCTCGAATGGCTATATCGCCTTTTAAGTGAACCGAGAAGGCTATGGAAGCGATACCTGATGCTCGGTCCAAAATTTGTCGCCCTCGCACTGTTGGAGCTTGTCGGATTTCGGATGGATGCCGAAAAATCGCGACATTCCACGAATGGCTAGCGAGGAATGATAGCCATTGCGATTCAGGAACAAGCCCCTTCGTGGATGCATGGCTGAGAGATAGAATTGGCATCCTGGGTGGTCAGTGCAACGAAAAGATTGCGACCTCTCGCAACCACCCCATGGCCAAAACCTAACCATCAAATGCTTTACGGATAAATCTGCTTGTGAAAGACCCGAACGCTCCCTCAAACCCGCCTAAGAGCGAGTTGGATCTTTACGACTTTGAATTGCCTCGCGACTTGATCGCGCAGGAACCACCCGCCAATCGCACGGATTCCAGGATGATGGTGGTGGACCGGCGGAGCGGGCGCATCGACCATGCATCGATCAAGGATCTTCCTTCTCATTTGCGGGCGGGGGATGCGATTGTGGTCAATGACTCGAAAGTGATTCCAGCGAGGCTGGTGGGTTATCGCGAGAAAACTCGTGGCCGGTGGGAAGGTCTCTTTTTGCGTGAAGAGAACGGCATCGCGGAGTTGCTTTCCAAGACACGCGGCTACCTCCTGCCAGAGGAGCGCATCGTCTTGAGAGACCCTGAAGGGCGGGAGAACCAAGGCGTGGTCGTCGTCGCTCATGCGGATGAAGGTCATCTACTGGTCCGGCCTGACCCGAATAGAGACTGGCTCGAACTGCTGGAGGCCGTGGGCCGAGTACCGTTGCCTCCCTATATCCGTGATGGCCAAATGACGGAGACCGACCGACAGCGATACCAAACTGTCTATGCTAGGACGCCGGGCTCGGTAGCAGCACCGACGGCCGGTCTGCACCTCACGGAAGAACTGCTACAGAAAATCCGAGGCGCTGGAGTGGCCTTGGTATCGGTAACGCTGCACGTTGGATTGGGTACTTTTCGACCAGTCCAAGTCCCAACGTTGGATCAGCACAAAATGCATAGCGAGTTCGCACAGATTAGTGCCAATGTCGTCAAACGGCTAACAGGAGCTAGGGCCGAAGGTGGACGGATCCTTGCGGTTGGAACAACTTCCGTCCGCACCCTCGAAACATCTGCCATGCAAGGCGACGGAAAACTGATCGAATGGTCCGGACAAACCGACATTTTTATCCGACCAGGTCACACCTTTCGAGCTGTCGATATGTTGCTGACCAATTTCCACCTACCCCGGAGCACCTTGATGGTTTTGATCAGCGCATTCGCTGGTAGAGAATTGATGCTGGAGGCCTATCGGAAGGCCATCGAAGAACAATATCGGTTCTTCAGTTATGGGGATTGCATGCTGATCGTTTGATTCGAATCCGATTGGCATGGAGCATACACGGGCCGTGGAGCACACTTAGACGATACAATCTGATACTCCCAAACAATCTGATACTCCCAAACAATCTGATACTGCCAAACAATCTGATACTGTCAAACAATCCAATACTGCCAAATTCCCAATTCGCGGATTCGTCACCCATCGAACCTGCTCCGAACAAAATTCTCCAATGCCCAGGTCTAACAAACGCAACACTGGCAAAAACACCAAATCGATGGCGGCAACGACTGCTCCCGCAACCATTCCGCCCAAGTCCACCAAACGATGCTTGGGCATCGACATCGGTGGTGCCAATCTCAAACTAGCGCATGCCGACGGGTGGTCTTGCTCACAACCGTTCGCCATGTGGCGAGAGTGGGAAAATCTCGCTTCGACGCTCGCGCCTCTCATCTGCCAATGCCCTGATTTTGATATCGCCGCAATCACCATGACAGGGGAACTCGCGGATTGCTTTGCGACTCGGGCCGATGGTGTCGCATTGATCTTGGAACAAGTCACACGCATTATCCCATCTCCTTTGGTCCAGGTTTACTGCGTCGACGGACAATGGCGCAGTCCCTCGCAAGCCGCACGAGAACCTTGGATGGCTGCGGCCTCCAATTGGCACGCGTTAGCATCGTGGGCTTGTCGTTTCCTGGCTTGCGAACACGGAATTGTGGTCGACATAGGTTCCACCACGATCGACTTGATTCCGATCCGCAAAAGCGGGGTTGTTACACCTTCGATGACCGATTCGCAGCGTTTGCGCCGAGGAGAACTGCTCTACACGGGAATCGAACGATCCAACATTGCTGGGGTCGTACGTTCAGTCCCCTTGTTCGGCAAGCGTTGCCCGGTCATGAACGAGCAGTTTGCGACGACGCGAGATGCCTACCTTTGGTTGGGCATGCTCCCCGAAGAGCCCGATGATCGAAATACGGCCGATGGCAAACCGGCGAGCGTCGATGGGGCAAGGTACCGCATGGCGCGGGTTGTCGGTGAAGACGGTTCGACCCTCACCGATTCGGACATCACCGCCATCGCACAAGCGATCTTCGACAAGCAGGTGTCCATGCTCAAACTGGGAATAGGGCGGGTGGCCGCCCGGCAAGTCCGTCTCGACGGTGCCAGCAAACCGACAGGCTTGATCGTAAGCGGTCACGGCGGCTTTTTGATCGATACCGCGATCCAGGACGATAGGGACTTCTCCAAGCCCGTTTCGCTCCTAGAATCGATCGGGTCGGACCTGTCTCGGTGCGCTCCCGCATATGCCGTGGCGACACTGGCCTCCGAATCCGTCCCGGCATCGGAAGTGGCGCCCTAATCCAACCAAACCGAACAATCCCTACCGAGCCGCACTCTTTCCTAGGCGGAAAACCTTAAATTCAAGGTGGGGAATTAGGGAATTATTCCATCGGACTATCATCTAAAGAGTGGCGATTCGACGCGGGTCGAGAGGGATTAGCCCCCAACGAACCCATGAATTGCTCTTGTTTTGCCATTTTCTTTGACCCCGTTGAGATTTCACCCCGTCCGGATCCCAGGGATTCTATGAGCGAAGGCAAACTGCGACGCAGTCGAGTTCTAGAGCGAACGCTTTCCTTCGAAAGCTTGGAGGAACGCCGCGTTATGGCTTCGTTGCCTTTCGGCGCCACGGCGGAGGACACGGGAGAGTTCATGCTCGGTCGGATTGCCGTCACCCCGGTTCTTCTCGAGAGCGACGGGACGATCGATCCAAGCACCGAAAATTGGACTCCCGCCCACGTCGCAGCCGTAATGAACAACGTCCAAACGGGACTGAACTGGTGGACTCAGTTGCTGCAAAAAGAGAGTTCCGTACACACGCTCGATTGGGTCATCGATCGCACTTACGCCGATAACCGCCCCAGCACTCCCTACGAACCGATCAACCGAACATCCAATGCCTATGAGCTTTGGGTAAGCCAGTTCCTGAGCGACATTGGCTTTGGTCAAACGAACAACCTCGAATCGAATATTCGTCGGTTCAACGATTCGCAGCGGCAAAAGCTCAACGCCGACTGGTCGTTCACCATGTTTATCGTCAACTCGGTCAACGATGGCTCGGGAACGTTTGCGTCAGGCGGAGATTTCTCGCGAGCCTTCGCCTTTGCTGGCGGATTGTTCATGGTGGTCCCGTCGGTGCGACCCGCGTCGACGTTCACGCACGAAACGGGCCACATGTTTTGGGCACGAGACGAATACTCAGGCGGCGGAACCTACTACGATAAACGAGGGTACTACGACGCGCAGAACACCAATGCGATCGACTCCAACCCGATCCCAGGGTTCCAGCAGCAACCCAGCATCATGTCCTCGGGGGCGTCTTTGGACACCGCCTACAATTCGCTCACATCGCCTGATGCGACACTCGCTCAAATTGGTTGGCGCGACTCGGATTCCGATGGTATCTTCGACGTGCTCGATGTTCCCATTTCGCTAGAGGGTACGGGACGCTACGACACACTCGGTGGCGATTATCTCTTCAGCGGTGTCGCGTCGGTACAGACCTTGCCCAATCGCAACTCATCGGGCCTCCAAAACAACATCACGATCAATAAAGTGACGCGCGTCGAGTACCGAATCGGGACCGGAGCATGGACGAGCGCTGCGTCGCCAAACGCTTTTACAGCCAATCTCAATCTCGCCATTCCCATCGCAGCTAACGATCTCGGAAAGACCATCGAAATCCGCGCTGTGGATTCCAGGATCGGTATCACCAGCAACGTTTTCTCGGGCGTGATCGGAAATGTACCAGACACCACCACTCGCCATGGCATACAAGGTTTCGTTTGGAAGGATTCCAATCAAGACCGCCAATGGAACGCCTCGGAGATAGGTTTCGCCGGCGCGACGGTGACCTTGGTCGATGCGAATCTCAATCCAGTTTCGTTGCAAAAGATCATCGATCCTGATAACTACCCGAGTGGTACCCTCTCGGGGAATCTAGGTGGGGTACGTGTCGATGTTGTGGGATTCGATGCAACGGGAGCCATCGGCGTTTTTGATGATTCCGCAGCGTCGACGGGAAGCAAAATCTTCAAACCGTATTCGTTCTGGTCCAAGAAGTATCTCGATACATTTCGAGACCAAGATCAGCAGTTGCGAGCTAGGTTCGACACGTTGACCTCCTACGTTTCTATCGATGCGATCGCGGTTGCTGACAACTCCAAAGTACGCTTGGAAGCCTATGCCGCCGATGGGACCCTCCTTTCCCGGTTTGAACGCAAGGGTCTCTTGCGGAATGAGACCGTGAAGATGGAGGTTGAAACCGGTGAAGCGAAGATCGCGTATGTGATCGCTCGAGGATTCCAAAACACCACCGTAAAATTTGACAACCTCCGCTTTGGACCCGGCAATACGGCAACCACCGCCGCCGACGGAAGCTATTTTCTGGAGAATCTACCTGCAGGGAATTACCGTCTCCTCGTCACCGATACCAATGGCGGTTTCAAGGCAACCAATGCGATCAATGGTGTGCTCGAAGTCGCCTATGGTTCAAACCGCTCGGTAACGCATGTCGACTTTGGTGGGTATGTCGAACCGAGTCCTTGGCAAAACCAAACACTCCCAGAAGACGTTGATGGACAAGCTGGTGTGAACCCGCTCGACGTGCTCGTCCTCGTTAACGACATCAACCAAAACCAACCGCGGTCTTTGGTAGGTTCTCCGATCAATCCCCCTCCCTACTTGGATGTTAATGGCGATCGCTACGTTAGTCCTCTCGATGTCCTTGCGGTGATCAACTACATCAACCGAAACCGAGGTGGTAGCGGTTCCGGCTCTGGCGGTGAAGGGGAACGAACCTCGGTTCCAATCATCACGGAACCTGTACACTCGAATGAATCCACGCCTCGCTTGGTCTCGTTCGCAACAGGACGGAGCAACACGCTGCCAACAACATGGATCGTCGAGCAAAGTGGCTCAGCGATTCTTTCGCAAGGTCCAGATCGCTGCGGCTGTCCGACATGCACGGCCTTCGAAACCGCTATGACTGCTGCAGGTGATACCAAGAAAAGCGAGATGGCCTTCCTGCAAACACCGCTCGAGGAACGGGACGACGCAGCCCTCCGTGACCTGTTTTTCTCAGCCTTCGATGGGAACTAATCCCCGGGAACTAACCCCCGGGAGCTAAACCCCGAGGAACTAACCCCGTCGAGCCCCATCCAAAAACGAAGAAAGCTCGGCGAGTTGGCCGAGCTTTCATTGCTTAGATCCGGGCGATTAACACTGCATAACCGCCGGGAAGGGACAGGGTTACTCGCGAGGACGAATGGCACCAGTCAGACCGCTGTAATCGACGCGGTCATCGTTGTGCCACAGAGGCTGCCCCAATTCGACACGGCGGCGAAGAACCTCGATCTTCTCCTGCGATCCCGCAGGAGCGTCGGTCGGTAGAAATCGATTGTCTACCACCGGATCGAAATCCTCGTCGTGCCCGTACTTGAGGATGGCTTCGAAAACGTTCTTGCACAAACTGCTCATTCGGTCAAAACCCCTATTGGAAGACGTAAAAACGCTTCAACAAAAACTCATCAACAATTCACTCCCTCGGATTATTTGTAACCGGGGACTAAAGTCAAGGAAAAAGAAATGCCAAAGCTGGGTACTTTTTGCCACACTCCGTGAATTGAGGCCTAGGGAACTCTTGACGGTTCGGCAAGAAACGATATGCAACGCTCGCGCAAGGTAGAAATTGCCCCGTGAATCCTGACCCTAGGGGAAACCAACAGCCTTAAACACCTCCGTAGCGTGTGCACCGCGAAAACAAGGTAAGTCCGCCGTAACCCCGCATCTGGGCCAGAAAAAATTCTCTTTTTTAGGGCAGCGGAACTACAGGTATTTGGCGATCGCTCCACCGCGAGCAGCCAGCGCATCGATTCGCCGAGTGACCTCAGGGGATTCCAGTAGCGGCGGCGCGTGATGAGGCTTGATCCTGGCATCGAGCACGATCGGTCCAACGCAACCCCAATGCTTGTTCTGAACCGTTTCGTCGACGCCATGGATATCGGTTGCAGGATTGCTACGGGTAAATGCCACCCACAAGAAGTTGTTGACCGATTGGCTGGTAAACGCCGAGTCATCGACGAGAACGACCCAGGGGATCGAGTCCATCCAACCGGCTCTCGTTTTGCCTGATGAAGAATGATCCAATGGGGAACCGTTTCGCCCTGTCCAGTGCTCGAGCAGCGTATCGATCGATGCTCGTGCGTTGGCTTGGATGGCCAGCACCCCTCGCATGCACAATTTGGGGGAATGGAACCCTTCCGGGAGAGAAATCTGACTGGGGCATTCCGTGGCCAAAACCCGCTTTCGAGGACCGCTGGCCGCAATCACGAGTTTGGACCCTTGGTTGAAACCTTCTCCACTGTAATCCAAGGTATCGATGGTGGTTTTGGTCTGAAAATGGAGATCTGAACTGAAATCAACGCGTTCCAACACCCACCCGAAGAAGCGTTCGATGTCGTAGAGATCCAACTCGGGGGCTTCATTTCCGTCCGCGATCATCAGGTATTTCGCCAACGACATTTGACCTTGGCCCAAAATCGCGTTGGCTTGGGTCAGTAACTCTTGGGGGCGTCCAGGTTTTGCGTAGGGGGTGTATCGCTCACTGCCGATAGCCAGCAGGAGTGGGTGGACACCCGCAGCGTCGACCGCGTGAACCCCGCGAACTCCCGGCAGGACCGACGGGATGATAGGTCCGGTCAGTTCATGGATCAGTTCCCCAAAGGTGGTGTCCTCCTGCGGCGGACGCCCAACTACAGTGAATGGCCAAATCGCACCGGGACGATGGTATACGTTCGTTACCCGCATCCAAGGAAACGGGTGCTGCTTCGCGTAATACCCCAAATGATCGCCGAACGGCCCCTCGGGCTTGAGACTTGTGGGATCCACGATTCCATGGATGGCAAAGTCTGCATCGGCATAAATCGGCGAGTGCCCTTGGCCTAGGATCATCGGTATTCGGTATCCAGCCATGGCCCCTGCAAAGGTCAGTTCGCCGACTCCTTCGGGAAGTGGCATCACGGCCGCCAGCGTCATGGCAGGCGAGCCCCCCACGGTTACGGACACTCGAAACGGCTCACCGCTGGCGATCGCTTCTCGGTGATGAACCCCTATCCCGCGATGAAGTTGGTAATGAAGTCCAATTTCGCGGTCGGGAATGTAATCGTTACCACCGAGCTGCACGCGGTACATGCCCAGATTGCATTGAGTTAATCGCCCTGCTCGACTCGAAGTCGAAGCTCCCTTTGGACCTTCGCTGAGAACTTGAGGAAGGGTGACAAAGGGTCCTCCATCGTCGGGCCACGAAACAACTTGCGGAAGCTCCGATAACCGCATCGAATGCTTCTGGACAGGGCCGGAGCGGACCGGACGGGGCAGCATGGTCCACGCGGTCCACGGAGCACTCGCATACCGGAAGGGATTCCGGAAGAGAGCTGTCGGATCAATCTTCAGCTCGATCGCGCGACGCACTCGGTCGATGGTCGATCGAAAAAGGAATCGAGCTTGATCGATCGACCCGAAAAGGTTGCTTACCAACGGAAAGGAGCAGCCTTGGGGATTGGTAAAGAGAACTGCCGGTCCTCCGCGAGCATAAACCCGTCGCTGCACCTCCGCGATCTCCAGTCGCGGAGAGAGCGGTTCCGTGACCTCAATCAAACGGCCATGCCGTTTCAAGTCATCAACGACTTCGCGGGTGCTTCGATAACGCATACGTAGGTGCAAACCTCGTTAGCCCAACTCGGAAACGATCAAGATACTGGGCTAACCGCACGATCTACGAATCCGCAACTGCTCTACGAATCCGCAACTGCTCTACGAATCCGCAACGGCTCCCAACAGCCCATTGAAAAGGCGAGCGGTTGGAACGAACTCGACCCGAATGATCCTCAGTGCGAGGACGATTTCCAATCGGAATTTGTCGTATTTACTATGCAGATTTACTATGCAGCAACAATGTCCCGCATTTTTGGCTCGAGGTAGGTTACCGTTGAGCCCATGCTGGCGAGGTGACCGTAATCTTCCTCGGGAATCTGAACGCGGTGACGTTTTCGCAACTCCATCACGATGTCGAGAAAGTCCATGCTGTCGAGTTCGAGTTGCTCTCGGAATGACTTGCTGTCTTCCAGTCCGGACAGGTCTTCGTCAGGCGCAATGTCACTCAGAATGTCTAGGATCTCATCCCGGATTTCTGCAGATGTCATGGAATTACGTTACTCCCAAGTGAAATCCAGCGGCGCTCAAACGCCGCTGCGAACCAATTTGACGGAAATGAAAAAGTCAGTACCCGGGGGTACTTCGCCCTTCGCTACCTCGAGGATGATTAAAACCGTCTAACGATCAAGACCGAATTTATCCCGAGCATACCGAAGGAATTGTTGAGGATGTAGTCGACGCGATCAAGCTCTTGGGGCTGATTTATCACCAACCCGTCGAGGGCGCACTTCGGATCCAAATTGTCCACATTTATCGTGGCATGGCAAACCCTGTCCTGGAAAGCCGGCAAATTGCCGGCCAATTCGATAGCCCCGGCCGCCCCCATCGTATGGCCAATAAAACTCTTGGTATTGTTGAACCGTACCCCCTTGCAACCCGCAAAAACGTCCCGGAGAGCCTCGCACTCCTGGTTGTCGCCGCTGGTGGTTCCGGTCGCATGCGTGCTAACAATTTGAATCTGATCTGCGTTCAGCTTGCCCCGCTTCAAGGCCAATCGGACGCATTGAGCCTGGCGTTCTGGGTTGGGAAGCACGAAATCGGTGGCATCGGTATTGATGGCGTAAGAGACGATTTCTGCCAAAACCGTCGCACCTCGAGCTTTGGCGTCCGAAAGCCGCTCGAGGATGTACAAGCAGCCTCCTTCGGCGACCACGATCCCATTGCGGTCGGTATCAAACGGCCTCGAGGCCTTCGTCGGATCCGCGTTGGAAGCGAGGGCACCCTGGGATTTGAACGACGCAAAGATCCCAAACGTGTGGACACTTTCAGACACGCCGCCTGCGATGGCGATATCGCATTCATGCAATCGGAGCATCTGAACGCCCTGGATAATCCCTGCGTTACCCGCCGCACAGGCGGCACCAATCGTGTAATGGGGGCCGGTGATTCCCAAGTTCAATGCGATTTCACCAGCGGGATTGTTGGCGACAGTGCGCGGATTGTGGTGGTGGGACCAATAGGTCGTATCGTATTCGTATTGCTTGATGGAATAGATTTCGTTTTCGGTCTCAACATTTCCATGCTCGGTGATACCGACATAGATTCCAACACGCGACTTGTCGACATTGGCCCATTCGAGCCCACTCCTCGCGATAGCTTCGCCCGCCGACCAGATCCCCACGGTGCCTGCGCGGGTACCACGCCGCATGTCACGCCGGCTCTGATACTTGACCGCTTCAAACTCACAAATCCCTGCGTGAGTATCGCCGACGTAGCGGATGTTGTAATCCTTAACCCCGCTTCGCCCAGCCACGAGCGACTCGCGATACATCTCGAGATTGTGCCCATTGGGGCTGGTCAACCCCACCGAGGTCATGACGATCCGCTGATCGTCCGGCAGTTCGTGAGTGCAATCCCTGAGTGTCATTGGGCAGCTACGGCTCTCTTTGAGGAAATCGGTAAACGTGTAACGAGGCTAGCTTGGAACCTTGAAATTTGCAAGCGGATCGTCTCGCGACGACTCGCAAGCAATCCACCTACTGGCCGAACAAGCTGCTCATCAGCCACTGCTGCAGGAAGTAAACCGCGATTCCCGCAAAATAGCCAGCGAGGGCCAGCGGGGCGATTCGACGCAGGTACCAGAAAAAGTCGATTCGCTCGAGCCCCATCGCGGCCACTCCCGCGGCGGAACCAATGATCAAGCAACTGCCTCCGGTACCGCCGCAATAGGCCAACAGCATCCAAAAAGGATCGTTCATTCCGTTGGTTGCAGAGTACATCTCGATCCCCGCGGCGACCAAGGGCACGTTGTCCACGACGGCCGACACTAAACCGATAATGATTGCGATCACCGATTGGTTTTGAATCGAAGCTTGCAGTTTATCGGCCAAGCTTGTCAGTACACCCATCGAACCGAGGGAGCCAACCGCCAACAGGATCCCCAGAAAAAATAGAACGCTCGACATGTCGATCTTTCGAAGCGCTGCGAGCACCCCCGTGCTGCTTCTCGTTTTTTCATCCATGGTGTGCGAGACCAGTTCCGAGACGAGCCACAGTATGCCCAAACTCAACATCATCCCCATGAAAGGCGGTAGATGGGTATAGGTCTTGAAGATGGGAACGCTGAGCAGTCCAGCTATTCCCAAAAACAAGAACAGCGCTCGGTGCCAGCCCTCGATGCTCTTGTCATCTCCTTCGTCATTCTGCTCCGCAGGCGGTTCCACCTCCCCTTTGAGTGTCGGCGAGATCAATAATAGGGGAACGAGCAAACATACTACGCTCGCCAAAAATAGATCGCGGATCACTTCCCACTCGCCGATTTTGTGCTTCATCCATATCATCGTCGTTGTGACGTCCCCGATGACCGTCCAAGCCCCACCGGCATTCGCAGCGATCACGACAATACCGACATAAACCAATCGCAATTGTTGGTCGCTAACCAGCTTACGAAGGACCGAAATCATCACGATGGTGGTCGTTAAATTATCAAGGACGGCGGAGAGCAAGAACGCAATCCAGGCAATAATCCACAACAGCGTGACCTTGTTCTTGGCGCGGATAAACCGCGTGATCAGCGAGAAGCCTTCGTGCGCATCGACCAATTCCACGATGGTCATCGCCCCGATCAGAAAAAAGAGGATTCCTGCAGTCTCGGCGAACCCATGGGCCAACTGACCATCCACAAGAAACTGGAGCTTTGGGTCGAGGCCACCTGCCTCCTCGACTGCGGCCTCACCGGCATGGTGGGAATTATCCCACACACCGAATTCTCTTTCGGGGACCAAGGTCCCAAAGTTCACCGCATAGAGTGTCCAGCAAAGCACTCCGGTCAAGATCGCCGAAGCTGCTTTATTGATGTGGATTTGGTGCTCGAGGGCGATCGCCAAATAACCCACTACGAAAATCACGACAATGGTGGTAAGCATAGAGATTCTTCGTCAGCGGAAACCATGGAAAATTGCAAGTTGATCATCGGGCAATACAACGTAACCTCGCTGTTTTCGTACCCGTGTGGCATGGTAGTCTATTCGATCCACGGATCCAACTCTAGAGAAGCACACCATTTGCCACGCACCTGTCCTTTTGCCACACACCTGTCCTTGAACGGTACCAATTACCTGGATACGCAACCATGCAACATCAAAACTCGTCCCTTCTCTGGAAACCCAAGACCAGCGATGTTGCCACGTCGAATATGACACGGTTTGCGGACACCATCGCCAGCAAGGTCGAAGGTTTGGATTCTCTAGGAACGGATTGGACGAGCAACTACCGTACGATCCATGCTTGGAGCGTGCGATTTCCCGATCTGTTTTGGAAAGAGATCTGGGATTTCTGCGGTGTCATCGGGGATCCAGGAAGCACGGTTCTCAAGAAAGGAGAATCGATGCTGGATTGGGAATGGTTTGGTGACTATCGGCTCAATTACGCCGAGAACATGCTGAAACCAGACCGCATGGAAGACCCGAACTTTGCAAACCAAGCTGCATTGATCGC